>JALHMO010000240.1 GCA_022844015.1 Reyranella sp. | reverse complement strand
GCCGCCTACTGCCGCCGCATGGGTCGCGACTCGATCCCGCACTGGAACTACTATCTCGCCTTCTCCCTGTTCCGGCTCGCCGCCATCGCCCAGGGCGTCTATCGCCGCGGCCTGCAGGGAAACTCGTCCAACCCGGAATCGGTGAAGATGAGCCGGGCAGCGCGCGAGCGCGCCGAGCTCGCGTGGAGCCTCGTAGCGTGACCTACGCTCGACGATTGGCGGCGGCGATCGGCCTGGCCGCCGCGATTGCGGTCACCGTCGTGGGCGCGCTGCGCGCCCAGCAGCATACCTGGGTCGCCGTCGCCACCGACGGAGGGCGCAACTACGGCTTCGCCGTCGGCATGGCGACCAGCGCGGCAGCCGAGGCCACGGCCTCGGGCGAGTGCGGCCCGGGATGCCGGCTGGTCCTCCTGGGGGTTGCGCGATGCGTCGCCTACGCGCGAAGCGGTCCCGGCAATGCCTTCGGCGCCGGCTCGGGCGCCACGCGCGACGAGGCGCGCGACATCGCCTGGAACGACTGCAATCGGCGCGTCCCCGCGGACTCCTGCTCGATCCGCGCCGCCCAGTGCTTCGAGTAAGGGGCAGGAGCTCAGACCGTCGAATTTTCGTCGAGCCAGCGCCGGGCCTCGCTCAGGCTGGTGAACACCTTGACCGGCCGCTCGGCTTCCGTCAGCTCGGCGAAGACTTGCGCCAGGGAGTTGCCCATGCGATCGACAACGAACGCCAGCGGCCCGCGGTTCGCCGCCCGGGGGCTCGACCGGATAAGGGCAGCGAGCCCCTTGAGCTGCTCGACGTCCATATCCGACCGCGCCGTCGAGACGTCGATGATCTTTCGGTAGTGGATCATCCCCTTCTCGACAAACTCGCGAACCGCCTGGACGGCATCGTCCGATGTGATCGCGCCGCGGGCGACGACGACGACGATGCGGTTGGGATGGAAGACGTCGAGGTGGATTGGCATGGCGTCGACTGGCCAGCCCTCAGCCACTCGGCCGAGGCGGGCGCTGTTTTCCTCTGCAACAGCCGAACAGATCTGCGTGTAGATGCTTGCGCATGGTCGAGGTGGCCGCGCCGGCAAGTATGCAAGAGTCCTCCGCCGACACAACAAGGACAGCCTGCATCGATCACGCAAGGTCTTGCCTTGCTTTCGATCAGGCTGCCTGCGCGTCGGCTGGCTGGAGTGACCTGACGTTCTCCTGTCATCCTGAGCGCAGCGAAGGATCTCATTGCCGGTTGCAACGAATACACCCGCGGCGAACGACGATGAGATCCTTCGCTGCGCTCAGGATGACACGAAAGAGAGTTCAGCTCTCAATTGCTCTTCAGGATCTTCGCCGCGGCGTCGGCGAAGACCTGACAGCCGAGGACGATGTCGGCGTCGGCGGTATTCTCGGTGAAATGGTGCGAGATGCCTCCGATAGAGGGCACGAACACCATCGCCGCCGGCAGGCGCTGCGCCAGGATCTGGGCATCGTGGCCGGCGCCTGAGGGCATGCGCATGTGCAGGCCGGGAGCGTGCGTTTCGGCCGCTTCGTCGAACGCATCGAGCAGGCGCTCCTCCATCGGCGCCGGCATGGTGCGCGAGAGGTTGGTGCACTCGACGGTGCACGGCCCGCGCTTCTGCTGCTCGTCGACGATCTCGAGCAGGGCCGCCTCGAGGCGCTGCAGCACGGCGGGATCGGCGTCTCGGAACTGCAGGATCATCTCGGCCCGGCCGGGAATGATCGCGGGCGCGCCGGGCTCGATCGACATCTTGCCGACCGTCCACACGCTGCGCGGCCCGGCGAGCGCGGGGAAGCGCTCCATCACGGCCTCGTAGAGCCGCATCATCGCCACGCCGGCATCCTTGCGGATCGGCATGGGCGTGGTGCCGGCATGGTTCTGGATGCCGCTGAACACCAACCGGTACTGATAAATGCCGACGATCGCCGTCACGACGCCGATCCGCTTGCCGCTCGCCTCCAGGAGGCCGCCCTGCTCGATGTGGGCCTCGAGGTAGGCACGATAGCGCCCCTCCTCGAGCTCGATGCGCGGCATCTTGTCGAGGCCGGCGGCCCTCAGCGCATCGCGCATCCTGCTGCCGTCGTCGCGATGCCGGGCATTGTCGATGTCGGCTTCGGTGATGCGGCCGATGAACGACTTGCTGCCGATCATGCCGCCCCAGTGGCCTTCCTCGTCGGCCCACGAGGCGACGTCGACGGCAAGGTGCGCGGTGTCGGGATCCTCGGCAAGAGCGCGCGCCACCTCGAGGCCGTAGATCACGCCCATCACGCCGTCGAGCCAGCCGCCGCGCGGCTGGGTGTCGGTGTGCGAGCCCATGAGCAGGCGCGGCCCGCTCCTGGGGCTGCGGCCGATCACGTTGCCGACGCCGTCGATCACCGGCTCGAGGCCGGCCTCCTTCATGCGGTTGGCGAGCCAGTGCCGGCTCTCGACGTCCTGTGGCGACAGGTGCGGGCGATGCACGCCGGTCTCGTAGCGGCCGAAATCGGCAATGCGGCGCAGATCGGCCAGCAGTCTCTCACCATTGATGCGGGGCATGACGAACCTCAGTCGAGATGAGCTGCGACCCACGCGGCGGTGGATAGCAGCCGGTCATCGGCATGGCGCAGGCCGACCAGCTGGATGCCGAGCGGCAGGCCGTTCGCGCCTGTGCCGGCGGGCAGGGTAACACAGGGCGTGCCGGCCAAGGTCCAGATCGAGTTGAAGCGCGGATCGCCGGTGAACTCGACTCCCTTGGGCGCCTCGCCCGGGGCGCTGGGGCAGAGCAGCACGTCGACCTTGTCGAACAGCGCATCGACATGCGCGCGGAACGCCACCGCCTTGCGCTGCGCGGCAACGTAGCGCTCGAAGCTGGTCTCGAGCCCGCGCTTCATCGCGCCGTCCATCAGGTCGCGGCTCACCTTGTCGGGATTGCGCAGCCGCTCGTCGGCGTAGTTGCGCGTGCCCTCCCAGTTCGTGATGGCGGCGTGGTCGTCGAGGATGTCGGCGTACGGCGACGCAAAGGCGACGTCGATCACCGAGGCGCCCTTGTCGGCGAGCTTCGAGGCCGTTGCTTCGAGCAGCTTCTTCGTGTCCGCCTCCGCCTCGTTCCAGATTGGCGTGCGGCACAAGCCGACGCGCGGCCGCGCGATGCCACGATCGATCCGGATCGGCGGCAGCTTGAGAACGGCGCCGCGGAACAGCGCGATGTCGTCGAGCGTGCGCGCCATCAGCCCCAGCGTGTCGACCGAGTGGCACTGCATCTTGATGCCGACGCGCGAGAAATCGCCGAAGGTGGGCTTGTAGCCGATCACGCCACAATAGGCCGCGGGACGGATCACCGAGCCGCCGGTCTGGGTGCCGAAGGCGAGCGGTACGTGCCCGTCGGCCACGGCGGCGGCCGAGCCCGACGACGAGCCGCCCGGCGTATGTGCCGGGTTGTGCGGATTGACGGTGGCGCCGGGATGGCGGTTGGCGAACTCCGTGGTCACGGTCTTGCCGAGGATCACCGCGTTGGCGGAACGACAGAGCGCCACGCAGGCGGCGTCGCCGAACGGCACCTTGCCCTGGAAGATCGGCGAGTTGTGGCCGGTCGGCATGTCGTGCGTGTCGATGATGTCCTTCACGCCGATCGGCACGCCGCGCAGGACGCCGCTCCTGGCCGCGTCGGCGGCCTTCGCCTGGGCGACCGCCAGGGCCGGATCGAGAAAAGCCCAGGCCTTCACCAGCGGCTCGCGCTCGGCAATGCGATCGAGGCAGGCACGCACGAGCTTCTCGGCGGTGAGCTTGCCGCCCTCGATGGCGGTAACCGCTTCGCTGGCGCTGAGATGCTTCATGACAAGGCCCTCCGCGTCCAGGCGGCGATGTCGAGCAGGGCGGCGTCCTCGTGCTGGCGGCCGACCAGCTGTATGCCGACCGGCAAGCCGGTCGGTCCTTTCGCGAACGGCAGGGCGACGCACGGCATCCAGAGATAGGTCCACAGCAGGTTGAACGTCGCCTTGCCGGTAGCCTCGAGGCCGAGCGGCGCCTCGCCCGGCGCCGGCGCGGTGAGAATGGCGTCGAACGCGCCGAACATGGCATCGACTGCGGCACGGCCCGTCTCGCCGAGCTTGCGAGCCGCGACCCAGGTCGCGTAGTCGATCTCCGCGCCGGCGGCGAGCTTGTCGTTCCTCAGGCTCTCGCTCAAGAGGTGCGGGAAGCGGCGCGCCTCGTCGGCATGGGCACGCGGGCCATCGAAGGCGCTGAGCGTGCGCTGCCCCTCGGTCATGTCGCGAACCGGAGAAGGCAGCTCGATCTCGCTCACGGTCGCACCTGCCTTGGCAAGCTGCGCCGCGGCAGCCTGCACCGCTGCCGTCCCTTCCGCCGACAGCTCGGCCTTGTGGTGCGTGAAGCAAACGGCGATGCGCGGCGGCTTGTCGAGCGTGGCGATCGGCCGATAGGGCATTGCCACCAGGGCGGCGCGAAACAGCGCAATGTCCTCGACGCTGCGCGCATAGGCACCGATCGTGTCGAGCCATTCGGTGTTGGCCTTCATGCCGGCAATGGCAAAATGGCCGTAGGTCGGCTTGTAGCCGACGACGCCGCAGAACGCGGCGGGCCGGATCACCGAGCCGCCGGTCTGCGTGCCGGTGGCGAGCACGACCTGGAAGTCGGCGACGGCAGCGGCAGAACCGGATGACGAGCCGCCCGGCGTGTGTGCCGGGTTGTGCGGGTTCCTCGTCACGCCGGGATGACGGTTGGCGAACTCCGTCGTCACCGTCTTGCCGAGCAGGATCGCCCCCTGGCCTCTCGCCAGCGCCACGGTGGCGGCATCGGCCAACGGCTGGTGCGTCTTGTAGATCGGCGAGCCGTAGGTCGTGGGCTGGTCCCAGGTATCGATGATGTCCTTCACGCCCATCGGGATGCCGTGCAGCAGCCCCTGGCGTGGTCCGCGATCGAGCACCCTGGCGCGTTCGAGTGCAGCCTCGCGCGCCAGATGCGACCACGCGAGCACCTCGGCGTCGCGCTGGTCGATGCGCTCGAGGTGGGCGCGCACGATCGCCTCCGCGGTCACCGCGCCCGCATCGATCCGATGCGCGATCTCGGTCGCGGTCAACGTATTCAGGTCAGCCATGATCGCCGATCAAACAGCAAGAAACATGCCGCGTCCATCCGCGACTCGTGACGACAATCGTGCTTCGGTCAACCACCTCGGCCCGCGTATCGAGCGAAGCGCGGCGCTTCTCATTCTCCTCCCCAGCTTCGCTGGGGAGACCCCCAGCCCGCCGGCGCGCACCACGATGCTGAGAAAATGGTGGCGCTGCGAGAGGGAAGCTCATGGCTGGGAGCGCGCCACTGGTGGCGGAGTTTACTCCGCCACC
>JALHMO010000239.1 GCA_022844015.1 Reyranella sp. | reverse complement strand
ATGCCTCGCAGCGCCAGGCCTTCTTCAAGAGCTGGGGCGAGCGCTTCGGCAAGCGCGGATGACATCCGGGCTGGCTCGGCCCGATACTGCACCCATGGCCGAGCGCATCCTGATGATCGATGACGACAGCCGCCTCGCCGGAATGGTCTCCGACTATCTCGGCGGGGCGGGCTTTCGCGTCACCGTCGCCGGCACCGCCCAGTCGGGCGAGGCGCTGCTCAAGCGCGAGGCGTTCGACGCCGTCATCCTCGATCTCATGCTGCCCGACGCCGACGGCCTCGACCTGTGCCGCCGGCTGCGCGGCACGACCGACGTGCCGATCCTGATGCTGACGGCGCGCGGCGAGCCGATGGACCGCGTCGTCGGGCTCGAGATCGGCGCCGACGACTATCTCGCCAAGCCGTTCGAGCCGCGCGAGCTGCAGGCCCGCCTGCGCGCCATCCTGCGCCGCAAGGGCAGCGTGGCGAGATCCGACACGCTGCGCTTCGGCCGCCTCGAGGTCGACAAGGGGGCACGCCTGGTACGGGTCGACGGCGAGGAGCGCCCCATCACCTCCTATCAGTTCGCGCTCCTGCTGGCGCTCGCCGAACGCGCCGGCCGCGTGCTGTCGCGCGATGCCCTGATGGACCTGTTGAAAGGCGAGAAGCTCGAGGCCTTCGATCGCTCCGTCGACGTCCACGTCTCGCGCATCCGCGCCGCCATCGAGGACGACCCCAAGAAGCCACGCCGCATCCTGACGGTGCGCGGCGCCGGCTACGTCTTCGCCCGGGACCAGGACCGGTGAGCATTTCTGTCATCCTGAGCGCAGCGAAGGATCTCATCGCCGTTTGCAAGCGGCCCGAGATCCTTCGCTGCGCTCAGGATGACGAGAATTGAAGCGGCGCAACCCATGCACCGCCTCTACCTGCAATTCTACGTGACCATCCTGGTGGTGCTGGCGGTGTTCGTGGGCGCGGCGGCGGTGCTGTGGCGGCTCGCCGAGGACGATGCGCGCACGCCGCAGTATCTTGACGTCGCCGCCGAGCTGACGGGCGCGCTGCTGCCCGACGCGGACGCGCCGCTCACCGAGCAGCACAAGGCCCTCGAGGCGCTGCACCGCAAGCTCCGGTTCGATCTCGCCCTCTATCGGCAGAACGGCGACATGATCGCCATGGCCGGCCGCCCGCCGCCGCGCTTCGATGCCGGGCGCGCCCGCACCGGCTGGCGGCGCGGTCCGGGCGGGCCGAACTTCACCCTGCACCTCCCGGATGGGCGGTGGCTCGTCGCCCGCCAGGTCCGCGAGCGGCCCAACCCGATCTTCTGGGTCACCGCCTTCCTCGCCCTGGTCGCGCTCGCCATCGCCGTCGGCGCCTATCCGGTGGTCCGCGGGCTCGGGCGCCGGCTCGAGCGGCTGCAGGCCGGCGTCGATCGCTTCGGCAGCGATCTCGGCGCGCGGGTCAAGGTCGAGGGCCGCGACGAGGTGGCGGCGCTGGCCGCCAGCTTCAACCGCTCGGCGCAGCGCATCGAGGAGCTGGTGGCGGCCCATCGCCTGCTGCTCGCCAACTGCAGCCACGAGCTGCGCACCCCGCTCGCCCGCATCGCCGTCGCCGCCTCGCTGCTGGGCGACGGCGCCGACCCGAAGACCCGCCAATCGCTGAAGCAGGACGTCGACGAGCTCGATCAGCTGATCGAGCAGATCCTGCTGGCCAGCCGGCTGGAGGCGCTGCCCGTCCTGGAGCAGCGCGAGCCGGTCGACCTGCTGGCTCTCGTGGCCGAGGAAGCCGCACGCTACGACCTCGAGGCGACCGGCACGCCGATCACGGTGTCGGGCGACCGCCTGCTGCTGCGCCGGCTGATCCGCAACCTGATCGAGAATGCGCGGCGTCACGGTGGCGCCGGCCCGATCGATCTGTCGGTGGAATGCCAGGGTGAGCGTGCCGTCCTCGAGGTCGCCGACCGCGGGCCCGGCGTTCCCGAAGCGGAAAGACAGCGCATCTTCGAGCCGTTCTATCGTCCCGCCGGCAGCCGGGAGAGCGGCCGCGGCGGCGGCCTCGGCCTGGCGCTGGTCCTCGACATCGCCCGCCGCCACGGCGGCAATGCCGTTTGCTTGGCGGCAGACAGTGGCGGCAGCCGCTTCCGCGTCGACCTGCCGGCCGCCTAAGATGCCGGTGAACGCTCGTTCACCGGAGGAAGCAGCCCATGGATTTCGACATTCCCGCCGACATCGCGGCCTACCTGCGCGAGCTCGACGAATTCATCGAGCGCGAGATCCGGCCGCTCGAGCGCGAGAACGACAACATCCGGTTTTTCGACCATCGCCGCGAGCACGCCCGCACCGACTGGGACAATGACGGCCAGCCGCGCCACGAATGGGAGGCGCTGCTGGCCGAGATGCGCCGCCGCGCCGACAAGGCGGGCCATCTGCGCTTCGCCCTGCCGAAAGAGCTGGGCGGCAAGGAAGGCTCCAACCTCGCCATGGCGATCATCCGCGAGCATCTTGCCCATAAGGGGCTCGGCCTGCACAACGACCTGCAGAACGAGAGCTCGATCGTCGGAAACTTCCCGGTGGCGCTGCTGTTGCACCGCTTCGGCACCAAGGAGCAGAAGGAGCGCTATCTCGAAGGCATGCTCACCGGCAAGGAGCGCATTGCCTTCGGCCTGACCGAACCCAACCACGGCTCCGACGCCACCTTCATGGAGACCACCGCCGCCAAGCAGGGCGGCGACTGGGTGATCAACGGCATGAAGCGGTTCAACACCGGCATGCACACCGCCACGGTCGACCTGGTGTTCGCCCGCACCTCGGGCAAGGCCGGCGACGCGCGCGGCATCTCGGCCTTCCTGACGCCGGTCAAATCGCCCGGCTTCAAGGTCGAGCACATGTGGTGGACCTTCAACATGCCGTCCGACCATGCCGAGGTGTCGCTCACCAACGTCACGGTGCCGGCCTCGTCGATGCTGGGCGAGGAAGGCCGCGGCCTCGACGTCGCGCAGACCTTCGTGCACGAGAACCGCATCCGCCAGGCCGCCTCGAGCCTGGGCGCAGCGCAGTACTGCATCGACATGTCGGTCGCCTACGCCAAGAACCGCAAGGTGTTCGGCAAGGCGCTGGCCTCCAACCAGGCGATCCAGTTCCCGCTCGCCGAGCTCCATACGGAGGCCGAGATGACGCGCGGCCTGGTGCGCAAGACGGCCTGGAATCTCGACCGCCAGCATCACATGCAGGTCAGCGAATGGGTGGCAATGTCGAACTATCGCGCCAATCGCCTGGTCTGCGAGGCCGCCGACCGCGCCATCCAGGTCCATGGCGGCATCGGCTACTCGCGCCACACGCCGTTCGAGCACATCTACCGCCACCACCGGCGCTACCGCATCACCGAGGGCTCGGAGGAGATCCAGATCCGCCGCGTCGCCGGCGCCCTGTTCGGCTTCTGGGGCGCGCAGAAGGCATCGACGGCACCGCGCGAGGGGTGAGCCGCTCATCGCTCTCCTCCCCAGCTTCGCTTGGGAGGAGAGGGCTCAACTCATGTCCCTCTCCGCCCGCGTAGCGGGGGGAGAGGCTAGGAGAGGTGGGTCAAAGGGTCTGTGCCCGCGAGGTGATCAATCTCCATCCCGGCATCGATGGTGTCGCAACCACCCACCTCTCCTCCCCCACGCTTCGCGCGGGGCCCCTTCCTCTCCCCCCGCTACGCGGGCGGAGAGGACTCGTGAAATGACCCCTCCGCCCCCGATTACGGGGGCACCTCCCCAGCGGAGCTGGGGAGGAGGTAAGATCGCTCCTTGTCCGCCAAGCCCTCCCGCTTCACCGGCGACGCCGTGATGGTCGCCACGACCATGCTGCTGGGCTCGAGCTATCCCTTCGCCAAGGACGTGCTCGCCGTCATGAGCCCGCTGCTCTATAGCGCGTCGCGCTACCTCGTGGCCGGCCTGTTCCTGCTCGCCGTCGTGGCGCTGATGCGCCGGCCGCTCGCCCTGCCGCGGCGCGACTGGGTGCCGATGATCGTGCTGTCGCTGGTCGGCGTCGGGCTGTTCCAGGCCTGCTGGGGCCTGGCGATGGCCCGCACGCCGCCGTCCGTCGGTTCGATCGTGATGACCACGACGACAGCCTTCTCGGCCATCCTGGCGTGGTTCGGCGGCCGCCGGCTACCCACCCTGGGCTGGGCCGGCATCGCGACCGCCTTCGCCGGTGTGGTCGTGGTGGTCAACAACTCGCTCGTCGCCTGGACCCTGTCGCCGGGCAGCCTCGACGGCGTCGGGCTGTGGCTGCTCGCTGCGTTCGCCTGGGCGCTCTATGTCGAGCGCGGCGCGCCCTACAATCTCCGGCTTGGGGCACTGCCGGTGATGGCCTGGACGACCCTGCTCGGCTCGCTGCTCCTGATGCCGATCGCCCTGCTGTTCGATTCGCCGGGCGAGTTCGCCCGGCTCGACGACCGGCTTCTGGGCTACTGGCTCTACACGGCGATCTTTCCGGTCGGCGTCGCCTTTCTCGGCCTGACCATCGGGCTCGAGCGGCTCGGGGTCAGCCGGGTCATGGTCTACATGTACCTGATCCCGATCGCCGGCGTCGGCCTGTCGGCCGCCTTTTTCGGCGATCCCCTGACGCCGGCCCGCGTGCTCGGCGGGCTGGTGGTGCTGCTGGGCGTCATTCTGACGCGTCTCGCGCTCGACCGCGCGGCGCGCCTTCCTGTATGAACGGACCGGCCCACCCACCGCCCAAGGCGAAAGGACACGCAGGAATGGCCCGCCCGGCCAGGAAAAAGGCGCCGCCCCAGGCCGCGACCGAGAGTCTCGTCACCCCCGGACAGGGCGGGCGGCGGGCGTTCGTCGCGCGCGCCACCAAGGAGACGCGCATTGCCGCCGCCATCAATCTCGACGGCACCGGCAAGTACGACATCGAGACCGGCATCGGCTTCCTCGATCACATGCTGGAGCAGCTGAGCCGCCACAGCCTGATCGACATCACGCTGCGCGCCGAGGGCGACCTGCATATCGACTATCACCATACGACGGAGGACAGCGGCATCGTGCTCGGCGAGTGCCTCGCCAAGGCGCTGGGCGACCGCGCCGGCATCCGCCGCTACGGCGCCGCCCACATCCCGATGGACGAGACGCTGACCGAGGTGGCGCTCGATGCCTCCAACCGGCCGTACCTCGTCTGGAAGGTGACGTTCAGCAAGCCCAAGCTCGGCACCATGGACACCGAGCTGTTCAAGGAGTGGTTCCAGGCCTTCGCCCAGCTGGGCGGGCTCACCCTGCATGTCTGGAACCATTACGGCGAGAACAACCACCATATCGTCGAGAGCTGCTTCAAGGGTCTCGCGCGGGCGCTGCGCGCCGCGGTCGAGATCGATCCGCGGCAGGCCTCGGCGGTGCCCAGCACCAAGGGCGTGCTCTGACGCAACGCACTCGCCTAAAGCAGATTCCGCCTGGCTGGAACAGCCGAACGGAATCTGCCTCTTGCAACAACCACCCCGCGCGCGCTCCAGGGCTTCCATGACTGTCGCCATCGTCGATTACGGCTCCGGCAACTTGCGGTCGGCCGCCAAGGCCTTCGAACGGGCCGCCCGTGAGAGCGGCCTCGACGACCGCGTGCTGGTGACCGCCGACCCGCACGACGTCGCCGCCGCCGATCGCATCGTGCTGCCCGGCGTCGGCGCCTTCGCCGACTGCCGCGCCGGCCTCTATGGCGTGCCGGGAATGGTCGACACCCTGCAGCGCGAGGTCATCGAGCGCGGCAAGCCGTTCCTCGGCATCTGCGTCGGCATGCAGCTCATGGCCACGCGCGGCGTCGAGTATGGCGTGCATGCCGGGCTCGACTGGATCGACGGCGACGTGGTGCGCATCGATCCCAGGCGCGGCTCGGGCAGCACGGTCCTGAAGATCCCGCACATGGGCTGGAACGAGCTGTCGTCGCTGGCGCCGCATGCGCTGCTCGAGGGCATCGCTCCCGGGGACCACGCCTATTTCGTCCATTCCTTCCAGCTCGAGGCACGCAAGCCGGAGACCGTCCTGGCGCTGACCGACTATGGCGGGCCGATCACCGCCATGGTCGGCCGCGACAATGTCGCCGGCACCCAGTTCCACCCCGAGAAGAGCCAGGCGACCGGGTTACGACTGATCACCAACTTCCTGCGCTGGAAGCCGTAGGGATTCGCATCCTCCCCAGCTTCGCTGGCGCGCACCACGATGCTGAGAAAAT
>JALHMO010000238.1 GCA_022844015.1 Reyranella sp. | reverse complement strand
GCATCAGCGCCATGGCGCGCCGGCCGGCGCGGTCGTTTACCAGCATGTCGGCCTTGCGGCGGTCGAGCGGCGGCACGTTCCAGTCGGGCTCGATGCGCATGCCGAGCGTCTTGGCCGCGACCAGCCCGTGGAACGTCGTGCGATGCAGGGCCGCGCGCCGGAGATAGGGCGCGAACTTCTGCGGGTTGCCGGCGAGCAGGTTGGCGCGCGCCGCCCAGAACGAGCCGGCAGCGAGCGTCCACGACGAGGCCTGGTCGGGCGCCGCATCGGCCACCGCCTCGAAGCGGCGAACCGCCTCGCTCATGTCGCCGCGGACGAAGCCCGACAGGCCGGCCGTCCAGTTGGCATTGGGCGGCATGGCGTAGTCGATCGGCACCTGCAGCCCGCGCTGGGGATCGGCCTCGAGCGCGCGGGTGCGGATTCGGCCGCGCCACAGCTCGACCTCCTGCGGTCCCAGCGCGTCGGCCGTCGATCTCTGGTCGAGCAGGGCGAAGCCCGCATTGAAGCCGCCGCTGTCGACCATGTGCTGCAGCCGGCCACGCAGCTCGGCGGCGCGGCCGCCGTCGGAGCCGTTCACGGTGCGCGCCGCGGCGAAGGTCGGCGAGAGCGTCGGCTGGACGACGAAGCTCGACGGCGTCAGGTCCCCGGCGCCGCGGCCGCGCGCCAGGGCGAGCTTGTAGACGGCCGGTGCATCGGGATGGTCGTTGTACTGCTGGAGCCAGGCCGCGCACTCCTCGTAGGTCGCGGCGTAGCCCTGGCCGAGCAGGCGTTGGGCGCCGACATAACCCATCAGCACCTTGTCCTTGAGGCCGGCGATCTCGGCGTCGGCCTGGCCGTACTGCCCGGCGGCCTGCGCCTGGAAGATGCGGCGGTAGCGCTCGCGCGAGTCGGCATCGAGCACGGTCGGCAGGTCGGCGACGACGGCGACCTCGTCGAGCTCGATCACCGGTGGCGGCGGCACGAACACCGGGCGACGCGGAGCGATCGTGGGATGGGCGCGCCCCTGAGCCGCAGGGCGGGCTGCCCCAGGTCGGGCGGAACTCGTTGCGGCCGCCGGCTTGGCGGCGGCGGCGGGCTTGGAAGGCGGCTTTGTCGAGGTCTGCGCACCCGCAGGCCATATCAGGGCCGAGGCAGCCATCAACGTCGCCGCTCCCAGCAGGACGGCCGGAACGATATGCTTCATGCTTCACCGTAGTTCGACTTGCCGTCGAACGACAAGCGCTGGATCATTGGATTCACGTGTCCAGGGGGCGAACGGAGGAACCAATGAACCTGCAGCAGGAGCGCGCCGCGGCGGTGCGGCAGCTGGTCGATCGAGCGCGCAAGATCGAGACGGAGGGCGTGAGTTACGCCACCCTGGACAAGATCGGCGGCCTTCTGGCCGCGCTGGCGTCGCGCGCCGAGCTGTTCCCTCAGGCCGAGTTCCCGCTTGGGCCCGATGGCGGCATCTATCGCCTGAGCGAGGACCCCGACCATCGCTTCGCGCTCTATGCCTCGGCGGGCGGCGCCGGCAAGAAGGTGCCGCCGCACAACCATACGACCTGGGCGATCATCGCCGGCGTGCACGGCGCCGAGCGCAACGTCGTCTACGAGCGCCTCGACAATGGCGCCGAGGAGGGCGTGGTCGAGCTGCGCGAGGCGCCGGCCAAGGAGAAGACTCTCAGGCGCGGCGACGTCATCAGCTACCTGCCCGACGATTTCCATCACATCGAGACGCCGGCCGGGACCGGCGACGCGCTGCACCTGCATTTCTACGGGCTGAGCCTCGAGCACCTGCCCGACCGCGTCTCGGTCGACATGGCGAGCGGCACGGCCAGGCGATTCATGGCCAAGGCCAAGATCCTGACGCCGCTGGTGACGGCGCAGCAGGTCAAGGCGATGCTCAAGTCGGGCGAGGTCTTCGCCTTCTTCGACGTGCGCGAGGAGGGCCAGTTCTCGCAGGAGGGCCATCCGCTGTTCGCGACGCCCTTGCCGCTGTCGCGCCTCGAGCCGCGCGCGCTCGCGCTGCTGCCCGATCCGGGCACGCGCATCGTGCTGATGGACGGCGGCGAGGACAGCGTCGATCCGCAATGGGCCGGCCGCGCCAACCGCGCCGCCGCGAAGCTGTCGCAGATGGGCTACACCGACATCGCGGTGATGAAGGGTGGGCTCAAGGCCTGGCGCGACGCGGGCTACGAGGTCTTCACCGGCGTCAACGTGCCCAGCAAGGCGTTCGGCGAGGTGGTCGAGCACGAGAACGACACGCCGCGCATCGATGCCGCCGACCTGCAGAAGCTGGTCGATGCGAAGACCGACCTGGTGATCCTCGATTCGCGGCCGATGCCGGAGTTCAACACCATGTCGATCCCGGGCGGCATCGACTGCCCCGGCGCCGAGCTGGTCTATCGCGTCAAGGACCTGGCGCCCAACCCCGAGACTCTGGTGGTGGTGAACTGCGCCGGCCGCACGCGCTCGATCATCGGCGCGCAGTCGCTGATCAACGCCGGCCTGCCCAACAAGGTGATCGCGCTCAAGAACGGCACCATGGGCTGGCACCTCGCCGGCCTGCAGGTGGCGCGCGGCGAAACCAGGAGCTTCGGCCCGCAGGGGCCGGAGGCCGCGAAGTTCGCCCGGGGCGCCGCCGCGTCGCTGGCCGAGCGCATGAAGATCAGGAAGATCGACAGGGCGGGCCTGGCGAAGCTCGGGGCGCGCAGCGGCCCGCTCCATCGGCTCGACGTCCGCGACCCGGCAGAATACGCCCAGGGTCACCTGAAAGGCTTCCGCCATGCCGCCGGCGGCCAGCTCGTGCAGGCGACCGACCAGTACGTCGGCGCACGCAACGCCACCATCGTGCTGCACGACAATGACGGCGTGCGCGCGACGTTGACGGCGCACTGGCTGCTGCAGATGGGCTGGGCCGAGACCTACATCCTCGAGCACGAGCCGGCGGCCGGCGAGCTCACGACCGAGCCCGAGCCGCGCTTCCCGGCGGGCTTCAGGCTACCGACGCCCGCCACCGTGTCCGCGGCGGCGCTGAACGGGGCGCTGGCCTCGACCCTGGTGATCGACCTCGACACCAGCCTGCGCTACCGCGACGGCCACGTCCCCGGCGCCTGGTTCGCCGTGCGCGCCAATCTGGGCCGGACCGTGCCCGCCATGCTGGCGAGGCAGCCGGGCGTGACGCGGATCGTCCTCGTCTCGCCCGACGGCGAGTTCGCAGCCTTCGCCGCCTCGGAGGTCGAGGCGGTCGCCGGCGGCCTGCCGGTAGCGATCCTCGACGGCGGCATGAAGGCGTGGCGCAACGCCGGCCTGCCGATCGAGACCGGCCACGCCAGGATGGCGGATCCGCCGACCGACGTCTGGTACCGGCCCTACGACAACCAGGAGAATGTCGAGGCCGCCATGCGACAATACCTCGACTGGGAGGTCGACCTCGTCCCGCAGGTCGAACGCGATGGCGATGCGACATTCACGGTGCTGAAGGGGTAGGCTGTTCATGCACCTCCCCGGCTCCGCCGGGGAGGTGTCGCGTCATACGCGACGGGGTCATGAGCCTCAGGCTCAACCCTCTCCCATGGCTCATGACCCCTCCGTCGCCTGGGCATTTTGGCCGCAGAGCGGCCAAAAGCCTTCAGACGGCGACACCTCCCCAGCTTCGCTGGGGAGGGCGACGTTGACCCGCTAATTACCTGCCACATAAAGGAAATCGGTTTCTTGACAGAGCCTACCCCACCCAATAGAGAGCCGGCGCGAGACGCTGGCCGGGAACCCGATCCCGACGGCGATCGGCGGCGGGTCGAGGACATCGACCGGCGGCTGAAGGCGGCGCGGGGTACGGTCGAGAAGCCGCGGCAGAGCAGCGGAATGTCGCACCGGCAGACTGGCGTTGCCTATCGTGTGATGGTCGATATGATCGCGGGCCTTTTGGTCGGGGGCTTCCTCGGCTATTGGCTCGACCGCTGGTTGGGTTGGGCGCCGTACGCGCTGGTGACGGGTCTCGTGGTGGGCTTCGCCGCCGGCGTCAACAATGCCTGGCGCGCCATCCGGCAGTACTCGAAGGACGCAGCCGGGGGCAACGGCGGAGGCCCGCGACTGCCCTGAAGCGGCGTGTAGGCGTAGATGGAAGTGGGGATCTAAATGCACAGCCCGATGGAGCAGTTCGAGATCAAGAAACTGCTCCACTTGAACCTCTTCGGCATCGATGCCTCGTTCACGAATTCAGCGACCTGGATGATCATCGCCGTGATTCTGGCGACGGCGGTGTTCGTGTGGGGCATGCGCCAGCGGGCGCTGGTGCCGGGCCGCCTGCAGTCGGTCGCCGAGGTTGGCTACGAGTTCATCGCCGGCATGGTGCGCGACAATGTCGGTGACGGTGGCAAGAAGTACTTCCCGTTCATCCTGACGCTCTTCATCTTCATCCTGTTCTGCAACGTGCTGGGCATGGTGCCCTACTCGTTCACGCCGACCAGCCATATCGTCGTCACCTTCGCCATGGCGGCCTTCGTGTTCGTCGGCGTGACCATCATCGGCTTCGCCCGGCACGGCCTGCATTTCCTGTCGCTCTTCGTGCCGAAGGGCGTGCCGTTCGTGCTGTTGCTGCTGCTGGTGCCGATCGAGATCATCTCCTATTTCATCCGCCCCTTCAGCCTGTCGATCCGGCTGTTCGCCAACATGCTGGCGGGCCACACCATGCTGAAGGTGTTCGGCGGCTTCGTCGTCATGATGGGCATTCTCGGTGGCTGGGCGCCGCTCGCCTTCATCGTCGTGTTCACCGGCCTGGAGCTGCTCATCGCGTTCCTGCAGGCCTACGTGTTCGCCATCCTGACCTGCCTCTATCTCAACGACGCCGTTCATCTCCATCACTGACAATCACTGACCGAAAGGAACATTCAAATGGACGCTTCTGCAGCCAAGCTCATCGGCGCCGGCCTCGCCACCATCGCCCTCGCCGGCGTCGGCGTCGGTATCGGCAACATCTTCGGCAGCTTCGTGGCGGGCGCCCTGCGCAACCCGGAAGCCGCTCCCCGCGTGTTCGGCAACGTGCTGCTGGGCTTCGCGCTCACCGAGGCCGTCGCGCTGTTCGCGCTGGTCATCGCCTTCATGATCCTGTTCGTGTTCTAGTCCGGCCCTCCGGACTGGGAACAGCGATGATGCGTAAATCGGTCTTCGGTGCGCTGGCGATCGGCCTGGCCGCCTTTGCCGTCGGCACGGCCGCCGCGGCGCAGGGCGGCATGCCGCAGCTCGACTACCATCTCTTCGCGCCGCAGCTCGTGTGGCTGGCGATCGCCTTCGTCACCTTGTACCTGGTGATGTCGCGGTTGGCCGTTCCGGCGATCTCCGACACGCTGGAGCGCCGGCAGGCCAAGATCCAGGGCGACCTCGACGCGGCCGAGAAGGCCAACGAGGACACGCGCGCCCTGGTCGCCGCCTACGAGAAGCGTCTGGCCGACTCGCGCGAGGACGCCCGCCGTCTGATGCGCGAGCGCGGCGAGGGCGACAGCAATGCGGCCGCCAAGCGCCTGCAGGAGCTCAGCGAGCGGCTGACCCGCCAGATCGACGAGGCCGAGCAGCGCATCGCCCGGCAGCGCGACGACGTCATGGCCGGCCTGGAGCAGATGGCTCGCGACATCGGCCAGGACGTCTACAGCAAGCTGTCCGGCCAGGAGGCCGACCAGAACGCGCTGACCGGCAAGATCGCCGCAGCGATCAAGGGAGCCGCCCGATGATCGGCACCGCCTGGGCGGCCGACCCCAACGCAGGCCATGGCGGCCTGTTCTCCGATCCCGGCTTCTGGGTCGCGGTCGCCTTCGTCATCTTCTTCGCGCTGGCCGGCAAGGTCCTGTGGGTGCGCATCTCCGAGCTGCTCGACAAGCGCGCGGGGGCGATCGCCAGGGCGCTCTCCGATGCCGAGCGGCTGCGCGCCGAGGCGTTGAAGGCCAAGGCCGACGCCGAGCGCACGCTGTCCCAGGCCGCCAGCGAAGGCGCCGCCATCCTGCAGCAGGCCAAGGAAGAGGCCGAGCGCATGCAGGCCCGCGCGGCCGCCAACCTCCAATCGGCGGTGGCGCTGCGCGAGCAGCAGGCGCTCGACCGGATCGCCCAGTCGGAGGCCGCCGCCACCAAGCAGGTGCGCAACACCGCCGTCGACGTCGCCCTGTCGGCGACGCGCGCGCTCCTGCGCGAGCAGGTCGGCTCGCCGGGCACGGCCAGGCACATCGACGACGCCATCGCCGAGCTGCCGCGCCGCCTGCACTGATCTTCAGGAAATCGATATCGCCCGCACACAAGAACCGCGGGCTACCTGCCACCCCCGCCGCAAGGCGGGGGTTTTTCTTTCTTTCGCCTCCCCACGCTGCGCGTGGGGAGGTGTCGCCGCCTGCGCTGAGCGAAGCCGAAGCGCCTCACGGCGACAGGGTCATGGTTCATGTCATGGTTCTTCCGGACCGCGAGCGTCCCGCTCGCTCATGCTCATGAGCGAGCGGGAC
>JALHMO010000237.1 GCA_022844015.1 Reyranella sp. | reverse complement strand
CATCGCCCGCGTGTGGCGGATTGCCATGCGCTGGCCGATGCCGAAGCCGCCGCCCGACCAGCCGGTGTTGACCAGCCAGCATTTGACGTGCTGGCGCGCCATCTTCTCGCCGAGCATCCTGGCATACACCGTCGGATGGCGCGGCATGAACGGCGCGCCGAAGCAGGTCGAGAAGGTGGCCTGCGGCTCGGTCACGCCCTTCTCCGTGCCGGCGACGCGCGCCGTGTAGCCCGACAGGAAATGATACATCGCCTGCTCGGGCGTCAGCTGCGAGATCGGCGGCAGCACGCCGAACGCATCTGCCGTCAGCATGACGATGTTCTCCGGCGTGCCGGCGATGCCGGTCGGCGAGGCGTTGGGGATGAAGTCGAGCGGATAGCAGGCCCGCGTGTTCTCGGTGTGCCGGCCGTCGTCGAGGTCGAGCCCGCCGGTCGCCGGGTCCATCACCACGTTCTCCAGCACCGTGCCGAAACGCTCGGTGGTCGCGTAGATCTCCGGCTCGGCCTCGCGGCTCAGCTTGATGACCTTGGCATAGCAGCCGCCTTCGAAGTTGAAGAGGCTCTGCTCGGCCCAGCCATGCTCGTCGTCGCCCAGCAGGGTGCGCGACGGATCGGCCGACAGCGTCGTCTTGCCGGTGCCCGACAGGCCGAAGAAGATCGCGACGTCGCCCTTCGGCCCGACATTGGCCGAGGCGTGCATGGGCAGCACGTTCCGGTCGGGCAGCAGGTAGTTCAGGATGGTGAACACCGACTTCTTTATCTCGCCGGCGTACCAGGTGCCGCAGATCGCCACCACGCGATCGGTGAAGTTGACCAGGATGGCGCAGTCCGAAACCGTGCCGTCGAGCTTGGGATCGGCCTGGAAGCCGGGCAGGTTCAGGATGGTGAAGTCGGGCTGGAAGCCTTCGAGCTCGTCCGCCTTCGGCCTCAGGAACATGTTGCGCGCAAAAAGATTGTGCCACGCCGTCTCGGTGACGACGCGCACGCCGATGCGATGCGCCGGATCGGCGCCCGCCCAGCAGTCGCGCACGAACAGGTCGCGGCGCTGGGCATAGGCGGTCATGCGGCTGTAGAGCGCGCGATAGCGCTCGGGCGAGATCGGCTTGTTGGTCTTGCCCCAGTCGATGCGATCGCGGCTCCCGGCGTCCTCGACGAACACCTTGTCGTTGGGCGAGCGGCCGGTGTGGATGCCGGTGCGCACCACCAGCGCGCCGCCATCCGCCACGCATCCTTCGCCGCGCCGGATCGCCTCCTCGTAGAGGGCCGGCACCGAGAGGTTCCAATGGACCGCGCCGTGGTTCTTCAAACCGAGCGATTCGATTCCGAACTTGGGGACGACGAAGCCCGTCTGTTTCACTGCGCTTCTCCTGGCTGTAGGGCGCAAGGGCTATGCGACACTCGGAACGCTACGGGCAAGAGCCTGATTTCGCCATTGACGAATGGCATGCCGCGTCGCGGAATCCCGTGGAATTTATGTGACATCGCATCATGCCGCCCGGGCGCGTTTCACGAGGTCGACGAGGACCGAACGGGCCTCGGCGGCGGCGGTGAGCGGCGCATCGAAGGCCAGGCGGGCGACCGCGCCGCCGCACCTGAGGTCGATGCCCTCGGCGTCGATGCCGGTCATCCGCCAGGCATCGCCGGCGCGGCCGAGCAGCCTTCCGGCATAAAGCTGCACGGCGTCGGCATGGTCCTCGTTCATGTGCGCGACGATGCCCGGCTCGGCCGCGGCGAGGCCGTCGGCCGCGGCCTCCCCCAGCAGCTCGCCGGCGGAGAGCCAGCGGATCCTGCCAAAACCCGCGACCAGGTGGGCGCGCTCCACCGCCACCCGATAGAAGGCAAAATCCTTGAAGCCGGCATACATCTCGGCGTCGGGGTGACGCGCCAGGAAGCGGCGGCGCAGCCCCTCGTCGTTCGTCCGGCCGGCCCGGCCAACCAGGGTGACGCGCGGCCCGGTGAGCGGCTGGTCGAGCCCGTGCGTGCCGTCGAACAACAGCGATACGCGCGCGTCGCCGAGGATCGCCTTGCTGTGCTCGGCGAGGTCGCTCAAAAGAAGGATCGGCGACAGGTCGTGATCGACCGCCACCAGGACCAGCGAGGCGTAAGGCCAGGCCGCCCCTTCTTCGCTCCCGTTCGCCGGCAAAAGGCTGGCCAATGCAGCCCGATCCAGCCCGCGCACCAGGTCGCGCGCGGCACGTGCCATGTCATTCGTCATGATTTCTGGTCAAAAACGCCGTATTTCGTCCATAGGGATGGCAGATTGGGGCAGCGGCGGCAACGCCCCGGTCTGTGTTACGATTATGCCACCGTCCGCCCCGTCAGGAGAAGCAAAGCCGTGCGCAAGAACATCGCCCTCGTCGACGACGACCGCAACATCCTGACCTCAGTGTCGATGCTCCTCGAAACCGAGGGCTTCCAGGTGAAAACCTACAATGACGGGGCGTCGGCGCTGGAAGGCCTCAACCAGGCGCCGCCCGATCTTGCCATCTTCGACATCAAGATGCCGCGCATGGACGGCATGGAGCTCCTGAACCGCATCCGCAAGACCCAGCATTTCCCGGTGATCTTCCTCACCTCCAAGGACGAGGAGATCGACGAGGTGCTGGGCCTGCGCATGGGCGCCGACGATTTCATCCGCAAGCCGTTCTCCCAGCGCCTGCTGCTCGAGCGCATCCGCGCCGTGCTGCGCCGGGCCGACACGGGGACAGCCAAGGGCGAGGGCCAGGTCGAGCGCATCGTGCGCGGCGAGCTGGTGCTCGACCCGAGCCGCCACCAGTGCACCTGGAAGGGCAAGGAGGTGCACCTGACGGTCACCGAGTTCCTGCTGCTGAAGTCGCTCGCCGAGCGGCCGGGCCACGTCAAGAACCGCGACCAGCTGATGGACGCAGCCTACGGCGAGACGATTTACGTCGACGACCGCACCATCGACAGCCATATCAAGCGGGTACGCCGCAAGTTCCGCGAGGTCGACGGCGAGTTCGAGCAGATCGAAACGCTCTATGGCATCGGATACCGATATCGCGACGCGTGAGCGCGGCCGGCGCTGGTCGGTCCTGCAGGGGTTCCTCGCGCGCATCGCGGCCGTCCTCGGCTACCGCTCCGCGGCCTCGGCGCGCCCGACCGAGACACCGTCGCTGCTGCGCCGCCGGCGCAGCGCGACGCGCCGATACTCGCCCCTCACCCGCCGCATCCTGCTGCTCAACATCGTGCCGGTGGCATTGCTCACCCTGGGCGCCGTCTATCTCAGCGACTACGAGGAGGAGCTGATCGACGCCGAGCTCGCCTCGCTCGCCGTTCAGGGCGAGATGGTCGCGGCCGGCATCGCCGAGATCGCCGTGGCGGGCGGCGAGACCACGGTCAACCGTCTCGATGCGGAGGCGGCGCGCCAGCTGCTCGCCCGCATGGTCCACCCGACCGGCGTGCGCGCCCGGCTGTTCAGCGAGACCGGGGAGCTGCTGGGCGACTCCGCGCTGCTGAGCGAGGGTGGCCGCATCCATGTCGTGCCCCTGCCGCCGCTCCAGGCGCCGTCCGTCGCGCAGGGTGACATCGGCGAGCGATTGAGCGACTGGATCGCCCGCCAGCTGTCGCGCGCCGACCGCTTTCCCGAGTATGTCGAGCGCGCCCTGCCGACCGTGCGCGATTTCCCCGAGGGCCAGAGCGCGCTCAGGGGCTTCAACGCCTCTGCGGTGCGCGTATCCGGCGACGGCCGGCTTATCCTGAGCGCCGCCGTGCCGGTCCAGCGCTACAAGCAGGTGCTGGGCGCCCTGCTGCTGATGCGCGACAACCGCGCCATCGCCGCCTCGCTGCGCGAGGTGCGCTACGACATGATGGTGATCGCCGCCGCCGCGCTCGGCATCACCGTGCTGCTTTCGCTCTATCTCGCCGGCACCATCACCCAGCCGATCGTGCGGCTGGCGCGCGCCGCCGACGAGGTCCGGCTGGCACGCGAGAGCCGGCCGGAGATTCCCGACCTCGGCAAGCGCGGCGACGAGATCGGCGATCTCAACGATGCCCTGCGCTCGATGACCGAGGCGTTGTGGCAGCGCCTAAACACCATCGAGAGCTTCGCGGCCGACGTGGCGCACGAGCTGAAGAATCCCCTGACCTCGCTGCGCTCGGCGATCGAGATGGCGTTGCGTCCCACGCTCTCGCCCGAGCAGCGCGACAAGCTGATGGCCATCGTGATGGACGACATCAACCGGCTGAACCGGCTGATCTCCGACATCTCCGACGCCTCGCGGCTCGATGCCGAGCTGATGCGCGGCGACGTGAAGTCGCTCGACCTCAACCTGCTGCTGGCCGACATGGCGCGCCACTACGCCGCCACGGCGCTGCAGAAGGCCGGCGTCGAGCTCGAGTTCCGCCTCGCCGCCAACCCGCCCTTCCTGGCGCACGGCCACGACGGGCGCTACGGCCAGGTGTTCCGCAACGTCATCGACAATGCCTTGTCCTTCAGCCCCGCGGGCTCGCGCATCGTGGTCGAGCTGTCGCGCGCGCCGCGCAACGGGCCGTTCATCGTCACCATCGACGACGAGGGGCCGGGCATTCCCGAGGACAACCTCGAATCGATCTTCGAGCGCTTCTACTCGGAGCGGCCGACCGAGCATTTCGGCCAGCATTCCGGCCTCGGCCTGTCGATCTGCCGCCAGATCATGGAGACCTACGGCGGGTCGATCGCGGCCTCCAACCGCCGGGCGCCGGCCGACGGCACCGAGCCCGGCCGCATCCTGGGCGCACGCTTCACCATACAGGTGCCAGCGGCCGATTCGCGCGCGTGACCCGGCCGGTCGCTGCATCGGTCCCGGGGTCCGTGCCAGGGTCCATGCATGCGACCTGCGTCGCCCTGCGCGTTGGCCGGACATGGCGCGGCGTGCTGCTGCGCGGCCCCTCGGGTGCCGGCAAGTCGGACCTGGCGCTGCGCCTGGTCGAGGCCGGCGCCCGCCTGGTCGCCGACGATCGCACCGTCCTCCGCCGCTCCGGCGACGCCGTCGTAGCGAGCGCTCCAGAGGCGATCGCCGGCCTGATCGAGGTGCGCGGCCTCGGCATCCGCCGCCTCGCGCGCAACCAGCGGCTGGCGCGGGCGCCGGTTATCCTGCTGGTCGACCTGGTGCCGCCGGCCGCGATCGAAAGGCTGCCCGAGCCCGTCCGCGAAGCCGTGTTGGGCATCGAGCTGCCGGTAATCAAGCTCGCCGCCTTCGAAGCCTCATCCTGCGCAAAGTTGCGCCTTGCAGTCGCCATGAGGGTATAGTTATTCGTGCTCCTCCCCAGCGTCATCGCTGGGGAGGACAGAATTGAATGACCGCCCCCGCCCCCTCCGTCGTCCCTCTCGCCCAATCCCGCAGTGCATCGCGCCCGTTCGTCGTGGTCACCGGCCTGTCTGGCGCCGGACGGATCACGGCCCTGCACGCGCTGGGCGACATGGGCTATGTCGCGGTCGACAACGTGCCGCTGATGCTGCTGGGCGACGTCATGAGCTCGACGGCGGGCAATCCCGGCGAGCGCGCCGTCCCCCTCGCCTTCGGTATCGATACGCGGACCTTCGGGTTCGATCCGCACGCGCTGGTGCGACGGGTCGAGGAGCTGCACCAGCGCACCGACATCGCGGTGCGCCTGCTCTTCCTCGACTGCGACACCGAAATCCTGCAGCGCCGATACACCGAATCGCGCCGCCCGCATCCGCTGGCGCCCGACCGGCCGCTGATCGACGCGATCAGCGAGGAGCGCAAGCAGCTCGGCGGGGTGCGCGACGCGGCGGATCTGGTCATCGACACGTCGGCGCTGTCACCGCACGCCTTCAAGCAGCTGCTCGCCGGGCACTTCGCATTCGGCGCTGCCAGCACGCGGCTCGCGGTGATGTCGTTCTCCTACCGGCGCGGCCTGCCGCGCGAGTCCGACCTCGTGTTCGACGTGCGCTTCCTCAGGAATCCGCACTATGTACCCGACCTCAAGCCATTGACCGGCCGCAACCCGGCGGTCGCCGCCTTCGTCGCCGGCGATCCCGCCTACCGCCCCTTCATCGACGGCGTGAAAGGCCTGATCGGGCCGCTGCTGCCGCGATTCGACGCAGAAGGCAAGAGCTATTTGACCATCGCCGTCGGCTGCACAGGGGGACGGCACCGTTCCGTGACGGTCGCCGAGGAGCTGGCAGACTGGTTGCGCGGCGCGGGCCGCTCCGTCACTCTCTCCCACCGGGACGCCGCTGCGGCCGGGGAGGCGGGTGGCGCAGGGTAAGAGCAAGACATGATCGGTATCGTACTGGTTACTCACGGCAACCTGGCCCGCGAGTTCATAGCGGCCTTGGAGCATGTCGTCGGACCGCAGCAGGGAATCGCGGCCGTGTGCATCGGCCCCGACGACGACATGGAGAAGCGGCGCTCCGAGATCCTGGAGAACGTCCAGGCCTGCGAGAGTGGCGACGGCGTGATCGTGCTCACCGACATGTTCGGCGGCACGCCGTCCAACCTCGCCATCTCCATCATGGAGCGCGCCCGCATCGAGGTGCTGGCCGGCGTCAACCTGCCGATGCTGGT
>JALHMO010000236.1 GCA_022844015.1 Reyranella sp. | reverse complement strand
ATTGCAGCACGGGCCTGGTGCTGCGCAGCAGCCGGATGCCGCCGTCGGCGCGATACAGGAAATAGAGCGGCACCAGGGCGACGACGCTGCGGAACAGCATCATCTGGAACGGGTCGTAGGCATCGCCCAGCCACTTGACCAGCGCATCGAGCGTCGCGAACAGCGCAAGGGCGCCCAGCCGCGCGTAGATGCCGGCGACGATCGATGAGGCGGGAGAGGTCGTCGACAAGGTGGGCTATTTGGCTTGGCAGCCCACCTTCCGTAAAGTGACGATCTCAGGAGGGTCGGGCGTCGGATGCGCATGGGTTGGCTGCTCGGTCGCAACAATGCGCGCATTCCGTTCCTGGCTGCCCTGCTGGTGCTGATCGGCGCGCTGGCGCTGCGCATCGTCGATCCCGTCGAGCTGTCGCGCCTGCGCGACTTCGCGTTCGACGTCTACGAACGTCTAGAGCCGAGGGTCTACGACCCGGCGACGCCGGTGCGCATCATCGACATCGACGAGGCCTCGCTCGCCGAGTACGGCCAGTGGCCGTGGCCGCGCACGATCCTGGCCCGCCTGATCGACAAGCTGACCGAGAAAGGCGTCGCGACGATCGCCTTCGACGTGATCTTTGCCGAGCCCGACCGCTCGTCGATGAGCCGGATGGTCCGTGATCTGGTGGCGTACACCGATCCCGAGACCGTGGCCAAGCTCGCTGCGGCAATCCAGGACAACGACCAGGTCATGGCCGACGCGATGGCGCAATCGAGCGTCGTGCTGGGCTTCGGCTTCGATCCGAAGGCGCCGGCCCAGGCGCCCCGCCGCTATCACGGCACCGCCTTCGCGGGCGACGATCCCGCCCAGTTCCTCCCCCTCCAGCAAGGCACGGTGCGGACCATCCCGCTGCTCGAGGCGGCGGCCAAGGGCAACGGCAGCATCAACACGGATCTGGAGAGCGCCGTCATCCGCCGCGTTCCCATGCTGTACCGCGTTGCCGGCCATGAGGGGCTTTTCCCGAGCCTGTCGATCGAGGCGCTGCGGGTCGCCCAGGGCGCCAGCACCTATCTGGTCAAGTCATCGGGCGCGAGCGGCGAGCTCTCGTTCGGCGAGCGCACGGGCATCGTTGCCATCCGGACCGGCGACATCGAGGTCCGGACCGACGCGAAAGGCCGGCTTGCCCTGTACGACACGGGGCATCGGCAGGAGCGATTCATCTCGGCGCGTGCGGTCATGCGCGACGAGGTGCCGGCGGAGCAGCTCGAAGGCAAGATCGTGTTCGTCGGCACCAGCGTCATCGGCCTGCGCGACATGCGCAGCACGCCGGTCAGCGATTCGGTGCCGGGCGTCGAGGTGCAGGCGCAGCTCGCCGAGCAAATGATCGAGCAGGAATTTCTCAGCCGGCCGGACTTCGCCGACGGCGCCGAGTTTCTCTACCTGGCGGCCATTGGCGTCCTCTTCGTCTGGGCGTTGCCGCGCCTGACGGCCGGCCGGATGGCGGTGGTTGCCGCCGCCGGAATCGGCCTGGGGCTGGTGGTCCCTTGGCTTGCCTTCTCCGAGTACCGCCTGCTGTTCGATCCGATCTATCCGCCGGTGACGCTGGCGGCGATCTACGTCACCGGGACGGCCTCGTCGTTCATGAGAACCGAGCGCGAGCGGGCCCAGATTCGCGGCGCCTTCGGCCTCTACCTGTCGCCCGACGTGGTCGAGCAGCTGGCCCGCCATCCCGAGCTGCTGCAGCTCGGCGGCGAGGTACGCGAGATCACCGTGATGTTCACCGACGTCCGCGGGTTCACTCGCATCTCCGAGCAGTTCGACGCCCACGGCCTGACACGATTCATGAACCGCTTCCTCACCCCGATGACCGACCTGATCCTGTCGCACAAGGGGACGATCGACAAATACATGGGCGACGCCATCATGGCCTTCTGGAACGCCCCCCTGACGGTGGAAGGCCATGCGGCGCGGGCCTGCGAGACGGCGCTCGCCATGCAGAGCAGGCTCGCCGCGCTCAACGAAGAATGGCAGGCCGAGGCGGTTGCCGAAGGCCGGCAGCACATTCCGGTCAACATCGGGATCGGCCTCAACACGGGGCACGCCTCGGTCGGCAATTTCGGCTCCACCCAGCGCTTCACCTACTCCTGCCTCGGCGACGACGTGAACCTGGCGTCGCGCCTCGAAGGCCAGTGCAAGACCTACGGCGTTGGCATCATCGTCGGGGAGATGACGAAGGCGCAGGTGCCGCACTATGCCGCGCTCGAGCTCGACCTCCTCATGGTCAAGGGCAAGACCGAGGCGCTACGCGCATTCGCGCTGATCGGCGATCCGGCAGTGGCGCAGATGCCGGCCTTTCAGGCTCTCGTGGAGCGGCAGGCCGTCTTCCTCGCGCATTACAGGGCCGGGGGCTTTGCCGAGGCGCTCGACATGATAGAGGAGTGCAAGTCGGCCGCCGCTGCCGTGGGCTGGCGGCAGCAATATTACGAGCTGATGCGTGCGAGGATCGACGGCCTGCTCGACGAATCGCCGGTCGGCTGGACGGGGGTATATGTCGCAAAGGAGAAGTGAGATCGGCCGGCGTATCGCCGCCATGGAAGCCGTGGTCTGCCGCGACGTCGGCCGCAGGACGGCCGATCTGATCGCCGCCAGCGCGGGAGGCCTGGGCGATGCCGCGCGGTCCCTGGCGGGCGCCCGCAGCATCGGCCTGATCACGGGCTTTTTCGTGCCGCGCGATGGCGTGGCGGCGCCGGAAACCGACGGGCCGGTGGGATCGGCCCTGCTGGCTTGCGGGTTGGCGTCCTGCGGGCTGCCGGTGCGTATCGCCGTGGACACGCCGTGCGCCGAGGCCGTGCGCGTCGCGGTCAGCGAGGCCGGCGGCGGCGTGGCGGTCGACGAGGTCGGCGTGGTCGACCCGGCGGGCATCGTGCGCGTTGCCCGGGCGTGGCAGGAGGCGGGCGTCAGCCATGCCATCGCCATCGAGCGCTGCGGCCGCGGCGCCGACGGCCGGCCGCGCAACATGCGCGGCGTCGACGTGTCGGCCTGGACGGCGCCGCTCGACGATCTGTTCGTCGGCGGCGATTGGACGAGGATCGCGGTCGGCGACGGCGGCAACGAGATCGGCATGGGCCGCCTGCCGGCCGGGCTCATCGCGCGCAGCGTCCCGAATGGCGAGCAGATCGCCTGCGTGACCTCCTGCGATCACCTGGTCGTTGCCGGCGTGTCGAACTGGGGTGCCTACGGCGTGTTGGCGGCGCTGGCTGTCGAGCGAGAGGACTGGAGCGGCACCCTTCGCAAATTCCTGACGGCGGAACGCGACCTCGCGGTGACGCGGGCAATCGTCGACCGGGCGGGCGCGGTCGACGGCGTCACCGCGCGCCGCGAGCCCACGGTCGACGGCTTCGGAGCCGAGGTCCACGGTGCACTCGTCGAGTCTCTGGCGCGCGTTGCATGGGGGGAGGCGGCGGACTAGGGTCGCCCGCCATGGAAAATCCTTACGCCTCGACACATCCCGAGATCCGCGACGCGGTGCGCCAGCTTTGCCTGAAGTTCGACGGTGCCTACTGGCGCGAGCTCGACCGCGAGCGCGCCTATCCGACCGCCTTCGTGAAAGCGCTCACCGACGCCGGCTGGCTGGCTACCCTGATCCCGGAGGAGTATGGCGGCGCCGGTCTCGGCATCTCGGCTGCCGCCGCGGTGCTGGAGGAAGTTCAACGCGCTGGCTGCAATGGCGCCGCCTGCCACGCCCAGATGTACATCATGGGCACCTTGCTGAGACATGGCAGCGCCGAGCAGAAGCAGCGCTACCTGCCGCGCATCGCCAGCGGCGAGCTTCGCCTGCAGGCCTTCGGCGTCACCGAGCCGACCAGCGGCACCGACACGCTGGCGTTGCGCACCACGGCGGTGAAGAAGAACAACAGCACCTACGTCGTCAACGGCCAGAAGGTGTGGACCAGCCGGGCCGAGCACTCCGACCTGATGCTGCTGCTGGCACGCACGACGCCGCGCGACCAGGTCGAGAAGCGCACCGAGGGCCTGTCCGTCTTCGTGGTCGACATGCGCGAGGAACTGGGTAAGGGGCTCACAATCCGGCCGATCCGAACCATGATGAACCACAACACCACCGAGGTGTTCTTCGACAACATGGAGGTGCCGGCCGAGAATCTGGTCGGCGAGGAAGGCAAGGGCTTCCGCTACATCCTGGGCGGCATGAACGCCGAGCGCGTGCTGATCGCGTCGGAGTGCATCGGCGATTCGCGCTGGTTCATCGAGAAGGCGACCGACTACGCCAAGCAGCGCAAGCTGTTCGGCCGGCCGATCGGCCAGAACCAGGGCGTCCAGTTCCCGATCGCGCGCGCCTACGCCCAGACCGAGGCGGCCGACCTGATGGTGCGCAAGGCCGCCACGCTCTACGAGGCCGGCCTGCCGTGCGGCG
Organism: Reyranella sp.; assembly: GCA_022844015.1. Taxonomy (GTDB): domain Bacteria; phylum Pseudomonadota; class Alphaproteobacteria; order Reyranellales; family Reyranellaceae; genus Reyranella. The sequence continues at coordinate 2,271 of JALHMO010000236.1, read as the reverse complement.
CCGAGGCCAACATGGCCAAGATGCTGGGCTCGGAAGCGGCCTGGGCCGCCGCCGACATGTGCGTGCAGACGCACGGCGGCTTCGGTTTCGCCGAGGAGTACGACATCGAGCGCAAGTTCCGCGAGACGCGCCTCTACCTGGTGGCGCCGATCTCGACCAACATGATCCTGAATTTCATCTCCGAGCACGTGCTGGGCCTGCCGCGCTCGTACTGACCTCATGCACCTCCCCAGCTTCGCTGGGGAGGTGTCCGCGTAATCGCGGACGGAGGGGTCATGAGCAGCAGGACTGGGGCCTACGACCCCTCCGTCGCCCAGGCATTTTGGCCGCGGAGCGGCCAAGAGCCTTTTGACGGCGACACCTCCCCAGCGATGACGCTGGGGAGGGCCGATGTCTCAATCCTCCCCCACCATCGCCCGGATGATCTTGCGCTGGAAATCGAGGACCAGCGGCTCGGCATTGGGCAGGAAGCGGCCGCGGTCGGGGAGGCCGCCCACCAGGCCGCGTTGCACCGAGTCGGTGAGGAGGTCGTCTTCCGCAGCGACCTGATTGTTGAAGGCGATCATGGAGCGAATGAACGCCTCCGTCGCACCGCGGCCGAAGAAGCGGTCGGAAAATCCTCTGGTGACGACCGGGCCATCGGGCACCCAGAGCTCGGCAGACAGGTTCGGGAAACCCGGGTTGATGCTGATCGTGAGATTCGGCCACAGGAAGTGATACTGCGCTTCGCCGACGGGGCCGCTGACGTCGTAAGGCGGCACCTTGCCCCGGCCGGTCAGCGCCGACTGCTTCAGGGGGCCGATCTGCGTCGAGAACCACTCGTGCGTCTCGTACCTGTACTGGTCGGGGCGAACGTCGATGGCGGCGCTGAATCCCGGATGGGCGACGGCGCAGTGGTAGCATTCGAGATAGTTCTCCAGCATCGCCTTCCAGTTGGCCGGCGAGTTGCCCTCGCCGCGGCTGTGCGGCTCGAGATCGTCGAGCACGATGCCGCTCCGGGCGATGATGTCGAGGACCTCCCCGAAGACGCTCTGCACCGGCGGCGCCTCCCGGTCGAGGTTGACGAACACGAGCGGCCCGAGCGTCTCGGCCCGGATCGGCAGCAGCGGAAAATCCTCGAGCCGGAAGCCGGGCGCGCCTTCCGAGCGCGGTGCGCGCCGCAGCTGGCCGCCGAGGTCGTAGGTCCAGGCATGATAGCCGCACATCATCATCCGGGCATTGCCCCGGCCCTTCATGACCTCGTGCCGGCGATGGCGGCAGACATTGACGAATCCCGCGAGCCCGGCCTCGCCTCGAACGACGACGACCGGAACGCCGCCGGCGTAACCGGTGATGTAGTCGCCGGGATTGGCGAGATGGGCCAGCGCCCCGACATAGAGCCAGCTCTGCCGGAAGATCCGGGTGAGCTCGCGTTCGGCGATCGCCGGGTCGGTGTACCAGCGTGCAGGCAGCGATTCGCCGCGCTCCAGGTTGGCGAGCAGTTCCGTCACGGTGTCGGATCGTCCAGTCATGAAGGACCTCGTCGGGAGTCAGTCGAAGAGCAGGTCGCCCAGCGTCGCGAACGCAGCCACGATCGCGGCGTGGCCGAGCATCAGCAGGAACACCGTCCAGGCCGCCGTCACCAGGGTGAGCAGCCAGCCCAGGATGGCCATGACGCCATCGCCTTCGATCAGGGCGAGGCAGAAGAAGAGGATCGCCCAGGCGGGAAACAGATTGTCGAACGGGATGGGCAGGGCGAGGATGAAGATATTGGCCGTCCAGGCGAGCAGCAGCATCCGGCGGGGCGTCCCCGAGACCCAGGTTTCCTGGCGCGGATGGATGGTGCGTTCCAGCCGGCGCAGGTGACGTCGCGCGCGACCCAGAAAATCCTGCAACCGGCCACGATCCATGCCGCGCTTGCCGATGAAGTCGGGCAGCGACGGCGTAGGTCTGCCCATGAAGAACTGCGCGACCAGGAGCAGCATGGGCACGCCCGTGATGGTGGACAGCCAGGGAATTCCGGTCGGGATGCAGTTGGGCAGGTTGAGAGCGGCGATGGCGAAGGCATAGGAGCGGTTCTCGAGGCCATCGAGAATCGCCGCCACGGTGAGCAGCGAGTTGCGCGGCCCATTGAACAGCCGGTCGAGCACCGGCAGCAGCGCGCCGCGTTCCTCCATCAGCGCGCCGACCCGCGCGGGGTGTGGGCGAGGACGACATGCCGCCGATCGAGCACTTCATGCTCTTGCGGACCGCGAGCGTCCCGCTCGCTCATGAGCATGAGCGAGCGGGACG
>JALHMO010000235.1 GCA_022844015.1 Reyranella sp. | reverse complement strand
CGCGCGCCGCGGGCCTGCGGCGCGGCTGCCGCGAAGGCATCGAGGAACCCGTTGACCCGGCCGGCGTCGGCGAGACGCGCGGCGCCTTCCGGCGTGGCGGCGAACCTGTCGTAGAGCGACCGGTCGAGCGGCGGCCAGCGATTCCGTTCGGCGCCGTAGGCATCGCAGCACGCCTCGAATCGTTTAATCGATGCACAGGTTGTACAGGACGCGGTACAGCCAGGTGCTGAACCTCGCGTCCGGTTCCCAGCGCGCCGCGCCCTGCCAGACCCGCAGGAAGGCCGTCTGCACGAGATCCTCCGCGTCGTGGCGTGCGCCCAGCATCCGGTCGGCAAAACCCAGCGCCCAGCCGTAGTGGCGCTCGACCAGGCGCTCGAACGCGCCGCGATCGCGCCTGCCCACCGCCCGCATCAGGTCGTGGTCGAGCCTGTCGTCCGGCGGCGGCCTCATCGCGTCAACGGGTCAGCAAGATACGGAACGGGTTCAAGTCGCCTGCCGGGTCGATCGTGCATTGAACGGTCGAGCGGCCGGTTTCCTTCGCTGGTATTTTAGCCGGTCCCGGCGAAGGATTCGGCGTGCAGCGCCGTTGAAGGAACCATGAGCATCGAGCAGGTCATCGCCGTCAATCGATTTGGCCTCGGCGCCCAGCCGAGCGAGCTCGCCGCCGTCGGCGGCGATCCGCGGGGTTGGCTCATGCGCCAGGTCGAGGGGCCATCGCCGGCGCTTCCACCGGAACTCGCCGGGTTGCCGTCCTCGGGCGAGGCACTGAAAGCCTATCCGCGCTGGATCGCCAGTCTCGGCAAAGCGGGCGTCGGCACGATGGGCGGGGCGATGGACGGCATGCGCACCGTGGAGGGTACGTTCCGCGAGCAGCTCGGCCCGGGCATGCTGCGCGAGGTCGCGGCGCGGCTCGCGGCGGCGGCCGCGACGGCGCTGCCGTTCCGCGAGCGCCTCGTCTGGTTCTGGGCGAATCATTTCACCGTGTCGGCGGAGAAGGCGCTGGTCTTCGCGCTCACCGGCAGCTTCGAGCGCGAGGCGATCCGGCCGCATGTCGGCGGCCGCTTCGCCGACATGCTGCTGGCGGTGGCCCGCCATCCGGCAATGATCCTCTACCTGGACAATCACCTCTCGGTGCGCGCCGGCTGGCGGCCGCAGGGACTGCGCGCGAGCCGCAGCACGGCGTTTCCGTCGCCGACCGGCCTGAACGAGAACCTGGCCCGCGAGATCCTGGAACTGCATACGCTCGGCGTGAACGGCGGCTACACGCAGGCCGACGTCACCGAGCTCGCACGCGTGATCACCGGCTGGGCGGTGCGCCCGACGATGTTCGACCTCGATGAATCGAGCCCCGGCTTCGTGTTCGATCCAGGCCGGCACGAGCCGGGGCCGAGACGGCTGCTCGGCGCCACCTACGGCGAGGACGGCATGGCGCAGGGCGAGTCGGTGCTGCGCCATCTCGCGAGTCACCCGGCGACGGCCCAGCACGTCGCCACCAAGCTCGTTCGCCATTTCATCGCCGACGAGCCGCCAGCCGGCGCCGTGGCGGCCGTCGCGCGGGCATTCCGCGATTCCGACGGTCATCTGCCGACGGTCTACACCGCCCTGCTGAACGTGCCCGAGGCGCGGCGGCAGCCGCTCGCCAAGCTCAAGTCGCCGATCGAGTATGTCGTGTCCTGCCTGCGCGCTCTGCCCGGCCTGCGCGCCGCGCAACCGCAGGTGTTGTACGCCATCCTGCGCGGCATGGGGCAACGGCCGTTCTTCGCGCCGTCGCCCCAGGGCTGGCCGGACACGGCCCAGGCATGGTCGGGAGGCGATGCCCTGTGGAAGCGCATCGAATGGGCGGGCATCGTGGCGTCCCGCGTCGGGTCCGGGGTGGACCCGCTGCGGCTCGCGGTCGACGGCTATGGCGCGGCTGTCGGCGAGCCGACACGCCGCGCCCTCGAGCGTGCGGAAAGCCGCCAGCAAGGCCTGGCGCTCTGGCTCGCCAGCCCGGAGTTTCAGCGGAGGTAGGAATGACGACACGCCGCAACCTGCTGCATCTGATGGGTGGAGGCGCCGCGCTTGCCGGCGTGCCGCGCCTCGTACTCGCGGCACCGGGAGACCGGGCCGACGAACGGCGGCTGGTGTTCGTCTTCCTGCGCGGCGGCATGGACGGGCTTTCAGCCGTGCCGCCCTACGGCGATCCGCAGTACGCGGTGCGGCGCGGACCGCTTGCCGTGCCGGCGCCCGGTGCCCCGGGCGGGGCGCTGGATCTCGACGGCCAGTTCGGCCTGAACCCCAATCTTCCGGAGATGCACAGGCTCTTTGCCGCACGTGAGCTCGCGGTGCTGCACGCCGTCGCCTCGCCCTACCGCGAGCGTTCGCACTTCGACGCTCAGAATCTCGTCGAGAACGGCACGGCAAGGCCGTTCGGCCGTCAGACCGGCTGGCTCAACCTCGCGCTCGCCGCCCGCGACCCCGGCGACCGCAAATCGTCCGGCACCGGGTCTCCCGGCACCATGGGATTCGCCCTCGGGCAGAGCGTGCCGCTGGTGCTGCGCGGCCCCGCCCAGATCGGTTCCTGGTCGCCCTCGAAGCTGCCGGTGCCTGATGCCGATCTGCTCGAACGGCTCGGCGCCCTGTACCGCGACGACGCGCTGCTCGGCCGATCGTTCGCGGTCGCGCGCGAGGCGCAGGCGATGATGGAGGGGCGCGACCCCGGCGGCATGGACGGTGCGACGCAGCCCGTCGTGGAGCTGGCCAGGGCGGCGGGCGAGATACTCGGCAAGCCTGGCGGTCCGCGGGTGGCGACCATCGACTTCGGCGGCTGGGACACGCACATCAGCCAGCTCGGCGAGTACAGCCAGCTGACGCGCGGCCTGCGCCAGCTCGATCGCGCCATCGCCGCGCTCAGGAGCGCGCTCGGCCCGGCATGGCGGCACACCGCGGTGCTCGTCGTCACCGAGTTCGGCCGCGCGGTGGCGCCGAACGGCTCGGGCGGGACGGACCATGGAACGGCGGGGGCGGCGTTCGTCGCCGGCGGCGCGGTGCGCGGCGGACGCGTCATCGCCGACTGGCCGGGACTCGGCTTGGAGGCGTTGCACGAGGCGCGCGACCTGCGGCCGACCCTCGACCTGCGTGCGGCTTTCAAGGCAGCGCTCGCCGCCCAGCTCGGGCTGGGCGAGGCGGCAATCGAGGCGGAGATCTTTCCCGACAGCCGCTCGATCAGGCCGCTGGCCGGCCTGTTCGTCCAATGAGCGATCGGCTTACGGTGAACCGGTCATTCCGTCATCCTTCGCTGCGCTCAGGATGACAGAGGACGCGTCCGCCTGGTTCCAAGCCAACCGATCATTCACTCCGGACGTCGGCCGAAGCGATCGTTGGCCGGCTTGTCATAGTCGCCGAAGGGATAGTGGATGTCCTTCGGCGAGATGGTGCCGGTGCGGATGTAGCGAACGATGGTCGGCAGTGATTCGATGATCCACCAGTATCCGTACTTGATCAGCCGTCGCGCCGAGATGCCCATCGTGACGTTCATCAGCCGATAGGGTCCGAGCTTCGACGCCCGCAGCGAATAGTCGACGTCTTCCGCGAGCAGGATCTTCGGGTCAAATCCGCCGAGCCGGGAGAAGACCTGCCGGGTCGTCATCAGGAAGCTGCCGGCGAAGTAGGGCCGGCCATGCCAAAGAACGAGCCTCTGCAGCCAGTAGACGATCCTGTAGGCCAGCTTGAACCCGAGGCCGGGCTCGATTGGAACCAGGACGGGGGCGGCGACCGCCAGGCCTCCCTCGACGAACAGCGTGGTGAGCTTCGCGTAGGCGTCATGCGAGGGAACACGGACGTCGGCGTCACAGAAGATCAGAAGCTCGTGTCGCGCCGCGGCTGCACCGGTGTTGCGCTGAAGAGAGATGTTACGCGCGTTGCCGGGCAGCACCGTGAGCGAGGCATCGCCCGTGAAAAGCGGCTTGTATCTCTCGACCACCTGCACGGTCCGGTCCGTCGAGCAGCCGTCCACAACGATGACTTCCATCGGCGCGGACACCCGCGTCAGCGAATGGAGAAGAACCGGCAGGTACTTCTCTTCGTTCAGGGTCGGAATGACGATGCTCGCAGCGGGGATGTCCGGCGATCGCGCAGTCATGCTCACAGTATAGCCAATCCTCGACGCGGCGGCCCGGGCAACGCAGAATGCCCCGGCTGCGGTCGCTCCCCGGGAGAGAGAGACGGATGTCGGCAGGGAAAGGCGATGTACGTGCCAGCTCCCGGCTGCGACGGGCCGGCCCGGGAGGGCGCAAGCCCCTGAACGAGGAACGGCTGGCCAGGATTCTCGAGACGCTCAGCTTTCCGGCGCCCACGTGGGCCGACTTTGCCAAGGGCGGACAATCCCGGCGCAAGTGGCTGGCCCACTGGCTCTGGGACATGCCGCTGGATGGTCTGCAATGGCTGTCGTTTCACGTCCTGAGCGTGCTGCCGATCACCTTCGTGTCGGCCTTTGGCGGCCTCTTCGCGCGCATTGTCGCGCCGCGCTTCTTTCCCGACGCGATGGATCGGACCCTGACCAACCTGCGCTGGCTCGAGCCGACATGGAGCGAGGCGAAGATCCGCGAGGTCGCGGCGCGCCATTTCGAAGGCATCGGCCGGCTCCGGGCGGAGTTCTGCATCCTGCATCGGCTGATGCCGAGCGGCAGGATCTCGGTCGAGAATGGCGAGCTTGCCAGGAAGACCATGCAGGACGGGCCGGTCATCCTCGTGGGCATGCATATCGCCAATTGGGAGGTGCTCGGCCCGGTCATGGCGGAATTCGGCATACCCGTCTTCGATGTCTACGAGGCGCAGCCGAGTCGCATGCAGACGCGCCTGGCGCTGACAGTGCGCGCCAGGACCGGGCCGGAAGGCAGCGTTGCCTATGCCCGAAGCGGAAACTCTGCACGGGCGGCCGTGAAGTGGCTGAAGGAGGGCGGCACGCTGATCATGTTCTGCGACGAGGCGGTCGACGGTGTGTCGGCGGCGCCGTTCTTCGGCCGCCCGCCTCAGCTCGACAGCAACTACGCCTTCGCGGTCCGGCTGGCGCGAATGACCGGTGCGACGCTGCTGCCGTTTCATGCCCTGCGCCATCCCCGCTGCCGATTCACGCTGCGCTTCGGCGAGCTGATCCGGCTTGGGCCGACGGACGGACCAGGCGACCAAATTCTCGCGGACGTGGCGCTGCTGAACGGAACTGTCGAGCCGGTCGTCCGACAGCACCTCGACCAGTGGTTCTGGCTCGACTGGAGTTTCGCGACAGTCAACTACCGCGGTTAATCAGTCTGGCGCGTGATCTTCTTTGGTTGACGCACCAAAGAACACCTCACCCTGAGGAGCGGCCGCAGGCCGCGTCTCGAAGGGTGGGATATGGTAACTCTGTTGCCACCTGGCGCGTGATCTTCTCTGGTTGACGCACCAAAGAACACCTCACCCTGAGGAGCGGCCGCAGGCCGCGTCTCGAAGGGTGGGATATGGTAACTCTGTTGCCACCCTTCGAGACGCCACGCTACGCGTGGCTCCTCAGGGTAAGGTCTTTCTCTGGTGCTTCAATCGAAGGAAATCCCCGGCTACGCTCGCGCTGTCGCGATCATCGGAAGGCCGCCGAGCGGGCGCAGGCTCAGGCGGCAGCTCGGTTCGACACGGTGGCCGTCGACAACCCGGATCCTGAAGCGCTGGACGAGGCTTGCCAGGCAGAGCACCGTTTCCGCCATGCCGAAAGCGAGGCCGGGGCAGATGCGCGGGCCGACACCGAACGGAATGTAGGTGTAGGGCGGCGGACGCTTGCCCTCGAGAAATCGCTCGGGCAGGAAGTGGCGCGGCCGATCCCAGAGGTCGTTGGCGCGGTGCAGGAGCCAGGAGACGACCAGCACCAGGTCGTTGGCCTCGACGGCAACGTCGCCGATGCGATCGGCGCTGCGCGCTTGGCGCGCCATGATCGGGATCGACGGATAGAGCCGCAGCGTCTCCTCGATGACGGCCCGGCACCAGGCGAGATTGCGGATGTCGTCGAGCGTCGGTCGGCGGTCTCCGACGACCGTCTCGACCTCGCGCTGCACGGCTTCCTCCACCCACGGCGCGTTGGCGAGAAGATAGAGCGCCCAGGTGAGAGTGGCCGCGCTGCCTTCGTGTCCCGCCATGAAGATGGTCGCCGCCTCCTCGCGCAGCGCGCCGACGTCGAGCCCGAGCTGGGGGCTCCTGGCCTGCCGGTGCACGAGCGCCTCGAGCATGGAGTTGTGGTCGCCGCGGCCGGCGATGTGGTCGGCCACCACCTTGTCGATCACCCGGCTGATGTTGGCGACTGCCTTGCGCAGCCGAGGCCCGCGGACCAGCGGCCAGCCATCGTCGGCGCCGAGGAAGTACGGGATGTTGACGCTGTCGACCAGGCGCTGGAAGCGCGAGAACCCGCTTACGATGTCGTGCGCGGCTCCCGCGCCGAGCTTCTGCCCGAAGACGGCTCTGGCGATGATCTCGGCGGTCAACCCGGCCATCTCCGGCAGCGCGTTGAAGACCGTTCCGGCAGGTCGCGCCTGCCAGCGATCCGCCATGTCGGCGACGGCCGCCTCCATACTGCGGCCCGATCTCGGGATCGTGTCTTTGTGAATGATGTCGGCGACGAGCGGACGGCGTCGCTTCCAGGTTTCTCCGTCGGAGATGAACAGGCCGTCGCCGACGATGGGCCTGAGCGCCCGGCGCAGTTGCGGGCTCTTGCGCTCGTAGTTCTCGTGGTTCGTGACCATTGCGTATTTGATGGTCTCGGGCGAGTTGACGAGGATGACCCGGCGTCCGAGCACACGCATGGAGCCGCAGCCGGAGACGTAATCGGCTTCGTGGAAGGCGCCGATCAGGCTGCGACGCGCCGAGAGAAGGCGCTCGAGCGCGCCGAAGCGCCCTGTCGGTGGGGCCGGATGGGCAGGCACGAACCAGTCGGGCCCGCGTTCCTCGCGAATTCGCTGCCTCGTCCACAACATTTGGACCATAGCGATTCCCTGGGATGGGGAGGGTTTCGGAGGTGCAGTCGACCGGTACCGTACCGCTGCGTTCGCTCGGGGACGGCCCCCTTCATGGTAGCGTTGGCTTCTTGCGCCCCGTCATGACAGCCAAGCCGGCGGGCCGCGGCAAGATCAAACAGATTGCCCCAACGCACACCTGACGGCAGTCGAGCGCGATTCTAGGTTCTAGGGGCTCATTGCTGGGAGCGCGCCACTCCGATGGCGCTCTTCTCGTCGATCACACATCCCATGAGCGCCATCGGAGTGGCGC
>JALHMO010000234.1 GCA_022844015.1 Reyranella sp. | reverse complement strand
CACCATCCGCCCGCCGCGACGGCAGGCGAGGTCGGAAACGTCCAGGATCGGGGCACCGGGCTCGGCCGCCATGGCTCACATATCGAGGATGACGGGGCCGTCCTAGCATGCGGCAAAGAAAAAGGCCGTCCTCTCGGGGGAGAGTGAGAGGACGGCCCAAGCGCCTCCGAGGAGGCTAGAACGTGGCTTTGGGGGGACCACGTTCGGGGGAGATACAGGCCGAAGATGGAAACCCCGGATGGCCCTCGCTAGTCCCAAATGGGGCGGAAGTGTGATTTTTTGGTCACACCAGATGTAGGCCGCAAGGGTCGGACGGTTCGCGACATCTGCCAAAACAATGTCGCCGTGGCCCGCGGATCGAGCATTTGTGAGCAACTGCGAAGCGCAGACGCAACAATCGAATAGCCGGCGGCTTGTTTCTTCCTGACCGCGCGTCGCTCGCTCATGAATTTGAGCGAGCGGACCCTTCGGCAAGCTCAGGGCAGGCTGATCGCGGTCCGGAAGATGATGAGTTCGTCAGGCGTAGGGATCGGCGGCGTCGCGCATTCCGTCGCCCAGGAACTGATAGGCGAGGATGACCAGGATTACCGGCACGACCGGCAGCATCAGCCACCAGTTCACCGCCACCACGTTGATGTCGGTCGCCTCGTTCAGCAGGACGCCCCACGACGTGATCGGCGGGCGCAGGCCGAGGCCGAGGAAGGACAGCGCCGTCTCGGCGAGGATCATCGACGGGATGGACAGCGTGGCCGAGGCGATCAAGTGGCTCATGAAGCCCGGCAGCAGATGGCGGCCGATGATGCGCCCAGGCTTGGCGCCCATCATCTGCGCCGCCGCGGCGTAGTCCTCCTCGCGCAGCGACAGGAGCTTGGAGCGCACGGCTCGACCCAGCCCCGGCCAATCGAGCAGGGCCAGGATGATGGTGATGCCGAAGTAGACCAGCAGTGGCGACCAGGTCACCGGAAGGGCCGCCGACAGGGCGAGCCAGAGCGGCAGATGGGGGAAGCTCTTGATGATCTCGGTGATGCGCTGGACGACGTTGTCGATCCAGCCGCCGTAGTATCCGGCGAGGCCACCCAGCACGAGCGCCAGGACGAACGACAGCGTGATGCCGATCAGGCCGATGGTGAGCGAGATGCGTGCGGCGTAGACGATGCGGCTGAACATGTCGCGGCCCAGCCGGTCAGTGCCGAGCAGGAACAGTTGCGAGCCCTCGGGCGGGCAGAAGATGTGGAACCGCCCTTCGATCAGGCCCATGAACTCGTAGCGATCGCCGAGGCAGAAGAAGCGGATCTGCTGCGGCCTGGTCGGATCGGGCGTGTAGACGCGCTGCAACGTCTCCGGGTCGCGCGCCGTCTTCATGGCATAGACGAACGGCCCGAGGAAGCTGCCCTCGTGATACAGGTGAACCTGCTGAGGCGGCGCGAAGATGTAGGCCGAATGGCGCGCCTGCAATTCGTAAGGCGCGATGAACTCGCTGAAGAGCGTCGAGAGATACATGAACAGCAGGAACACCAGCGACACGACCGCGGGCTTGTGGCGGCGGAAGCGCCACCACATCAGCTTCCACTGGCCCGCCATGTAGTAGCGTTCCTGCTCGGCGGTCAGCCGCTCGGCGACGTAGGGATCCCATTGCTCGCGGTTGACGTAGTGCTCGGACTTGCGGCGCGGCGCGGCGGGAGGGGGCGACGTCTGATCGGTCATGTCACTTCTCCGACGTCGCGCCGAAGCGGATGCGTGGATCGAGCGCCGCCAGCGCCAGGTCGGAAATCAGCGTGCCGATCACCGTCAGGGTGGCCACGAACAGCAGGAAGGTGGCGGCCAGGTTCACGTCCTGGGTCTTGAGCGCGCCCAGCAGCATCGGGCCGGTCGTCGGCAGCGACAGGACGACCGAGACGATGACGGAGCCCGAGATGACGTCGGGCAGCAGGCCGCCGATGTCGGCGACGAAGGGGTTGATGGCGTGGCGCAGCGGATACTTGATCAGGAGCCGCATCGGCGGCAGGCCCTTGGCCCGGCCGGTGACGACGTACTGCTTCTGCAGCTCGTCGAGCAGGTTGGCGCGCAGGCGCCGGATCATGCCGGCGGTGCCGGACATGCCGATGACGACGACCGGGATGATCAGGTGCTGCATCACCGAGACGACCTTGCCCCAGCTCAGCGGCTGGTCGATGTACTCGGGATCCATCAGGCCGCCGATCGACAGCCCGAAATAGACCTTGCCGACATAGAGCAGCACCAGCGCCAGCAGGAAGTTCGGGATGGAAAGCCCGACGAAGCCGATGAACGAGGCGACGTAGTCGCCCATCTTGTACTGGTGGGTCGCGGCATAGACGCCGATCACGAACGAGACGATCCAGATGAAGGCGATCGTCGCGGTCTCCATGATAAGGGTGAGCACCAGCCGCTCGCCGATCAGGCTGGAGACCGGCACCGTGTCCTGGCACGACAGGCCGAAATCCCAGTGGAAGATGCCGCCGACCCATTCCAGGTATCGTTGCCACAGCGGTTGATCGAGGCCGTAGAGCTGGCGCAGCTCGTCGGCGCGCCGCATGGCGTCGGGATCGCCGCGCGCCAGCAGCTCGTCGATCTGCGAGGTCACGCAGTCGCCGGGCGGCAGATCGATGATGAAATATACGAGGGCGCTGATCACGAACAGGGTCGGGATCATCAGAAGAATGCGCCGCGCAACGTAGCGAAGCATGGTCAGGCCCCTTCCCGCTCGAGGCGCACGTAATGACTGGGCGACACCTCGGTCCACAGCACGCTGTTCTTGCCGGTGTCGCGGAACGGCTCCGGCCAGGCAGCGGGATCGGACGCCTTGCCCTCCATGAGCGCGCCGAGGTCGAGCCGGGCGTCCGGATCGGGCATGGGCACGGCCGACAGCAGGGCCTTGGTGTAGGGGTGCAGGGGATTGCGAAACAGCTCGCCCGCCGGGGCGAGCTCGACCAGCCGGCCGGCGCACATCACGGCGATGCGGTCGGCGATGTAGTCGACCACGGCGAGGTTGTGCGAGATGAACAGGTAGGTGAGGCCGAGCTGCTTCTGCAGATCCTTCAGCAGATTGAGGATCTGGGCCTGGATCGACACGTCGAGTGCCGAGACCGGCTCGTCGCAGATCACCATGTCGGGGCGCAGCGCGAGCGCGCGGGCGATGCCGATCCTTTGCCGCTGGCCGCCCGAGAAGGAATGCGGGTAACGACTGAGATGGCGGCGGTCGAGCCCGACCATCTCCATCAGCTCGCTCACCATCTCGCGGCGATAGGCGACGTCGCCGATCTTATGGATGATCAGCGGCTCGACCAGGATGTCGTAGACGGTCATGCGCGGGTTGAGCGAGCCGAACGGGTCCTGGAAGATGAACTGCAGCTTGGTGCGGAAGCTGTCGAGCTCGCCGCCGGAAAGCGACAGCACGTCGACCTTGTTGCCCCAGTCGTCGAACACGATCCGGCCGGCGTCGTCGTTGGGATCGGCGGTGATGCCGCGCATGAGAATCTTGCTGAGGGTGGTCTTGCCGCAGCCCGATTCGCCGACCAGGCCGAGACACTCGCCGCGAACGACGTCGAAGCTCACGTCGTTGACGGCACGCACGGTGCGGGTCGTGCCGCCGCCCATCAGCGATTCCAGGAAGGTGTCGGCCTTGCGGATGCGGAAGGTCTTCGACAGGTGGCGCACTTTCAGGACCGGCGCCTCGGGATTGAAATTGGCGGTCGGCTTGGCGACCGCCTTTTCCTTCAGGAGATGGCCGGTCGCCGCGGTGATCTCGCGGATCGGCACCAGACGCTCGCCCGGTACCATGTCGAAGCGCGGCACGGCGTGCAGCAGCGCCCTGAGATAGGGGTGCTGCGGATCGCGGAAGATGGCGTGCAGGTCGCCCGATTCCACCACCTTGCCGCGATACATCACGACGACGTCGTCGGCGATGTTGGCGACCACCCCGAGATCGTGGGTGATCATCAACAGGGCCATGCCGAGCTCGTTCTGCAGGTCCTTCATCAGACGCAGGATCTGCGCCTGGATGGTGACGTCGAGCGCCGTCGTCGGCTCGTCGGCGATCAAGAGCGCCGGGCGGCAGACCAGCGCCATGGCGATCATGGCGCGCTGGCGCAGGCCGCCCGACAGCTCGAACGGGTAGGTGCGCAGCGCCCGCTTGGGATCGGGAAACCCGACCATGCGCAGCATGTCGATGGTCATGGCGTCGATCTGCTGGCGCGTCAGCTTGCGGCCGGACCCTTCCAGTGCATCGCTGATCTGCTCGCCCAGCCGGTGCATGGCGCTGAAGTGACCGCCGTGGAGCGCCACCGCCTCGCCGATCTGGTCGCCCACCGTGTGCAGCGCCGACAGCGAGGTCATCGGCTCCTGGAAGATGATCGAGATCGAGCCGCCGCGGATCGCCCGCATCTCCGGCCCGGTGCGATCGAGCCTTGCGATGTCGATGGCCGTGTCCGGCGTGCGCGGATCGCTGAACAGGATGGAGCCCGCGGCGATGGTCGCGGTGCGCGGCAGCAGCCCCATGATCGCCTGGCTGCACACCGATTTGCCCGACCCTGATTCGCCGACCAGGGCCAGCGTGCCGCCGGGCGGGATCGCGAAGGAAACATTGTCGACGGCACGCAAGATGCCTTCGTGGACCCCGAAATCGACCGTCAGTCCCTCGACGCGCAGCAGATCCCTCATACCGTCAGTTCCTGACCTGCCACCGTGATTCCCATTGCCTTGAGATTTGCTCGCGTTGCCTCGCTCAGTGTCAAGCCTGTCTCTCCCGCCGCATGTGCCGCCCGCTCGACGACATCGTGAAACCCTTCGAGCGAGGAATCGATCTTTACCGTTCGCCCGCCGGTCGAGCCAACAGAGAGCTGCATCCAGCCGTCTGAGCGGTCGCGCTTGGTCGAGAAATAGCTGAGCTTCAGCCGGTCGAGGCGGTGCCATTCGACGATGCCGCCGGCGGGTCCGTCGGCGCACAAGGTGTCGGCGCCCAGCAGGTATCGCGTACGATGACGCAAGGCGGTGCGCACGAGGAACAGGGCGAACAGCACGAATCCCCCCGCGAGCAGGAAGCCGAGCCATTGGTTGACGTCGATCAGCAGCAATGGCAAGCCGCATAGCAGAACGCCGATCGAGGCACGAACATAGTCGGCCCACAGCGTCTGGCGCGGATAGCGCAGATCGGCGGTGCTCAACCGTTTGCCTCCCCTGTCACGAGCGAGGAGGTCGGTGCCGTCCCGGTCGTGAACAACGCGCGCGCCGGACTGATACCCAGCCCTGGCAAGATTGTTGCTCTTTGCCACAGGGACCTTAGGAAATCCCAGGCCTCGCCGTCCATCGCAAGATGATGACTGAGCACGCCCACCGGCTCGGCGGAGGCCGGCGGCGACGCGGCGCGCGCGCGCGCCAGGGCGGAAACGAGCACGGCAAGGGCGGCCTCCTCGCCGACGAAGCCGCGCTCGCCCTTCCAGTCGATCAAGTCGACATGCGTGTTGATCTCGAGCAAGCCCCGTACCGGCCTTGGGCGGCGGCGCGGGCCGAAGGTCGACAGCCCCGTGAAGCCGATCTCCGGCAAGGTGGGGACCAGCGTCGAGGCAATGCGGTTCCACGGCGGGACCATCACCGCCAAGGCCTGGACGCCGAACAGGCGCTCGAGCGCCAGCCAGCCGGTCCCCAGCTCGCCCAGCACCATCATGGCCGGCCGGTGCAGGCCGAGCTCCATCTTCTTCCCCTCGCCTGCGGCCGCATGATTGACGTGGGCATAACCGTGCTGGAGCACGTCGACATCCGGGGTGCCGCGCAGGCGCGCGGCCAGCGCCGACGTCGCCTGCGCCGGCACGACGGCGAGCGCAAGCGGCACCGCGCACTCCTGCTGGATCGCGAGCAGCCGTTCGAGCTCGGGGCTGGCGTCGACGGCGTCGTCATCGCGCCACCAAACGGTGCCGACGCGCCCCGTGTCAGCCCACTGCTTCGCTTCCTCGGCGAGCGCCTGCCAGCTAGCCATTGGCGTGCCTCGCCAACAGTCGCCCGAGCGCGCTTGCCGTCGCCGCGCCGCCGCCGGTGTCGATCGGTGGAAAGCCGCGGATCGATGGGCCGGCCATCGCCCGGGCAATGGCGGCGGCGAGAGTCACGGTAGAGAGCGTGCCTGGCGCAACGACCGTCACCATGCCGCGCGCGGCCAGTGCCTCCGCGCGGTCGACCTGCTCGGTCTCGCGCGCCGTGCCGAAGGGCACGAGCACCGCACGGTCGGCATGGCGGACAGTCTCGATCACGGTGTTGTACCCGGCCTGGCTGATCGAAAGCGCCGCATTGTGCAAGAGGACGGGGAAATCGGCCCGGACAGGCTCCACGATCAAGCCATGGTCGCGCGCCGTCTCGATCCCCTCCCGCTCGGTCGGCGGCATGTTGGGGCCGACCAGAAGTCGCCAGGTCCGATCGGCGAGCGCGCCCAGCCGTCGCGCGCCAATGGCAGCTCTGAGCAGGGGACCGCCGATGGCGCCGCCGCCGGCCGAGACCACGACCTCGCCGGTGCCTGCCGTCGTCTCGACATCGAGCGCCGGGTTTCCTTCCATGACATAGCCCGTGTAGGTCGCGCGCGCGGCCACGCTTGCCCAGGCGGGAAAGCTCTCCTCGAGACGTACGAGAGCGGGATCGGCATGGATCAGCAGGGCGTCGAAGTCGGCGAAAGTCGCGACCGTTTCCGCCACTCGCTCGGGCGAGGCCGACCGGCGCACCACGTCGCGCAGGGACGACACGATCAGGGGGCGCGGGCGCAGCGCCTTCGCCGCCGCGATCAGGGGCAGCAGCTCGAAGCGCAGCTGGGTTCGCCCGAAGGGGAACTGCTCGGTGATGACGATCTCGGGGGCTTCGCTGCGCAGGAGGCCGAGCAGGCGCCGGGTACGGTCGCCCTGGAACGTCGAATCGACGGGCGCGCCGTCGAGCTGTGCCAGTTCCTTCAACCCTTCGTTGGCCGCCCGCAGGGGCGGTAACTGATGAAAGCGCACCCCGCCCAGCGTCAGATCGCCGAGCGGTGCGCCGCCCGAGACCAGCAGCACGTCGAAGCCGGCTGCAGAGAGGGCTCGGGCGAGCGTCGCCGCTCGCCGCAGGTGACCGATCCCCAGCAGGTGCTGGACATAGAAAAGGACCCGAGCGGTCATGGTGCGCGCTCGAATGGCACGTTGAGCCGGTCGACGGCAATGCGGCCGTCGCGCCTGGCGACGAAGAAGTGCACGCACTGCCAGTCGAGCTTCGCGGGTGGCCGTCCCGTCATGTCCCAGCCGGTCGCCAACGCCAGCAGGGCGCGGATCGCCGCCTTGTGCGAGACCGCCACCACAGGCGCGCCCTGCCCGGCAATCGTCGCCGACCATCGTCCTAGCCGGGCCATGACCATGCGTGGCGATTCTCCGCCTGGCGGCAGGAAATCGAGGCCGCGGCGCTCGGCGTCGAGGAACGTCTCGCCGACAGTGGCGCGCAACTCCGTGAGCGTGGCGCCTTCCCAGGCGCCGAAGCTCATCTCGCGCAGGGCCGGATCGATGGTGACGGCGGCGGCCGGCCGCAACAGCTCGGCGGTGCGCCGCGCCCGTTGCAGCGGGCTGCTCAGGCGCCGCCAGGCGTCGGCCGGCACAGGCAGGCGCCAGCGGCGCGCATTGGCCTCGCCCGTTGCGTTCAATGGGGTGTCGGTCAGCCCCTGCAGGCGATGCTGCTCGTTCCACGTCGTCGTGGCGTGCCGCAGGATGGCGAATGGCACGCCTGTCATGTCAGCCGTCGCAGGGCCGCCGCGAGGGCGCGGGCCGCAGCGTGCTCGTCGTGCAGGGTGGCGACGCGGTGGCGGGCGGCTGCGGCGAAGCCCGCCCGCTGGTCGGGTG
>JALHMO010000233.1 GCA_022844015.1 Reyranella sp. | reverse complement strand
CCGGCGACCATGGCGCCGACCTCGGCGGCGGCGGCGAACAGCCTGGCGGTCTTGGCCTTGATGACCTCGAGATAGGTCGCCTCGGGCGTGCTGATGTCGCGCTGGCTGGTGAGCTGCAGGACCTCGCCCTCGGCGATCGTCGACGAGGCGCGCGACAGCACGCCCAGGATGTCGAGCGACCCCACCTCGACCATCAGCTCGAAGGCGCGCGTGAACAGGAAATCGCCGACCAGCACCGAGGCCTTGTCGCCCCACACCGAGTTGGCGGTCGGCCGGCCACGCCGGAGCGCGCTCACGTCGACCACGTCGTCGTGCAGCAGGGTGGCCGAATGGATGAACTCGACGCAGGTCGCGAGCTTGCTGGAGCGCTCGTCGGTCGAGGGATGGCCGCACAGCCGGGCCGCCGCCACGGTCAGCAGCGGCCGCAGTCGCTTGCCCCCTGCCCCGACCAGATGGGTGGCGAGCTCGGGGATCAGCGCCACCGGCGAGCGCATGCGCACGCGGATCTCGCGATCGACCTGCGCCATGCTGTCGGCACAGAGCGCGAGCAGCGGGTCGAGGGTCGGCGACTTGCGCTTGCCTTCGAGGGAGACGACCGTGGCCATTTCCGCAGGATAGTGCCTTGGACAGCCCGCTTGTTGCGACACGATGTCGTGACATGATCACGGCATGGAGCAGGTCAGCACCCTGAATTGGGCCGTAACCGAGGATCGGCTGCTCGGTGGCCGCGTGAGATTATTGCAGCCGCGCCGCGGTTACCGGGTGGCGGTCGACGCCGTGCTGCTGGCCGCCGCCATCGAGGCCACGCCGGGCATGCGGGTGCTCGATCTCGGCGCCGGTGTCGGCGCGGTGGGCCTGTGCCTCGCCGCGCGCGTCGCCGGTTGCACCGTCGATGGCATCGAGCTGCAGGCGATGCTGGCCGGGCTGGCCGAGCGCAATGCCGCGCTGAACAGCCTCGCCGACCGGGTCCGGACCATCGTCCATGACCTCGCGCATGACCTGCCGCCGGGGCTCGGACCGTTCGACGTGGTGGCGACCAATCCGCCCTATCTCGCAGCCAGCGTCGCCGATCCCTCGCCCGATCGCAGCAAGGCCTTGGCCACCGTGGAGTCGAGCGCCGGCCTCGCCCGCTGGCTCGCCGTGGCCAGCCGGGTGGCGCGTCCCGACGGCAGCCTGGTCATGATCCACCGCGCCGACCGCGAGGCCGAGATCGCCGACCATCTGACGCGGCTCGGCTGGGGCGACCTGACGGTGAAGCGACTGCCGCCGGCGGCGCGCGTGCTGGTGCGCGCCCGCCGGCACGACGGGCTCCTGCGGCGCGATTCGGCAGCCTTGCTTCTGCATGGCCCGTCGGGCGGGTACACGCCCGAGGCGGAAGCGATCCTGCGCCATGCCGCCCCGCTTGCCTTCTGACCCATTGCACCGCATGAGTGCCGGCATGCTGGGTTGGCTGAAGGATCGCTTTCGCCGTGGGCCGGTCGTGCCGGTTGTCCGCCTCTCGGGAGTCATCGCCTCCGGCGGCCTGCTCGCCGGCCGCGCGCTGTCGATCGAATCGGTGGCGCCGCTGCTCAAGCGCGCCTTCGACATGCGCGGCGCCCAGGCGGTGGCGCTGGCGATCAACTCGCCCGGCGGCTCGCCGGTGCAGTCGGCGCTGATCGGCCAGCGCATCCGCCTGCTCGCCGACGAGAAGGGCCTGAAGGTGATCGCCTTCGTCGAGGACGTTGCCGCCTCGGGCGGCTACTGGCTGGCCTGCGCGGCCGACGAGATCATCGTCGATCCGAGCTCGATCGTCGGCTCGATCGGCGTGATCAGCGCCGGCTTCGGCTTCCAGGAGCTGATCGCCCGCCTCGGCGTCGAGCGGCGCGTCTATACCTCGGGCGAGAGCAAGTCGATGCTCGATCCGTTCCGGCCCGAGAAGGCCGAGGACGTCGAGCGGCTGAAGCGCCTGCAGTCCGAGATTCACGACGGCTTCAAGGATTGGGTGCGCGAGCGTCGCGCCGGCAAGCTCAAGGGCTCCGAGGCGACGCTGTTCACCGGCGAGTTCTGGACCGGCCGGCGCGGCCTCGAGCTCGGGCTGGTCGACGGTCTCGGGGAGCTGCGCAGCACCCTGCAGGCGCGCTACGGCGCCAAGGTGAATCTGCCGGTGATCGGCCCGCGCCGCCGGCTGCTGTCGCGCTTCGGCCTCGGCGCCGGCATCGAGGCGATCGGTCCGGCGACATTGGCAGCGCTCGAGGAACGGCTGCATTGGCAGCGCTACGGACTATAGGAGCACCGCGATGAACCTGCTGAACCCCGTGCATCCCGAGGATCTCGCCGCCGTGCGCGCCTGGTTCGACACGCTCGCGGGGTATTGCCGGGCCGTCGACTATGTCGGCGCGCGGGCGATCTTCGCTGATGACATGATCGCCTTCGGGACCTTCACCGACTTCATGACCGGGCGCGAGCGCGCCGAGCACAACCAGTGGCGCAACGTGTGGGGAACGATCCGCAACTTCCGCTACGATCTCGACAAGATCGAGGCCATCGTCTCGCCCGACCGGCTGATGGCGGCGGGCATGGGCGTATGGCAGTCGGACGGCTTCCACGCCGACGGCGAGCGCTTCGACCGGCCCGGCCGGACCACGGTGACCTTGAGCCGCAAGGCCGTCGGCGATCCGTTCGTCGCCACTCACACCCACATGTCGCTGTTCCGCGGCACGCCGGACCAGAGCTTCGGCAAATTCCCCGAACGGGCTTGATCGTCCTGAGCGCTCGGAACCGGCCTGGCCAGCGACCTCCTCAGGCGCGCGAGCGCCAGCGGCGAGAATTGTCGGCCAGGAACTCCATAAGATACCTCAGTGTGCTTTCGTCGTCTGTCCGGTGCCCGGGTCCCAGCGCCAGCCGGGACCGCCAGCGCCGACCGGGATGCCGCCGACCCAGCGCGCCGCCGGCCGCTCGGCCTGCCAGTCGAGCCCACCTCCGAGCAGCGCCCGGCCGAGCGACGTGAGGTGAATCACGCGGCACGGCCAGTCGAGACGGCGGGTCGCCTCGACAATCGCGATCGGCGATCGCGGCGCCGCCAGCAGGTCACGCACGATCGACCAGAAGAAGAGATCGCCCATGTAGGGCTGAGGATCGCGCGCCTGGGCGTCGCGGAACAGCGCCGCCACGCTGCGCGGACCGTTCGCCAGGCCGCTCAGGATCAGCCGCTCGGTGAGGGACAGGCCGTCGGTCGTCCACGGCAGCTCCTGCAGGTGCCGCACGAACGCCGCGCGGAGAAACGGCAGGGCACTCGGATCGGTGGCGAGCAGCGCCTCGATCGGCCGCGGCGAGCCGGCGCGCAGCGCGTTCCAGGCGCGCGCGCCGATAGCGAGATGACGGCGGCCGATCGGCATTCGCCGCGGCCATAGCGAGGCGAGCTGGCCGGCCGAGAGCTGGCCGAGGCCGATGAACCGGCCGACGCCGGGAAAGCGATCGACCGCGATCAGCTCGATGCGGGGCAGTGCCGGGCGCGGCGCCAGGTTCGCCAGCACGCGCACCAGCGATGCCTGGTCGTAGAGATCGTGCTCGTACCACAGGACGACGTGGTGATAGCCCGTGGCCAGCCGGTCGAGCCGCCATGATGCCTCCGCAAGCTGCCGGCGGACGGCCGTGACCGGCAGCTCGCAGTGCGCGGCGATCAATCGGGCCCGGCCATCCTGTCCGGCAACAGATGACGCCTGCGGCCCGAGCCACATCGGATCGGCGAACGCCAGATAGTCCCCCGCGATCCCGGCCATGCGCAGCTTGGCCTGGATGTCATGACCGCAACGCACATGGACGCGCCGCTGCCGGCCCATCGCTCGGCGACCCGTCATGTCGGGTCGATGGCACCCTTGCGCTCGACGATCAGACGGTACTGGTCGGGCTGGCGATGGACCGCGAAGTTGAAGGTCGTGCGCTTGTAGCTGCCGCCGGCATCGAGGTCGCAGCGATGCACGATCAGCTCGTCGCCGTCGCCGCCGGCGCGCGCCACCACCTTGCCCGAGGGCGCCACGATCATGCTGTCGGCGAGCGAGGGCACCCCCTCCTCGGCGCCGCCCTTGGCGACGCCCACCACCCAGGTGCCGTTCTGGTAGGCGCCGGCCTGCATGGAGAGCTGGTTGTGGAACCACGAATGCTCGTCGTGGTCGGGCGACGGGGCGTTGTGCAGCGGCGTGTTGTAGCCCAACAGCACCATCTCGACATTCTGCAGGCCCATCACGCGATAGGTCTCGGGCCAGCGCCGGTCGTTGCAGATGCACATGCCCATGTTGCCGCCGAAGGCGCGCCACACCGGGAAGCCGAGATTGCCGACCTCGAAATAGCGCTTCTCGAGATGCTGGAACGGCCGCTCCGGCTCGTGCTCGGCGTGGCCCGGCAGATGGACCTTGCGATACTTGCCGACGATCGTGCCGTCGCGCTCGACCAGGATCGAGGTGTTGAAGCGGCGCACCGTGCCGTTCTCGTTGGCGAGCTCGGCATAGCCCAGGCAGAAGCCCATCGCGAGCCGCCTGGCCTCGTTGAACAGCGGCGCCGTCTCGTTCGACGGCATCTCCTGCTCGAAGAACGAATCGATCTCGGCCTGGTCGGACATCCACCAGCGCGGAAAGAACGTGGTCAGCGTCAGCTCGGGAAACACCACCAGCTCGCAGCCCATGCGCCTGGCCTCGCGCAGATGGGCGATCAGCCGCTCGACCACGTCGCGGCGGCTGTGGCTGCGCTGGATGGGGCCCATCTGTGCCGCCCCGACAGTCAGAAAACGCGTCATCGTCACCTCTACGAAGCGATTATCACCGCGGACGAGGGAGGCTCCAAGCACTAAGGTCGACGTGGGTCAGAACGCGCTGCGGTTACGCCACAAACTGGCGCTGACTTTTCGGTTCTCCCTCCCCAGCGAAGCTCTGTTGAATTCACACATCGTGCTGTCCTCCCTGCGCGAAGCGCGGGGAGGTGCCCCCGGCAGGGGGCGGAGGGGTCAGGAGCCTCAGTCGAAGCGTCCGTCCATTTTCTTGCGGTTCAGTTTGCGGGCGAAGTGCATCACGTTGGGATGTCATCGCCGGCTAGTCGAATCGTCAAGACAAGTATTCTAGCAGACGTGTGTTTCCCTTGACCCCTCCGCCCCCTGCGGCGGCACCTCCCCGCGCTTCGCGCAGGGAGGACAACATGATGCGTGAATTCGACAGCCAGCAAAGCTGGGGAGGAGAACCGGAAAGTTGGCGCCACTGGAGTGGCGCGCTCCCGGTGCATGACACCGTCTACGGCCCGGCGCGCTCGATCTCGTTGGTGAATTCCAGCGAGCAGAAGCTGCCACCCTGGAAGACGTCGCCCACTGGATCGGGACCGATCCTGGCCTGCTCGGCCTCGGCATGGGAGCGATGATCCTCCGACTTGCCGGTCGGCTGGTAGCCGAGCCGGCGCGCCCGCGAGTTGTCCCACCAGGAACTGGCGTTGTCCGACACGCCGTAGAGAATCTCGAAGCGGATGTCGGGATGCTCCAGCCCGATACGGATCAGTTGCACCAGGTCGTCGGGCAACAGCCAGATCGCCAGCCGCCGCACGTCGAGCGGGCGCGGACCGACATTGCCGATGCGCAGGCAGGTCACGATCATGCCGTGCTTGTCGGCGTAGAGCGCGCCCACCGACTCGCCGAACGCCTTGCTGACGCCGTAACGGCTGTCCGGCCGCACCGTGACGTCGGTGCCGATGCGCCGCTTGCGCGGATAGAAGCCGACCGCGTGGTTCGACGAGGCGAAGATCACCCGCTTGACGCCGGCCTGCCGCGCCGCCTCGAACAGGTTGTAGCAGCCGATGATGTTGGCCTGCAGGATGGTGTCCCACGGTCCCTCGACCGAATAGCCGCCGAGATGGATTACGCTGTCGGCGCCCTCGACGGCAGCGGCGACCTCGTCCGGCCTGGCGAGATCGGCAGCCACGAAGGTTTCGCCGGGCCGCAGGTTCGCGGGCTCGACCTTGTCGCTCAGGATGAGGCCGGGATAGATCTTCGCCAGCAGCGGCCGGATCATGGTGCCGATGCCGCCGGCCGCGCCGGTGAGCACGATGCGGCGCGATGGTTTTTCAGCTGCGGCCATTGTTCATTTTCTCCCTTCAGGCGACGACAGCGCTCGAGCAAGCGCATGAAAAGCTCGCACCGTCCCGCGTCTCGGCGGGATGCTGCGCCATGCCGACGACGGGACGTCCTCATGCTGGATGTGCACGACAGGCGCCTCATTCGTCCGGCGTGTCGACCGACAGTCGCACACCAGGGCCTTTGCGCCTATCGCCCGGCGAGCACGAGCAGCGGCTTTCGGGAAACAAGCCTGGGAAGAGGATAGGCCGATCTTCTCCGCGTGCCCGCCCCCAACATCGATCTTCCCGGGCGCGCGGCCCGAGCCGCCGCCCTACGAGGCCTCTGCCAGCTCGACCATCAGGTTGAGCAGGACCTGCGCCCCGGCGGCGAGATCGGCGGCTTCGGTGTGTTCCTTGACGTTGTGGCTGAGGCCCGCGACGGAAGGCACGAAGATCATCGCCGTCGGGCAGAGGCGCTGCATCATCTGGGCGTCGTGACCGGCGCCCGAGGGCATGCGGCGGGTGCTGAGCGACAACGCCCGGGCGTGGTGCTCGACCCGGTCGACCAGCCCGGCATCGAAGGTCACCGGCTCGAAGCGCGCCAGCACCTTGGCCTCGACCTCGACGCGTTCGGCTTGCGCCACCTCGGCGATGTGCGCCGCGACGGCCGCCTCCGCCTGCTCGAGCTTCGCCTCGTCGGTGTTCCGCAGGTCGACCGTGAAGACAGCGCGATTGGGCACGACGTTGATCAGGTTTGGCCGCAGCACCAGCGCGCCCACCGTGGCCACCTGGTTGCCGCCCATCTCCCAGGCCAGCTTGCGCGCGAACAGGTTGACCGATGCCGCGAGATAGCCGGCGTCGCGGCGCAACCGCATCGGCGTCGTGCCGGCGTGGTTGGAGACGCCCGTCACCGTGTACTCGGTCCACGAGATGCCCTGCACGCTTTCGACCACGCCGATCTGGACCTTCTCCTCGTCGAGGATCGGTCCCTGCTCGATATGCAGCTCGACGAAGGCATGCGGCCGCACAGCGCCCGGCCGCGCCGCGCCGCGATAGCCGATGCGGCGCAGCTCGTCGCCGACCGACAGGCCGTCCTTGTCGACCGCGGCATAGGCCTCGTCGAGGCCGAGGCCGCCGGCATGGACCAGGCTGCCCATCATGTCGGGCTGGAAGCGTGCGCCTTCTTCGTTGGTGAAGAAAGCGACGGCGATCGGCCGGCGCGTCGTGATGCCGGCCGCGTCGAGCGCCCGCACGACCTCGAGCCCGGCCAGCACGCCGTAGTTGCCGTCGTAGCGGCCGCCGGTACGCACCGTGTCGATGTGGCTGCCGGTCATGACCGGCGCCAGGGCCTCGCGGCCGGCGCGCAGGCCGATCACATTGCCGATGGCGTCGACCTGGACGGCGAGGCCGAGCGCCTTCATCCAGCCGACCACCAGATCGCGCCCTGCCTTGTCCTCGTCGGTGAGCGCCAGCCGCGCACATCCGCCGCCCTCGATGGCGCCAACCTGCGCCAACTCGTCGAGCGCCTCGAGAAGGCGCCCTTCGTCCAAACGCACCATCATGAATGAACCTTAGAGCCTGGAACGAAATATTCGACACAGAATCGCCGTGGTCCCGAGCGCTCCCAGTAAAGAAATGGACGTTACCCTCATAGGGGCCAACTGGACCTCACCCTGAGGAGCGGCCCGATGGGCCGCGTCTCGAAGGGTTGGCAACACGACGGATGTTGCAACATCGCTGTTTCGGCGATTTCAAGTGCAGCGCATCCTTCGAGACGGCCGCTACGCGGCCTCCTCAGAGGATGTGACTTTATTGAACTCTGTCGTCCCTCTCCTGTCATCCTGAGCGCAGCGAAGGATCTCATCGCCAGAAGTTCCAAAGTACACTCGTACCAAGCGGCGATGAGGTCGCCGGGTAGGTGAGGATGTTTCCACCCTCACCCCCCACAGACCCGGACGTGCAGGATTACCGCATCCGGTTCTTCGCGAGCGAGTTTTGC
>JALHMO010000232.1 GCA_022844015.1 Reyranella sp. | reverse complement strand
GCGCCACTGGTGGCGGAGTAAACTCCGCCACCAGTGGCGCGCTCCCAGCCATGAGCTTCCCTCTCGCAGCGCCACCATTTTCTCAGCATCGTGGTGCGCGCCGGCGTGCTGGGCGTCTCCCCAGCGAAGCTGAGCTTCGCTGGGGAGGAGAATGAGATGAGCACCTCGACGACCCTGCCCGTCAGCGCGTAGAACGGCCGTCATGGCCAAAGCGACAAAATCCTCGAAATCCTCTCCCAGAAAGTCCGGCGGCAAGAAGAGCGGACCGGGCAGTCCCGACGCGAACCTGCTCGGCGATCTCATGAAATGGGCGAAGGCCGCCGGTGCCGACGCCGCCGATGCGCTCTATGTCAACGGCGAGTCGATCTCGGTCGCCCAGCGCATGGGCGCGCGCGAGAAGCTCGAGAGCAGCGAAGGCCGCGATCTGGGATTGCGGGTGTTCGTGGGCCAGCGTCAGGCTTTCGTGTCCTCGACCGATTTCGCCCCGACCTCGCTGCGGATCCTGGCCCAGCGCGCCGTCGACATGGCGCGCGCCGTGCCCGAGGATCCGGTCTGCGGCATCGCGCCGGAAGAGCTGCTGGCGACGGATTGGCCCGACCTCGACCTTTTCGAGAAGAAGCGGCCGACGGCCAAATCCTTGCTCGCGCTCGCCGCGGAAGCAGAGGACGCCGCGCGTTCCGTGCACGGCGTCACCAACTCGGAAGGCGCCGAGGCGGCCTGGGGACGTACGTCGTTCGTGCTGGCCACCAGCAACGGTTTCACCGGCGCCTACGGACGCAGCGGCTACAGCCTGTCGTGCGCGGTTCTCGCGGGAGAAGGCACGGCGATGGAGCGCGACTACGAATGGTCGAGCGCCATTCGTTTCGACGACCTGATGGCGGCTTCCCGGATCGGCCGCAACGCCGGCAAGTTCGCCGTCCGCCGGCTCAACCCGCGCAAGGCGCAAAGCGCCCGCGTGCCGGTCGTCTACGACCGCCGCGTCTCGGGCGGCCTGATCGGCCATCTGGCCGGCGCCATCAACGGCCGGGCCGTGGCGCGCGGCACGTCGTTCCTCAAGGACAAGATGGGAACCAAGGTCTTCGCCGACGGCATCCGCATTCTCGACAATCCCCTGCGCAAGCGCGGCCTGGGCAGCCGGCCGTTCGACGCCGAGGGCCTGCCGACGAAGCGCTGTGCCGTGATCGACGACGGCGTTCTCACCACCTGGCTGCTCGATCTGGCCGCGGCGCGCCAGCTCGGGCTGAAGCCGACCGGCCATGCCGCCCGCGGCACCTCGGGACCGCCCTCGCCGACGACCTCGAACTTCTATCTCGAGAAGGGCAAGCTCGCCGTCGACGAGCTGATCTCCGACATCGAGAGCGGGCTGTTCATCACCGACCTGATCGGCTTCGGCGTCAACGGCGTGACCGGCGACTACAGCCGCGGCGCGTCGGGCTTCTGGATCGAGAAGGGCAAGCTCACCTGGCCGGTGAGCGGCATCACGGTGGCGGGCAACCTGAAAGACATGTTCCTGAAGATGACTCCCGCCAACGACCTGCAGTTCAAGGGCGCCACCAACGCACCGACCGTGAGAATCGAGGGAATGACCGTCGCCGGGTCGTGATAGGCTCGGCCCATGTTCCCTCGCCTGAAAATCACGATCCTGGCCGCAACGACGGCCCTCCTCGCCGGGCCGGCGCTCGCGCAGAGCGACTTCCAGTCCTGCCTGCAGACCATCAAGGCCGAGGCACTCCGCCAGGGCGTGCCCGCCAGCCTGATCGACCGCGCCTTCCAGGGCCTGACGCCCGAT
This sequence comes from Reyranella sp., assembly GCA_022844015.1. Taxonomy (GTDB): domain Bacteria; phylum Pseudomonadota; class Alphaproteobacteria; order Reyranellales; family Reyranellaceae; genus Reyranella. The sequence goes on along the minus strand of JALHMO010000232.1, from coordinate 6,407 downwards.
CAGAAGATCATCGACCTCGATTCGCGCCAGCCCGAGTTCTCGCAGACCTACGCCAAGTATGTCGGCAGCTCGGTGTCGGCCGACCGCATCGTCAAGGGCCAGCAGAGGATGGCCCAGAACCGCGCCCTGCTCGACGCCCTGCAGGCCGAGTACGGCGTGCCGCCGCAATACATCATGGCGTTCTGGGGCCTCGAGACCAACTACGGCGGCTTCATGGGCGACTTCCAGGTGGTGCGGTCGGTGGCGACCCTCGCCTGCTCGACCAAGCGCCGCGACTTCTTCAGCAACGAGACCGTGCAGGCGCTGCGCATCCTCGCCAACAATCACATGACCCGCGACCAGATGCGCGGGTCGTGGGCGGGCGCCATGGGCAACATGCAGTTCATGCCGTCGACCTTCATGAAATGGGGCGTCGACCGCGACCGCAACGGCCGCATCGATCTCTGGAACAGCCAGCCCGACGCCTTCGCCTCGGCAGCGAATTTCCTGCGCGGCGTGGGCTTCAAGCCGGGCCTGCCGTCGAGCGAGGAGGTGATGCTGCCGCAGGGCTTCCCGCTCGACCAGGCCGACGCCACGATCGAGAAGCCGGTGCGGGCGTGGGCGGCGATGGGCGTCAGGAAGGCAGGCGGCGCCCCGCTGCCCAACTCGGACGAGCCGTCGTCGATCATCCTGCCGGCGGGCTGGCGCGGCCCCGCCTTCATCCTCTATCCGAACTTCAAGGCGGTGATGAACTGGAACCGCTCGACGCTCTATGCGCTGGCGGTCGGCATCCTGGCCCGCCAGATCGCCGGCGGCCCGGCGGTCATGCAGGCGCCGCCGGCCGACGACACGCCGCTGTCGCGCGACGCCATCATCGACATGCAGTCGCGGCTCGCCCGGCTCGGCCTCTACACCGACGAGACCGACGGCCTGGCCGGCCCCAAGACCCGCTCGGCCGTGCGCCTGTTCCAGAAGCAGGCCGGCCTGCCGGCGGACGGCCACCCGACTCCCGACATCGTCCGGCGGCTGCAGCAGACGGTGCGGTGAACGCCTTCGCCTTCGGCGACGGCGAGGTCATTGTCGGAAGCGCGCTACTCATGGGCGCCAACTTTCAGAGAATCCTCACCCTGAGGAGCGGCCCGCAGGGCCGCGTCTCGAAGGGTCGGCAGCGCGGCAGGTGCTGCAACGCTGCTATTTCAATCATCTCGTGTGTAGCCCATCCTTCGAGACGGTCGCTACGCGCCCTCCTCAGGATGAGGTCTGTGTTGCGGCGTCGACCAAAGTTAAGTTGGCTCCTATGAGCGCGCCACTCCGGTGGCGCTCATCGGACGCGTAATCCACGAAGCGGAGCGCCACTGGAGTGGCGCGCTCCCAGCGATGAGCTACGCCGGGCGGAGCAGCCGCACCGATCCGGCGGCGAGGCCGATCGACACGGGCAGCGTCAGCGCGTCGTCGCCGTCGATCTGGACCGGCTGGCGGCCGATCTCGCCGGCATCGCTCAGCACGGCAATGCGGACCTCGTGGCCGGCGACCACGCGATAGCCGCCGGTCTGCGGTAGCCGTCCCAGCAGCAGCGCCAGCCCGAACCGCAGGGTCTGGGCGCGGCCCCAGCGCTCGAACAGGCAGACATGGAGCAGCGGCTCGGCGAGCTCGGCCGCAGGCGCCACCACGAACGGGCCGGCATAGTGCCGGCTCCGCGTCACGATCACCGATGCCGCCTCGTGACGAACCCCGTCGATGTCCACCGCGTAGCGTACGGGTCGATAGCGTCGCGTCTCGATCAGGGATCGCCAGACATAGGCCGCACGGCCCCAGCGCCGCTTGAGCGCGGCGCTGACGCCGGCGACCACCTTGGCGTCGAACCCGGCGCCCGCCATCAGCGAGAAGCAGCGTGGCTGCGCCGATCCATTGACCGCCCGGCCGGGCCGCACCGGCAAGGCACGGCCCGAGACCATGGTCCGGGCGATGCCGGCGGCGGAGAAATCGAGTCCCAGCTCGTGCGCGAGGACGTTGGCCGTGCCGAGCGGCACGATCCCCACGGCCGGCCCGATGGCACCGCGCAGGGCGAGCCCGTTCACCACCTCGTTGATCGTCCCGTCGCCGCCGGCCACCGCGATGACGGCGTAGCGCGCGGCGTCGCAAGTCTCCGCCAGGTGCCGGGCGTCCCCGGCCGCCGCGGTCTCGACGGTGTCGACCGTCCAGCCCTCGTCGCGGACCCGGCGCACCACGGCGTCGACCAGGCCGCGACGGCGCCGGCCAGCCGTCGGGTTGACGACGAGCAGCATTGCCTTGGGCGCGGGGAATGTCATTGAACTGCCACAACCGGTTCACGGCGACGCAACGGCTGACATACACAATCCCGGGTGTTCCGTGCAATCGCGCACGACAGATTTTGTGTCGGTCGTCTCTTATCCACATGACTGTGATCGAACGCCATCAACCGGCCCGCCATCGCGCCATCTTCCTGTCCGACGTCCATCTCGGCACGCGCGGCTGCCAGGCCGAGTTGCTGCTCGATTTCCTGAGGAGAAACGAGAGCGAGTACCTGTACCTGGTCGGCGACATCGTCGACGGCTGGCGCCTGAAACGCTGGTGGTACTGGCCGCAGGCCCACAACGACGTCGTGCAGAAGATCATGCGCAAGGCCCGCAAGGGCACGACCGTCATCTACATCCCCGGCAATCACGACGAGGCGGCGCGGCAATACTGCCAGCTGACCTTCGGCGAGGTGCGCGTCCAGGAGGATGCGATCCATGTCACGCCCGAGGGCCGCAAGCTGCTGGTGATCCACGGCGACCAGTTCGACGGCATCGTGCGCTATGCGCGGTGGCTCGCCATCCTCGGCGACTGGGCCTACACGATGGCGCTGCGCCTCAACACCCTCTTCAATTGGGGGCGCCGCCGCCTCGGCTTGTCCTACTGGTCGCTGTCGGCCTACCTCAAGCACCGCGTCAAGAACGCCGTGCAGTTCATCGACAACTACGAGCAGGCCGTGGCGGGCGAGGCGCGGCGCCGCGGCGTCGACGGCGTCGTGTGCGGCCACATCCACCACGCCGAGATCCGCACCATCGACGGCATCCTCTATTGCAACGACGGCGACTGGGTCGAGAGCTGCACGGCGCTGGTCGAGGACTTCGAAGGCCGCCTGCGCATCGTGCGGTGGGCCGAGGAATACGCCCGGCGAGAGGCCGTGCCGCGGTTGGTCCCGGCCCGCATGGCAGCCGAATAGGACCAGCCAGTTGCGCATCGCGATCGTCTCCGACGCCTGGCGACCGCAAATCAACGGCGTCGTTCGCACCATCGAGACGGTAGCGCAAATCCTGCGCGGCGAAGGCCATGACGTCGAGGTGTTCGGGCCGGACCGCTTTCGCACCCTGCCCTGCCCGACCTACCCGGAGATTCGGCTGTCGCTGTTTCCGTCATCGCGCCTCGCTCACATGCTGAAGCTGTTCGCGCCCGACGCGCTTCATCTGGTGACGGAGGGACCGCTCGGCTGGGCGGCACGCAGGTTCTGCCTCGGCCGCGGCATCCCTTTCACCACCGCCTATCACACGCGCTTTCCCGAGTACGTGCACGCGCGCATCCGCCTGCCGGTCTCGTGGAGCTACGCCTTCGTGCGGCACTTCCATGCGCCCTCGGCCGCCGTGCTCGTCGTGGCGCAATCGATCCGCGACGAGCTGGCCGCGCGCGGCTTCAGGAACCTGGTGCCGTGGTCGCGCGGCGTCGACATCGCGGCGTTCCGGCCGCGCCCGCATCGAGACACCAGGGAGCGGCGACCGATCTGGCTCTACGCCGGGCGCGTCGCCATCGAGAAGAACATCCAGGCCTTCCTCGATCTCGACCTTCCCGGCACGAAATGGGTGGTGGGCGGCGGACCGCAGCTCGAGAAGCTCAGGCGCCGTTACCCCAGCGCACGCTTCTTCGGCTCGGTCGACACCGAGGAGCTGTCGGCCCGCTATGCCGAGGCCGACTGCTTCGTGTTTCCGAGCCGGACCGACACGTTCGGCCTGGTCATGGTCGAGGCGCTGGCGTCGGGCGTGCCGGTTGCCGGCTATCCCGTCCCCGGCCCGCTCGACGTCATTACCGATCCCCGGGTCGGCGCGCTCGACGAGAATCTGCGCGCGGCCTGCCTGGCCGCGCTGGGGCGCGACCCCGCCGACTGTCGGCGCCACGCCGAGACGTTCACCTGGCAGAGCTGCGCGCAGCAGTTTCTCGCGACCCTGCAACCCGTCCCGCGCGGAACCTGGCAACCCCTGAAGCGCCGTGTCCTGCCCGACGCGGCGGCGTCCTGAGTGTTGAACCGCCGGCCCAGGTACCTATCTTGCTGGAGTGAAGCCAGCGGAGGCCCCATGCCAGCTCTCAATCACATCATCATTCCTGCGAAGAACAAGGACGCCTCGGCCACTTTCCTGGCCGGCATCCTGGGGGTCGAGGCGGGCCCGCAATGGGGTCCCTTCCGGCCTGTGCAGACGAGCAACGGCGTGACGCTGGACTTCGTCGATTCGCCCGACGTCCGGACGTCGCACTACGCTTTCCTGGTCGAGGACCGGGAATTCGATACGGCATTCGCCAGGATCAAGGCCGCCGGGGTCCGCTACTACGCCGATCCCCACAAGCACGAGCCCGGCAAGATCAACCATCATTGGGGCGGCCGCGGCGTCTACTTCGACGACCCCGACGGCCACCTCATGGAGCTCATCACCAAGCCGTATGGTGCCTTGCCGGCGGATTGAGGCAGAGACGAGAGAACGGTGCTTCGCAGCGGGACGAGGTTCTCATGGCTGGGAGCGCGCCAACTTTTCCGTTCTCCTCCCCAGCTTCGCTGCCAGGGAGTGAACACCTCTCGAACCCCTCCGCCGTAGGACGGGCTGTCGAGCTCATGTTGTCCTCCCTGCGCGAAGCGCGGGGAGGTGCCCCCGTAGGGGGCGGAGGGGTCAGGAGCCCCAGTCGAAGCGTCCGTCCATTCTCGGCATCAGGCTGGTTCGTCCGCAGTTTGCACGTTGGGATGCAATCGCTGATCGGCGATCAGCGGCTTCAGTATGACGAATGTTCCAGCCGTACGTGTGTCGCCCTCGACCCCTCCGCCCCCTCCGGGGGCACCTCCCCGCGCTTCGCGCAGGGAGGACTACATGATGCGTGAATTCGTAGCAGCAAAGCTGCGGAGGAGAGCTGAAGAGTCAGCGCCTATAGGTGGCGCGCTCCCAGCGCACCGTGCGCCCTTCAGCCGCCGGCCGGCTCGCCGGCCTTGATCCAGGCCGCGTAGAGCGCCTTCGTCTCGTCGTTCGGCGGATAGGTTCCCGAGATAGGGATGCCCTGGCTGATCCGGATGGCGACGAACTTCTCCAGCCGCTCCTGCTCGAACGAGTCGCGCGCCACCTCCTCGGCGAGATGGCGCGGCACGACGATGGCGCCATCCTCGTCGGCCACGATGATGTCGCCCGGATAGACGGGAACGCCGCAGATCCCGACCGGCGTCTGGGTCTCGACCGGATGCAGCCTCGTCATGCTGGGCGGCGCGGCAGCGGCCGTGCAGTAGACCGGGAAGTCCAGCTTGCCGATCACCGGCGTGTCGCGCATCGCGCCGTCGCTCAGCACGCCGGCTACGCCGCGCACCTTGAGACGCAGCGCCAGGATGTCGCCCAGCGTGCCGGCGGCGGTGTTGCCCTCGGTTCCGATGACGAGGATGTGCCCGGCCGGCGTTCCCTCGATCGCCTCGCGCTGCGCGCTCGGCGGATCGCTGGGCTTCGGCGGCTGGTCGAGATCCTCGCGTCCCGGGATGTAGCGAAGCGTGAAGGCCGGCCCGACCATGCGCGCGGCACCCGGATTGACCGGCCGCACGCCGTTGATGGCGCTGTTGCGAAAGCCGCGCTTCAGCATCTGCATCGATACCGTGGCGGTGCTGGCATACATGAGGTTCTTGATCGTGTCCGTCGACAGAGGCGTGGTCATGATGTTTCCCCGAGTTGCCCGACCCTATCCGGCCACGCGTCGCGATTCCAGTTGGGACACTTGATTTGCGAAAACCAGAGCGTGACTGCCTCAAGTGGACACCTCACCCTGAGCCGCCACGCGTAGCGTGGCGTCTCGAAGGGTCGGCAGCAGACGTGTTGTTGCCGACCCTTCGAGACGCGGCCTGCGGCCGCTCCTCAGGGTGAGGTCATACTTTGGTGCTTCAACCAAAGAAGATCACGCTCTAGCTCGACTCGAAATCTGTCATCCTGAGCATAGCGAAGGATCTCATCGCCGCTCTCCACAGACGATATCGCCACGACTGGCGATGAGATCCTTCGCTTACGGCGCTTGCTTCGCAAGCGCCTCTGCTCAGGATGACATCCGGCTGTTCGCAACCGATGCCTCAGCTCACAACAACGAGCCCTGACCGCCGCCGCCGCTGCCGCTGTCGCGGCGGCGGGGCGCCGGCGCGGGGC
>JALHMO010000231.1 GCA_022844015.1 Reyranella sp. | reverse complement strand
TCATGACCCTGAGCGAGCGAGACGCTCGCGGTCCGGAAGAAGATGAAGAGCGCCACGGAGTGGCGCGCTCCCGGCCTATGACCCCTCCGTCGCCGTGTGACGGCGACACCTCCCCAGCGATGACGCTGGGGAGGAGAATTGGCTTGCGCCTCGCCCTGTTCGGCGCAACACTTGTCCGTGTCAAAACAGTACTGACATGAGCTGTCGCCGTGAAGCGAGGGCGAGGGAAGGACGCGAGGATGGCAGACAGCGGAGCGGTCGCGCTGTTGGTCGGCGCCGGCGACGCCATAGGGGCGGCGGTGGCGCGGCGCTGCGCCGCCGGCGGCCTGAAGGTCTGCATCGCCCGGCGCGATGCCGCGAAGTCGCAGGCGGTCGTCGACGAGATCGGGGCCAGAGGCGGCACGGCACGTGCCTTCAGCGTCGACGCGCGCCAGGAAAGCGCGGTGCAGTCTCTGTTCGCCACGGTCGAGCGCGAGGTCGGGCCGATCGCGCTCTGCCTGTTCAATGCCGGCTCCAACGTCAACACGCCGCTCGTCGACACCTCGTCGACCCTGTTCCAGAAGGCCTGGGAGCTCGCCTGCTACGCCGGCTTCCTCACTGGCCGCGAGGCGGCACGCCACATGGTGCCACGAGCCGAGGGCACGATCCTGTTCACCGGCGCCACCGCCAGCCTGCGCGGCGGTCCGGGCTTCGCCGCCTTCGCGTCGGCGAAGTTCGGCCTGCGCGCGCTGGCGCAGTCGATGGCGCGCGAGCTGGGCCCGAAGAACATCCACGTGGCCCACCTGGTGATCGACGGCGGCGTCGACAGCGAAGCGATCCGCAAGCGCATGCGCGCGCGAATGGGCGACGCCGTCGACTCGCTGCCCGCCGACACCCTGATCAAGACGTCGTCGATCGCCGACGCCTACTGGAGCCTGCATCGGCAGCCGCGCGATGCCTGGACCCACGAGCTCGATCTCCGCCCCGCCGTCGAGAGGTGGTGACATGACAGGCTCGCCCTCCCGCCTCGTCCTGTGGGGCGTCAGCACCAGCCGCACGCTGCGCGCGGCGTGGGCGCTGCACGAGCTCGCGCTCGACTACGATCTGCGGCCGATCCTGCCACGCAGCGGCGAAACCAAGACCGCGGAATACACGCAGCTCAACCCGCGCCAGAAAATCCCGCTGCTGCAGGACGGCGACTTCACGATCGGCGAAAGCGCCGCCATCATCGCCTACCTGTCCGACAGCTACGGCACCGACGCCAACCGCCTGGTGCCGGCGGAGCCCAAACCGCGCGCCCGCTGGCGGGAATGGTGCTTCTTCATCGCCATGGAGCTCGATGCGACGAGCCTCTACATCATGCGCCGTCACGGCGCGCTGAAGCACATCTACGGCGAGGCACCCGCCGCGCTCGAAAGCTCCAGCACCTATTTCCAGGGCCAGATGCGCCATGTCGAGGCGGCGCTGGCGGACGGCCGCCCTCATCTGATGGGCGACCGTTTCACCAGCGCCGACATGCTGCTCACGACCTGCCTGGTCTGGGCGATCGACTACAAGGTGCCGGTGGCGCCCGCCTGCCACGACTACCTCGAGCGCATCGTCGCCCGGCCGGCCTACCAGTCGGCGCTGCGCGCCAACCTCCCCCGAGAGCCCAAGCAGGAGACAGCCCGTGGCTGAAGCGGCAACCAGCGGCACGGTGCGCACGGAAGCCGACGGACGCATCTTCCGCATTGTCGTCGACAACGTCGCCAAGAAGAACGCCTTCACGCCCGGCATGATGGCCGAGCTGTCGGACGCCTTCACCCGGTTCGACCGCGACGATTCGAGCTGGGTCGCCGTGCTGAGCTTCGCCGGCAAGGATACGACAGCCGGTCTCGACATGCCGAGATTCTTCGGACCCAACCGCGAGCCGCGCGACAGCCCGGCCGGCAACATCGACCCGTTCGCCCTGAAGCGGCGTACCCTGAAGCCGGTGGTCGCCGCGGTGCAGGGCCTCTGCCTCACTGTGGGCATCGAGATGATGCTGGCGGCCGACATCGTGGTCGCCGCCGACGACACGCGCTTCTGCCAGATGGAGTCGAGGCGCGGCATCGCCCCGCTGGGCGGTGCGCACTTCCGCTTCCTCACTCGCACCGGCTGGGGCAACGCCATGTATCACCTGATGCTTTGCAATGAGTTCGATGCGGCGCGCGCGCTGCAGATCGGCCTGGTGCAGGAGGTCGTGCCGGCGGGCCAGCAGGTCGAGCGCGCGCTCGCCCTGGCGCAACAGATCGCCGGCAACGCGCCGCTCGGCCTGCGCGCCATGAAGGAGGCGGCGCTGCGCTACATCGAGGCCGGCGAGGCGATGGCCATCGCCGCCATCCCGACCATCCACGAGCGCGTCATGGGTACGGAGGATGCGAAGGAAGGCATCCGCTCCTTCGTCGAGCGCCGACCGGCGCGGTTCGAGGGACGGTGAGGCAGCGTGAGGACGACGCCGCTCATATTCTCCTCCCCAGCTTCGCTGGGGAGGTGTCGCGTCTCACGCGACGGAGGGGTCATGGGCACCACCGCTGATGCTCATGACCCCTCCGTCCGCGAATACGCGAACACCTCCCCAGCGGAGCTGGGGAGGAGGGTTTGAAGAAGGAGCCTCCCATGTCATCGACCCAATGGCACCAGACCGCGTGCAATCTCTGCTACGTCAATTGCGGCATCGAGGTCGCGGTCGAGGACGAGCGCATCGTCAAGGTACGCGGCGACAAGGCGAACCCGAAGTCGCAGGGCTATCTCTGCAACAAGGCGGCGCGCATCCCCTTCTACGCCCATCACGCCGACCGGTTGACGACGCCGCTGCGGCGGCGCGCCGACGGCTGCTTCGAGCCGATCGACTGGGATACCGCGATCGCCGAGATCGCCGACAAGGCGCGCGCGATCCAGGCACGGCACGGCGGCCAGAGCTTCGCGCTCTACGGCGGCGGCGGCCAGGGCAACCATGCCGGCGGCGCCTATGCCACCGCGCTGCTGCGCTCGCTCGGCTCGCGCAACACGTTCAATGCGCTCGCCCAGGAGAAGACCGGCGATTTCTGGGTCAACGGCCGCATGTTCGGCAGCCAGAACTGCCACACCGCCGAGGACGTGCATCATTGCGACCTGCTGTTGGCCATCGGCTGCAACCCGTGGGTCGCGCACGGCTTCCCCAATGCGCGCGATCACCTGAACCAGATCCGCAAGGATCCGGCACGCAAGCTGATCGTGGTCGATCCGCGGCGCACCGAGACGGCCGAGCTCGCCGACCTGCACCTCGCCGTGCGGCCGGGCGCCGACGCCTTCCTCCTGGGCGCGCTGCTCGCCGTGCTGGCGCGGCGCGATGCCGTCGACCACGCCTTCATCTCCGCGCGCACCGAAGGCTACGACGTGGTTCGCGCGGCGCTGCTCGCGATTCCCCTGGACGAGTGGCTGGCGGCAGCCGACATAACGCGCGCCGAGATCGAGCGCTGCGCCGACATGATCGTGGCCGCGAAGGCGATGGTGGTGCGCGTCGAGCTCGGCATCCAGCAGGGCGTGAACTCGACCCTCAACTCGTACCTCGAGAAGCTCCTGATCCTGATGACCGGCAGCCTGGGGCGGCCCGGCACCAACCAGCTGCACAGCTGGCTGGCGCCGCTGTGGGGCAGCAGCCAGGGCAAGGTCTATGCGCCGACGGGGGACCAGGTGATCGGCGGGCTGCTGCCGCCCAACAGCTTTCCGCGCGCCGTCCTTTGCGACCATCCCGAACGGCTGCGCGCAGTCTTCGTCGACAGCAGCAATCCCGCCAACACGGCGTCCGACACGCAGGAGGTCGAGCGGGCCTTGGCGGCGCTCGAGCTGCTGGTCGTGGTCGACGTGGCGATGACCGAGACGGCGCGGCTCGCGCACTACGTGCTGCCCGCGTCCTCGCAGTACGAGAAGACCGAGTACACGCTGTTCAACTTCGAGTTCCCGACCAACTTCTTCCACGTCCGGCCGGCCGTGCTGCCGCGCCTTCCCGCCACCCTGCCCGAGCCCGACATCTACGTCCGTCTCGCCCGCGCGATGGGCCTGCTGCCGGGCGACAACGTGCTGGCGCCCCTGCGCGAGGCAGCGGAACGATCGCTCGCCGAGTTCGACCGCGCCTTCGGCAGCTTCATGCGCGACAATGCGTCGGTCGGCCCGGCAGCGGCGCTGGTCCTCTACGAAACGCTGGGATCTGCGCTGCCGCATGGCGCGGCGTCCGCTGCCGTGCTCTGGCCAGCGGCGCAGGTTTGCGCCCGGCGCTCGCCGGCGGCCGTCAGGCGGGCCCTGAACGTGCCGGCCGAGATTCCCGATCCGCACCTCGCCCAGAGACTCTTCGAGGCGCTGGTCGGCTCGCGCCACGGCACCGCGTTCACCAGCCATGCCTACGACGACGTGTGGTCGCTGATCGACACGCCGGGCCACAAGGTGCGCCTGGTCATCCCGGAGATGCTCGACTGGCTCGCCCGGCTCGACACCACCGAGACCCGGCCAGACCCGGATTATCCGTTCGTGCTCGCCGCCGGCCAGCGGCGGATGTTCAACGCCAACCAGATCTTCCGCAATCCGGCGTGGCGGCGTACCGACCCCGACGGCGCGCTGTCGGTCAATCCGCAGGATCTCGCTGCACTCTCCGCCGCCGACGGGACGTGGCTGGCCGTGCAATCGCCGCGCGGCCGCCTGGTGGTGCGCAGCGAGGCCGATCCGTCGCTGCGGCGCGGCCAGCTCGCCCTGCCGCACGGCTTCGGCCAGGCCTACCCCGCTTCAGACGGCACGCGGCCGACCAACGGGCCGCGCATCAACCTGCTGACCGCGGCGGACAATTGCGATCCGATCGCCGGCACGCCCTACCACAAGAACGTCCGGGTTCGCCTGGAAAGGGCGACGCCCGAGGAGGCTCTGCTCGCGGAGCAGACCTCCCGGCGCATTCATGGGATGGCAGCCGCCTGACGACCTGATAAGGGTCAATGGCCTGTCACAAGCCCCATCGAGACCAGCAACACCCGAGCGAGCGAGCGGCCATGAAGACCAAGATCACCGAAATGTTCGGCATCGAGCATCCCATCATCCAGGGCGGCATGCACTTCGTCGGCTTCGCCGAGATGGCGGCCGCGGTCTCCAACGCCGGCGGCCTCGGCATCATCACCGGCCTGACGCAGCGCACGCCGGAGGCGCTGGCCAACGAGATCAAGCGCTGCCACGAGATGACCAACAAGCCGTTCGGCGTGAACCTCACCTTCCTGCCCGCAGTCACGCCGCCCGACTATCCCGGCTACATCGACGCCATCGTCAAGGGCGGCATCAAGGTGGTCGAGACCGCCGGCAACAACCCACAGAAATGGATGCCCGCGCTCAAGGACGCCGGCATCAAGGTGATCCACAAATGCACCTCGGTGCGCCATTCGCTGAAGGCCGAGTCGATTGGCTGCGACGCGGTGAGCGTCGACGGCTTCGAGTGCGGCGGCCATCCCGGCGAGGACGACGTGCCCAACTTCATCCTGCTGCCGCGCGCCGCCGAGGAGCTCAGGATCCCCTTCGTCGCCTCCGGTGGCATGGCCGACGGCCGCTCGCTGGTCGCCGCGCTCTCGCTCGGTGCCGATGGCATGAACATGGGCACCCGCTTCATGGCGACCAAGGAAGCGCCGATCCACGACAACGTGAAGCAGGCGCTGGTCGCCGCCAGCGAGCTCGACACGAGGCTGGTCATGCGCCCGCTGCGCAACACCGAGCGCGTGCTGAAGAACGCCGCCGTCGAGCGCCTGCTGCAGAAAGAAAAGGAGCTCGGCCCCAAGCTCGAGTTCAAGGACATCATCGCCGAGGTGGGCGGCGTCTACCCGCGCATCATGAAGGACGGCGACATGGACGCCGGCGCCTGGTCGTGCGGCATGGTCGCCGGCCTGATCCATGACGTCCCGACCGTTCAGGAGCTGATCGAGCGCATCATGCGCGAGGCCGAGGCAATCATCGAGCAACGCCTCGGCGGCTTCATGAAGCAGTGACTGATGAGCTCGCCACAGCGAACTCATCGCCGCCTGGGACGAGTGTACCTTGGAACTTCTGGCGATGAGATCCTTGGCTCCACTCAGGATGACAAGAGATGGGCGAGAACCGCCAACAACGTCACACGCTCTGAGGAGCCACGCTCCGCGTGGCTCCTCACGGTGAGGTTTCTCTCGTCCTAGCGCGGGGTGAGCGCGATCCTGGGCTCGGGCGGTATCGCCAGCAGGTTGCGCGCGAGCAGGACGTCGAGCTCGTCGACGCCCGTCTGGTATTCGCCGTTCTGGCATCTGTAGAGCGCAAGCTCGGCGCGCGCGCGCTGGCCGGTGTGATGAAACGTCGGATGGTTGCCGTAGCGATACCACAGGCCGTAGAGCTTGGTGCAGTAGGCGAGCCACTGCGGCGACGGTTCCGGGGACGCCGCCTGGCCGACGGATGCGGCGCAGATCAATGCCATCGCCAGCAGGCAGCCCGAGACCCTGAAGCGGCCAGTCATGGCTTCCTCCCTTCAACCCAGGACACCGTGGGCGCCGAGCACGCCGGCAGCGGCGATCACCGCGCCGGCGGACAGCAGGATCCAGTGAAGTGCCTGTACGAGGCTGAACGCGCCGTCCGGATCGGCGAGCGCGCGGGCGTGGAACCAGTCGCGCACGACGAACGGCTCGACGACGAACAGGATCGCCATGAAGACGAGCCAGAGCGCCGCCATTGCCGCGAGCCACCAGCCCGCCGGCTCGAGGAAGCGATCCCAGGCGTCGAGGCGCTCGGCCATGTAGAAGCCGCTGATGCCGGCCAATGGCACCGACACCCTGACCTGGCGGGCAAAGCGTTGCTCGACCGACTCGAAGAGCGCGAGTCGCCGCGTGGCAGGGACCACAACGACGGCCGGCAGGACGACGGCCGTCACGAACGCGACGCCGCCCATCCAGTGGATGACCGCCAGCACGTGGACCGCGCGGGCAATCGTGACGTCGTCCATGGCTCGTCGTCGCTCTAGCGGGCGGTCAGCGGAGCTGCACCCGCGGCCTCGGCGGCCCGCGTCTCGGGATCGACCGTCAGCGCGTGCGCCCGCAGCCAGCCGGCAATCGCTTCCGCGCGTGGCGCCAGCTCGACCGCGAGCGGGCCGGCAAAGGCGCGCCAGCGGTCGAGATTGCGCGCCGGCACGCCGACCAGGACGGGAATGCCGAGACCGACTGCCTCGGCGATCGCATCGCGCATGCCGCCGCCGTCGGCCTCGATCTTGCCGAACTTGTTGACGACGAGCAGGCGCGGCGACTCGGTCTGCAGGCTGGTGAGGACGGCCTCCGCCACCTCGGTCAGCAGGCCGACATCGAGCCGGCAGCCGCGTGCCTCCTTGCCGCGGTGCTCCGCCAGCGCCACGACCTCGCCGCTCGCCAGATCCTCGATCAGGAGATCGCAAGGATGGCGGCCCGGAAGCTCGTCGGCGGCGCGTTGCAGCACCCCGGCGAGCTGGACGCCCGCCTCGCGCATCGGCTCGAGAGCGCGCGCCATGGCATGGTCGGGATAGACGCCGTCGGCATAGACCACGGCGGCAATGAGCTGGTTCGACATGACTACTCTCCTCTTGAAACGACGCTGGGAGCGCGCCACTCCAGTGGCGCATTCTTCCTTTGGAGCGCGCGAAGAGGCGCCACCGGGGTGGCGCGCTCCCGGCCATGAGCTACTTCCGCGGGCTCGCCGTCGCGGCGCAGCGACCAGGCGAGCATTCGGCCGAGGCAGGCGGCCGCGGGATCGTCGGCGCGCCCGAGCGCGCCCATGAGGCCGAGCCAGGCGTCGTCGTCCGCCTGGTCGGCGAACCGACGCACGGCGCGAACGGCATAGGACGCGGTCGTCTCGCCGGCGCGGTGCGCGGCGGCATCGAGGGCGACCATCAGCGTGAGGTTGCCGAGCGCCATCAATGTCTCGGCGGCGACGGTCTCGTCGCCCAGATCGGCCAGCATGTCGCCCAGCAGCATCGTCACCTCCCTACTGGACGAGCGGGCCGTGTGCGGCCGCGAGGTCGACGCCGGTTACCGCGGCGCGGCCGGCGAGAATGGCGACGTACTGCTGCAGGGCGCGCCGATGGACGGCCTCGTCGAGGTAGTCGGCGATGCGATCACGCACCAGCCCGAACGGCAGCTCACGGCCGTCGATGCGGCGGTCGAGCCGCACGACGTGAAAGCCATAGCGCGTCTCCACCGGCTCCCCGTGCAGGGCGCCCGGCGTCATGCGCTGCAGCGCCTGCTCGAACTCGGCGACCGTCTGGCCAGGACCGATCTGGCCGAGATTGCCGCCCTGCTCGCGCGACGGGCAGGCCGAATGACTTGCGCACAGCGCGGCGAAAGCACCCGGCCGCGCCTGCAGCTCGGCGATCAGCGCCCGGGCGACCTGCCGGGCGGCATCGCGCGCCGCCGGATCGCCGCGATCGGCGGGCAGCAGGATGTGCGCCGCCTCGAACAGATCGGGCGAGCGGAAGCGCCTGCGGTTCGAGTCGTAGTAGCGCCGGCAGGCCGTCTCGTCGGCGCGCGGCACGGCGACCTCGCGCTCGAGCAGGGCGCG
>JALHMO010000230.1 GCA_022844015.1 Reyranella sp. | reverse complement strand
CTTCTCGCCGTTGCCGCCCGCATCAGGTCCTACCACAGCGAGCCCGTGGGACCGGTCGCCCTCGTCCTTCCGGAAGACAAGACTCACCTGGTCCTTCGGGTGCTCGGGGCATTGGCTGCGGCGAAGCGGCCACTGCGAATATTTCGCGCATCGATGGCTCGACGATCTCGATCGGGCGACAAGCAAGGCGCCCTGGAAGTCTCCAATGTGAAACGAAAGCAACTCCCTTACGGCCGGCGTCTTCTTCACCGGCGCGACCGACATCCAGTTCGAGCGCGACGCCGGCGACGGCAAGTGGGTCGTGCTGTTCTGGACGATCTACAATCTCGTCGTGCTGGCCTTCGCCATGGCGGTGTGCGTCGAGGTTCCGCGCGCCAAGACGGTGCCCGAGATCGAGCCGGAACGCGCGCGGCTCCATCTCGCGCCGGGCAGCGAGGTCTCGGCATGGCTGGTGCGGCTCACCCAGGACGAAGCCTGGGTGCGCGGCGGCCCCGATCTGGTCGAGGGCAGCCAGCTCACGCTCGACATCGACGGCATCGGCACGATGCCCGCCACCGTTCTCCGTCTGCGCCCGCGCGGCGCCGCGCTCGCCATCCGGCCCGATGCGAGCCAGCGCAACCGCATCGTCGTCAAGCTGCACACCAGGGCCGGACGCCACGGGACCACGCGCCTGGACGTCGGCGGCATCATCTCCGGCTTCCTGCGCCGCATGATCCGCAAGACGGGCTGAGCGACCGAGGCTCAGGCGCAGGCCTGGCGATTCAGTTCTCCTCCCCAGCTTCGCTGGGGAGGTGTCCGCGACTTCGCGGACGGAGGGGTCATGAGCCACGAGTCTCGGGCCCATGACCCCTCCGTCGCCGTAGGACGGCGACACCTCCCCAGCGAAGCTGGGGAGGGGAACGGAAAAAGCGCGCGCCACTCCCGTGGCGCGCTCCCCGATCCTTCGGCCCGGATGACAGGGCGTCTGCCCTGCCCCCGAACTACGAGCGCGGAAGACGACCGGTCACACCCGCACGTGCCGTTCGATGAACGCCGCCATGCGGTCGAACATGTCGCCGGCCTTGGACAGGTCGGGCGAGGCGCCGGCCTGGCGTTCCATCTCGAGATACTCGAGCGCAATCGAGCCGCCGGCGGCGCGGTAGCGTGCGCAGAAGCGCTGCGGCTCGTTGCCGTCGAAGTCCGATTCGACGTCCTTGTAGTCGTGCATGGTATCGGCCTGGCCCTGGAACCAGATCGCCGGCGGCGTCAGCACCTTCTCGCCGCGCTCGAGCGCCATCGTCGGATTACCCTCCGCCATGGCGGCCTCGCTCTGCCAGTAGGAATCCTGGCGGGCGATGATCGATTTCGGCCAGGCCGGCGGATTGGCGCTCGCCTCGGCGCGCTTGGCGTGGCGGTAGCGGCTCAGCGGATTGATCACCGGCCACGTCATGATCACGCAGCGCACGCTGGCGTCGTGCTCGCCCGATCCCGCCGGCAGCCTTATCGCGGCGTAGCGCGGGTCGTGCGGGCGCATGGCGACCAGCATGGCGAGATGCCCGCCGCTCGACTGGCCCGACAGGCCGACCAGGTCGGGCCGGGTCTTGAGCTTCTGCGCATTGGCCTTGGCCCAGCGCACCGCATAGTTGATGTCCTGCACCGAGGCCGGATAGGGATCCTCGTTGCCCGAGCGGAAATCGAGCGCGATCGACACGACGCCATGCGAGGCCATGTACTCGTGGCGCAGCCGCTCGGTGAAGCGGTCGCTCATGCACCACGCGCCGCCATGGCACTCCACCATCGCCGGGAACGGGCCGGGCCCGCGCGGGATGAAGAGCCGCGCGAGCAGCGGCTTGTCGCCGTGGCGCAGATACTCGACGTCCTCGACGTCGTACTGGGTGGTGCGGGACTCGAGAATCGCAGTCGACATGGCGCGTTTCCTCGTCGTTGTAGGCTCGATGCCGGCGAGCCTAGCGCAAGTCGGCAGCCGGCGAAATCCAGCCGGCCATGCCGGACGGCCTTGTGCAACCGGCGGGCGCCGAGCCAAGATCGGCGGCAGGTCGCGCAGTGCCAGGTCGCGCGGCGGCAGGCGCAAGGCGGGGTCGGGGAGGCCATGGCGATCGAGCATGTCGAGACGCTGATCGTCGGAGGCGGCCAGGCCGGGCTTACGGCGAGCCACATGCTGAGCCGGCGCGGGCGGGCGCATGTCGTGCTCGAGCGCGCGCGCATCGCCGAGCGCTGGCGGAGCGAACGCTGGGACGGCCTGCGCTTCCAGTTTCCCAACTGGTCGGTGCAGTTGCCCGACTTCCCTTTTCGCCACGCCGATCCCGACGGCTTCACCACCAGCGCCCACATCGTCGAGTTCCTCGACGCCTATGCCGCCTTCATTGCAGCGCCGGTGCGCAGCGGCGTCGCTGTCACCCGCCTGCAGCGCGCCGCCTCCGGCGCCCGCTTCCGCGCCGAAACCTCGGCGGGCCCGATCGCCGCCGACAACGTCATCGTGGCGACGGGCCCCTATCAGCGGCCGGTCTTGCCGGCGCTGCTGCACGACCAGCCGGGACTTTTCCAGGTTCATGCCAGCCGCTACCGCGCGCCGGACCAGCTGCCGGCCGGCGCCGTGCTGGTCGTCGGCGGCGGCGCGTCGGGCGCCCAGATCGCCGAGGAGCTGGTGCGCGCCGGCCGCCGTGTCTTCCTGTCGGTCGGGCATCATCGCCGAATGCCGCGGCGCTATCGCGGGCGCGACCTGATCTGGTGGCTGGCCGAGATGAAGCTCGACCAGACGCCTGTCGAAAGGCGCGGGCCGGACCGCGCACTGCCGTTGATCACCGGCGCCTATGGCGGCCACACGATCGACTTCCGGCAGTTCGCGAACCAGGGGATCACCCTGCTCGGCCGGGTAATCTCCAACGACGGCCGCGTGCTCGAGATCGCGCCCGACCTCGGCGACAGCCTGGCGGCCGGGGATGCCGCCTACGGGACCTTCCTCGACCTGGTCGACGCCTACGTCGCCCGCCAAGGCCTCGCGATGCCGGCAGAACCCGGCGCCCGCGCGCGGCTCGCCGATCCGCCGGAGGTACGTGAGCCAATACGCCGCCTCGATCTCGACGCCGCCGGCATCCCGGCCGTGATCTGGTCGACCGGCTACGCCTGCGACTTCGGCTGGATAGACCTGCCGGTGCTCGACGACGAGGGCCTGCCGAAGCATCGCGACGGAATCAGCGAGGTGCCCGGCCTGTATTTCCTGGGGTTGATGTGGCTGTCGAGGATGAATTCGTCGTTTCTCTCCGGCGTTGCCTTCGACGCCGAGCATCTGGCCAATCACATCGCCGGGCAGAGAGGCGAGTGAAGGATCCTCATGCTCTCCCGGACCTCGAGCGTCCCGCTCGCTCGTGACTTGAGCGCGCGGGACGCTCACGGTCCGGAAGACCGTGAGCCGCACAATCTGCCTACCGACCTTGCAGGAGGACTCCATAACATCCGCGTCCAGCCGAACGATTCTTCTGACCGGCGTCGCCATCCTGTGCTTCTCGGCGAACTCGATTCTCTGCCGCCTCGCCCTGGCGCCGGACCTGATCGACCCGGCGACCTTCACCAGCGTGCGCATCGTGTCGGCAGCCGCGCTTCTGAGCGTCGGCGTCGTGCTGAAGAGCCGCCACCTGCCCCGTCTCGCTCGGGCCAACCCGAGGTCGGTCGCGGCGATATTCCTCTATCTCGTGTTCTTCTCCTTCGCCTACACACGGCTCGGCGCCGGAACGGGCGCGCTGGTCCTGATCGCCGGCGTGCAGCTCACCATGTTCTGCATCGGGCTGCTCCAGGGCGAAAGCTTCTCGTTCCTCTCGTGGACCGGCTTCGGCGTCGCGGTCGCCGGCGTTCTCTACCTGCTTCTGCCCGGCGCGACCGCGCCCGATCCGCTGGGCGGCGCGCTGATGGCGATGTCGGGTGCGGCCTTCGGATTGTTCACGCTCTACGCCCGCGGCGTCGGCGATCCGGAGGAGGCCAATGCCGTGAACATGCTGTGGTGCGTGCTGCCGGCCCTGCTGGTCAATCTCGCCTGGCTCGCCGACGCCCACGCCTCCCCGGCCGGCCTCGCCCTGGGGATCGCCTCGGGCGCCCTTGCCACAGGCCTGGGCTACATCGTCTGGTACCTGGCGCTTCAACACCTCTCGGCGACGCACGCCGCGACCGTGCAGCTCTCGATGCCGGCCATCGTCGCGCTGGGCGGCGTCGTCTTTCTCGATGAGCCGCTCACCACCCGCCTGCTGATCGCAGCGGCCGCGATGCTGGGCGGCGTCGCCCTGGTCATGACGCAGCGGGCGGGTGGAAGGCGTTAGGGAGCAGGCAATGACTCTTCGCTGGGAGCGCGCCACTCCAGTGGCGCTCATTGAACGTGTGATCGACAAGAGCGCCACTGGAGTGGCGCGCTCCCAGCGAAGGCCATGGCATCGGCCTTGCAAAGGCCCGCCGCAACGGGGGAAGCTCGCGCCATGACCGATCCCATCACCGACGACGACATCCTTCGCCTCGCGCGCCTGGCGGGCCTCGATCTTCCGCCGGCATATCGCACGGAGCTGATCGAGGCCTACGGTCATGTCCACGCGATGGTCGCGCGCCTGCCCGGCGGCCGGCCGCACGGCGACGAGCCGGCGCACGTGTTCGTGCCCACCGTCTTCCAGCCGAAGCGGCCGTAGCGTGAGCGAGCTCGCGTTCCTCACCATCGCCGAAGCGTCGCGGCTGATCGCCCAGCGCAAGCTCTCGCCGGTCGAGCTCACCGAGGCTTATCTCGCGCGCATCGACGCCCTCGACAGCCGGCTCGACAGCTTCGTCACGCTGACCGCCGAGCGCGCCCGCGCCGAAGCGAAACAGGCCGAGGCGGCGATCATGTCTGCCGGTTCACGCGGCCGCCTGCATGGCATCCCCTATTGCCTGAAGGACATCTTCGACACCGCCGGCATCCGCACCACGGCCATGTCAAAGCTGCTGGCCGACAACGTGCCGACGCGCGATTCGGCGTGCCAGGAGAAGCTCGTCGCCGCGGGCGGCATCCTGCTGGGCAAGAACGCGACCTGGGAGTTCGCCCATGGCGGGCCGTCGTGGGACATCCTGTTCCCGCCGGCGCGCAACCCGTGGGACCGCACCTGCTCGCCCGCCGGCTCGTCGTCGGGCTCGGCCGCCGCCGTCGCGGCGGGCTTTGCCCCGGCGACGCTCGGCAGCGACACCGGCGGCTCGATCCGCGGGCCGGCGGCGGCCTGCGGCATCGCCGGCCTCAAGCCGACCTACGGCCTGGTCAGCCGGCGCGGCGTCCTGCCCAACTGCTTCAGCCACGACCATGCCGGCCCGCTCGCGTGGACGGCGGAGGACGTGGCCATCCTGCTGCAAGCCATCGCCGGCCACGATGCCGAGGATCCGGCCTCCGCCGACGTGCCGATCCCCGACTACGCGTCGGCGCTGACCGGCGACGTCGAGGGCCTGGCGATCGGCGTGCCGGCGCGCTGGCTGGAAGACGAGATGCCGCTGTCGGCGCCGACCCGCGCGGCGTTCGAGGCGGCACTCGACGTGTTCCGCGGCCTCGGCGCCAACGTGCGTCCGGTGACGCTGCCGCCGCTGCAGCAGTTCGACGATTGCAAGCGAACCATCGCGGTGGTCGAGCTGTTCACCATCCACGGCAAGGATCTGCGGACACGGCCGGAGCTGTTCGGCGCCAGCCTGCGCTATCGCATCATCGCCGGCGGCCTGGTTCGCGCCGAGGAATATCTTCTCGCCATGCGACTCAGGACCGATCTCGCGCGCAGCCTGCAATCGGTGCTGTCGACGGTCGATCTCCTGATGCTGCCGACCAGCGAGCCGGCGGGAAAGCTCGCGCCGGTGCCGCCGGCCAGCCTGTTCACCAGGCCGTCCTTCACCACACCGTTCAATGTCGGCGGCAACCCGGCGCTCTCGATCTGCAGCGGCTTCAACGATGCGAAACTGCCGTTCTCCCTGCAGATCGTCGGCCGCCTGTTCGACGATGCGACGGTCCTGCGCGCGGGCGACGCCTACGAGAAGGCAACGCCGTGGCGCAGCATGCGTCCGGTTCTCTGACGCCGTCAGCGTGCTAAGGTCGTCGCCTCGTTCCATCGTTTGACGAACAGGCGACAACAATCATGGACATCCGCCGCCCGCTCGACGGGATGCTCGTGCTCGATCTCGGGCAGATCTACAACGGACCCTACTGCGGCATGCTGCTGGGCTTCATGGGCGCGCGCGTGCTCAAGATCGAGCCGCCGGAAGGCGACGTCGTGCGCCGCCGCAAGCGCGACGTCGAGCCCTACCCGCTGGTCATGCTGAACTCCAACAAGGAGTCGGTGGTCCTCGATCTCAAGCACGAGCGCGGCAAGCAGATCTTCCTCGATCTCGCGCGCAAGGCCGACGTCGTGGTCGAGAACTTCGCCGTCGGCGTCATGGACCGGCTGGGCGTCGGCTGGGACGTGCTGCGCAAGGTCAACCCGCGCCTGGTCTACGGCGGCAGCTCGGGCTACGGGCTCGACGGGCCGTACCGCAGCTTGGCCGCGATGGATGTCACCATCCAGGCAATGAGCGGCATCATGAGCGCCACCGGCCAGCAGGATGGGCCGCCGACCAAGGCCGGCCCCGCGATCTGCGACTTCATGGCCGGCATCCATCTCTGTGCTGGCATCCTGGGCGCGCTGGTCCAGCGCGAGCGCACCGGCGAGGGCCAGCGGGTCGAGGTCGCCATGCACGAAGCCGCTGTCATTGGCCTCGCCTCGGCGCTCGGCGCCCTGATGGACGGCGACGCCAACGTGCCGGAGCGCACCGGCAACCGCCATCCGGCGCTCGCCATCGCGCCCTACAACACCTATCCCTGCGCCGACGGGCACGTTGCGATCTTCACCTCGGCCGAGCGTCACTGGCAGGCGATGTGCGGGCTGCTCGGCCGCGCCGACCTGCTCGAGGCGCCCGGCTACGCGACCATGCCGGAGCGGGCGCAGCGCATGGCCGAGATCGACGACATGATCTCGGCCTGGACGGTCGGGAGGACCAAGGAAGAGGTGATGGGGCTGCTCAACGAGGGCCACGTGCCGTGCTCGATCGTCAAGACCGTGCGCGAGGTGGCGCGCGACCCGCATCTCGAGGCGCGCGGATTCTGGGTCGACGTCGACCATCCGCGGCGCGGGCGCACGCGCGTGCCGATCTCGCCGATCCGACTGCACACCGGCGGCCCGTCCGAGATCCGCACACCGGCGCCGACCCTGGGCCAGCATACGGAAGCCGTGCTGGCCGAGCTGCTTGGTCTCGGCCCGGACGAACGCGCCGCGCTGGCCGCCGCGCGCACGACGACCCCGGTGCGCTGAGGGTCCCGGCCCTGCGGTTGGTGGCGTCGGCGTCGAGCAGCGCCGGGCGGGCTCGGCGGGCTACTGCAGTCTGGACGAGCGCTTGCCGGCGCTCGGCAACGGTAACTCGGCACGGAAGTTCTCGTCGCCGGCGGATGCCGGCGCTTCGGCACGAAAGTTGTCCCAGCCACCGCGCGCCGGCGTCGCATACCTGCCGTCCGCGCCGGGCACGTCCCCGCACCCGGTCATCAGCATCAGGCCGGTCACGACCAGCCACGCCGATCGCATCGCTTTCACCATCATTCGCTTCTGCTCCGGCGCGGGGCCTTGCACCGTCACCGTTCGCCCTGGTCCTGCTGGCCGCGGCGCACCAAGCGTACGAGGCCCCAGATCAGCAGGGTTGGCGCAACGAGCAGACCCGAGACAATGGCGAACATCAGGAACGGATCCTGGATCTCTTCCATTTCGCCTTCCATCCGTGGCACCGACTCATCATCCATAGGCCTTTGCCGGTCCAGCCGATTGACCCAGGTCAAGCGCAGCCTTGGAAATTCGGGTGCTACGCACCAAGAGTTTCGGCGAGGGCGATGAAGTCCGAAGCCATGACATCGAACCATGGTTCCGGCCCGATGTCCGGGGCACCGCCCCGACCGAACTCGAGCGGACGCGGCACAAACGCCGTGCGCATGCCGAATGCGCGCGCCTCGAGATCGTACTTGTGGCAGGCCACCATCATGATCTCGTCGGGCCGGCAGCCGAGATAGTCGACGGCGAGCTGGTAGACGGCAGGCGCCGGCTTGTAGGTCCGCGCGAGCTCGGCCGTGAGCACGGCGTCGAACGGCAGGCCGGCATGCTTGACCACCGCCACCATCGTCGCCATGCCGGCGTTGGACAATGTCGAGACGACGAAACGCCGGCGCAGCCGGGCGAGACCTTCGACGCTGTCCGGCCAGGCATCGAGGCGGCTCCATACAAGATTCCGGCGAGCCTTATCGACGGTGCCATCAGTCGGCGAGACGGTAACGGATCCTGACGGTGCGCGTCACGTCGCTTCCGGGCGGCGGCAGCCTGGCGCCGCGCAACATCGCGACTGCCGCGCCGTCGAGCGCGCTCGATCCGCTTGCGGCCACGATCGCGACATCGGTCACCCGCCCGTCCGCCGCCACCGCGAAGCGCACCGTGACCTCGCCCTCGACGCCACGCCGTCGCGCCTCCTCGGGATAGCGCCGGTTGGCGGCAAGCCAGGCGGCAAGCAGGGCGTTCCAGCCCGGAGCGACGGCCGGGGCGGCTCCTGGCCGGGCAGAAGCCGCCGACGGCGCCGCGCTGGCAGTCCCACCGTGCGGCGACTGAGTGGTCGCCGGCGCCGGCGAGGGCGCAGGCG
>JALHMO010000229.1 GCA_022844015.1 Reyranella sp. | reverse complement strand
ATCGACGGCGTCGGCGAGCACGCCACGCTGACCATCGGCCACGGCAAGGACAACACCGTCGAGCTGCTGCGCGAGATCCGCTACCCGCATTCGCTCGGCCTGCTCTACAGCGCCATCACCCAGTATTGCGGCTTCCGGGTGAACTCCGGCGAGTACAAGCTGATGGGGCTCGCGCCCTACGGCGAGCCGCGCTTCGCCGACCTGATCCGAAAGCACCTGATCGACATCAAGGACGACGGCTCGTTCGCCCTCGATCTCGACTACTTCGCCTTCATGGACGGTGCTGCGATGGCGGGCGAGAAGATGCACGCCCTGTTCGGCGCGCCGCCGCGCGAGGCCGAGAGCCGGATCGCGCTGTTCCACATGGACGTCGCCGCCTCGATCCAGGCAGTCACCGAGGAGATCATGCTGAGGCTCGCGCGCACGGCGCTGGGCCTCACCGGCGAACGCAACCTCTGCATGGCCGGCGGCGTGGCGCTGAACTGCGTCGGCAACGGCAGGATCCTGCGCTCGGGCGTGACCGAGGGATTGTGGATCCAGCCGGCGGCGGGCGATGCCGGCGGTGCGCTGGGCGCCGCGCTCTATGCCGCGCACATGGGACTCGGGCTCCCGCGCAAGCGCTCGCCGTCGGGCCGCGACAGCCAGCACGGCAGCTATCTCGGGCCCAACCATTCCAGCGCCCAGGTCCGCGCCTTCCTCGATCGCGCGGGCTATCCCTACACGCGCATTCCCGATCGCGGCGAGCGCGCTGAGGCCATCGCCGCGGCGCTGGCGTCGGGCAAGGTGGTGGGCCTGGTGAGCGGGCGCATGGAGTTCGGCCCGCGCTCGCTGGGCGCGCGCTCGATCCTGGCCGACCCGCGCGGCGCCGACATGCAGTCCAAGGTCAATCTCAAGGTGAAGTACCGCGAATCGTTCCGCCCGTTCGCGCCGGCGGTGCTGCGCGAGCGCGTCGGCGATTTCTTCGAGATGACGGGCGAGAGCCCCTACATGCTGCTGGTGGCGCCGGTGCGCGAGGAGTTGCGCCGGCCGTTCGATCTCGCGGCCTTCCGGCAGGGCGTCGCCGACATGATCCCCGAGGTCAACAAGGTGCGCTCGACCCTGCCCGCCATCACCCACGTCGACTACAGCGCGCGGGTGCAGACGGTGAACGCGGCCGACCAGCCGGAATTCCACGCCATCCTCAGCGCCTTCGCGGCCGAGACCGGCTGCCCGGTGCTGGTCAACACCTCGTTCAACGTGCGCGGCGAGCCGATCGTCAACACGCCGCAGGATGCCTATCGCTGCTTCATGCGCACCGACATCGACCTGCTGGTGCTGGAGGATTGCCTGCTCGAGAAGGTCGAGCAGCCGAGGAGCAAGGAAGGCGATGCCTGGAGGAAAGAATTTGTCCTCGACTGACGGACCGCCCGAAGCGCCGGACGCGGCGCCGGCCGACGCGCTGCTCGACGCGCTGTTCGACGCGCTGACCCGCGACGACGGCACGCCGCCGGTCGATCCGCACATGGCGCTGAAGCCCGACCGCGCGGCCGCGACATACCTCGTGCCGGCGCCGCATCCGCGGCTGACGCTCGAGGAGATGCGCCGGCCCGACACGAGCGACCCGATGGCCGAGGTCGCGCGCGTGCTGGCCGACGTGGCGCCCGAGCGGCGCAGGGCCCTGCTCGCCGCCCTCAAGGCCGCCGCCGAGGCGCTGGTCGCCGAGGCCGCCGACGGCGGCCCGGCCGAGCCGCCGTCGCTGATCTACGCGCTGCATTGAGGGGCGGTCGTCTTGCCGGCGCACTCTCAGTCTCCTCCCCAACGAAGTTGGGGAGGTGTCGCCGTCTTACGGCGACGGAGGGGTCATGAGTCATGAGTCGTGATCTCGAATGAATGTCTTGTCTCATGGCTCATGACCCCTCCGTCCGCGAAGACCCTTCGGCTTCGCTCAGGGCAGGCGCGGCCACCTCCCCAACTCCGTTGGGGAGGACAAAGAGAGGCGCAGACGCTTCGGCTTCGCTCAGCGCAGGCACCGCCACCTCCCCAGCGAAGCTGGGGAGGAAAATGAACCTGAAGCAGGCGGTCATTGCGGCGGCGGGCCGGCTCGGGTGCTTTCCGCTCGGGCTGGCCGCGCAGCGGCTGGCGTGGGGGCGGCGCTTCGTGCGGGTGCTGAACTATCACGCCACGCCCGAGCGCGATGCCGCCGGGCTCGAACGGCAGCTCGCGCTTTACCTCGCGCATTTCGATCCGGCCGAGCCCGGCGATCTCGATGCCTGCGTCGAGGGCCGCCTGACAGGAGAACGGCCGCGGCTGCTGATCACCTTCGACGACGGCTACCGCTCCAACCACGACGTCGCCGCGCCGCTGCTGGAGAAGCATGGATTCCGCGCCTGCTTCTTTCTGCCCGAGGCGGAGATCGCGACCGATCGCGCCGCCGCCGTTGCCGCCTTCGCCGCGGCCAGGGACGAGCCCGAGCCGCGCATGACCTGGGCCGAGGCGCGATCGCTCGCGGGGCGCGGCCACCGCGTCGGCTGCCACACCCGCACGCACGTGCGGCTGGCCGACGATCTGCCGGCCGAGCGGCTCGCCGACGAGATCACCCTTGCCGGCCGCGACGCTGCCCGGAAGCTCGACCGCCCGGTCGAGGATTTCTGCTGGGTCGGCGGCGAGGAATGGTCCTACGGCGCCGGCGCCTTCGACGAGATCCGCCGCGCCGGCTACCGCCGCGTGTTCATGACCAATCTCTATCCTGTCCTCCCGGGTTCCTCGCCGATCTGGATCCAGCGCACCAACGTCGAGGCGAGCTGGCCGATCGAGCAGGTGAAGTTCTATCTCAGCGGCATCATGGACCTCGCCTACGCACCGAAGCGGCGGCGGCTGGCGAGAAAGTTGTTGGGTCGAGGGTGACTCGTCTGCGCTGTGGCCGCGCGTTCGGCGTTGCTCACAGATCGAGAGCGGACATTGGTGTCCGCTTCGTGAGGAGCAACGCCACATCATGGTTTGGCCGGCGATTTTCCTTTCGCGCGTGCCCGGCGCTTCGCGGATATGGGCCGTACCGGCGCAGCCGTCGTCGAGGCGGCTTCGGCCTTGCGCAGCTCCTCGACATCGGCAAGGTCACGGGTGCGACCGGCAGCGAGCTTGGCGGCAATCAGATCCGCGCGCGAGATGAAGTAGGCCTTCAGTCCGGTTTCCTCGTCGATCGTTTGGGCCGAGCGGTTCTTCCAGGCTGCGTCGAAAGTGATGCCGGGAATCTCGAGCAGGATATCGATCGCGACGGGCGGCACGCCCATGGTGTACCAGCTGCCCCGATCTTCGAAGTCCTTGGCGGTGAGCTTGCGAGTCGGTGATCGCGGGTCGGCGTCGGGCTTGGCGCGCGTGCGCAACGGCGCGCCGAACTCCTGCAAGGCACGGAAGAGGGCGGCGGCGTTCTTGGGCGCGGGCCGAACGAGAATGTCGAGGTCCCCGGTCGCACGCGGCTGGGCGTGACGCGACACGGCATAGCCGCCGACCACGAGATACTCGACCTTATTCTCGTTCAGAAGGGCGATGAGATCTTTGAAGTCTGGAAACATGGATGCCCTTCATCGCGTATGCGGCGGCCGTCATCTCCACCACGGTCGCCATGACGACGTGAGTGGGTTGGATCGCCCAATAGGCGTATTCCGCGTCCTTCGCCGCATCGAGATCATGATGGCATGAGAGGCTCCACGTGGCGCGGCGGCGCTCGGCGCGGGCACGAAATGCGGGGTCATCGGTATTCATGGTCTGGATTTTCCAGCTGTTGCAGGCCTAGTTGATCGTTCGGACAACGGCAGTCAACGCATGAGAATTCCCTATGTGGTGCCAATGACGCCGTTTGCGCTCGCGGGCGGTGTGGCGTTGGGGAGGCCAGGAGAGGTGGGGAATGGGGTTTCATGGCGTCGGAGTCGTCTCATGATTCCTCCCCAGCGTCTTCGCTGGGGAGGTGTCGGCGCCTGCGCCGACGGAGGGGTCATGGGCCATGAGTCTTGATCTGAATGCATGTGTCGGGATTGGTGGCTCATGACCCCTCCGCCCCGTATGACGGCGACACCTCCCCAACGTAGTTGGGGAGGCGGGTTCAAGGCATGTACGAGCCGCCATTCACGTGCACCGTCTGGCCGGTCATGGCGTCGGAGTCGTCGCTGGCGAGATACACCGCAGTGCGGGCAATCTGCTCGGGCGTCAGGAGCTTGCCGCCCAGGGGAATGTTCTCGCGGGCCATCACCACGAGCTCGGCGTCGGTGTTGCCGTAGCGCGGCTGCGCGGTGTCCGTGAGGCCCGGCGCGATGGCGTTGACGCGGATGCCGTGCGGGGCGAGCTCGAGCGCCAGCGCGCGGGTCATCGACACCACGCCGCCCTTGCTGGCGCTGTAGTGCACGCCGCGCACCGCGCCGCGGATCGCCTGCGAGGCGAGGTTGATCACCGCGCCGCCCTGCCTGGAGCCACCCTGATCGGCGCTGCCCTTCCCGGCGCTGGCCGTGCCGACGCTGCCGGTGCCGACACCGCCCTGGGAGCCGCCCGCCTTGCCGGCGGCGATCAGCGCCTTGGCAAAGGCGATGGTGGCGAAGCAGCCGGCCTTGAGGTTGATGTCGAGGACATGGTCCCAGTCGCTCTCGCGCATCTCGAGCAGCTTCACGCGCGGGAAGACGCCGGCGTTGTTCACGAGGATGTCGGGGGTGCCGAGCGTCTCGGCCGTCTCGGCCACCATGGCCTCGATGTCGGCGAGCTTGGCGACATCGGCCCTGATCAGGTGGGCGCGCCGGCCGGCCTGCAGGACCGAGCCGACCACCGCCTCGGCGCCGGCCAGGTCGTCGAGCCAGGTGACGGCGACGTCCGCGCCCTCGGCCGCCAGCGCCCGGGCGATGGCCGCGCCTATGCCCTGCTGCGCGCCTGTGACGATGGCGGTTCTTCCTTTGAGTTTCATGGGTATCCCCTCTTCTTCACCAATACTGTGCGCTACAATAACGACCTCATCCACCAATGCTGCGCGCTACAATAACGACCTCATCCTGAGGAGCCGCGCAGAGCGCGGCGTCTCGAAGGATGGGCTGCACGCACCGTGCCTGATCCCGACCCTTCGAGACGCCGCGCTCCGCGCGGCTCCTCAGGGTGAGGTGTGGGTTGGTCGTCGAAGTTTCATGGGTATCCCCTCTTCTTCACCAATGCTGCGAGCTACAACAACGACCTCATCCACCAATGCTGCGCGCTGCGACAACGACCTCATCCTGAGGAGCCGCGCAGAGCGCGGCGTCTCGAAGGATGGGCTGCACGCACCGTGCCTGATCCGGACCCTTCGAGACGCCACGCTCCGCGCGGCTCCTCAGGGTGAGGACCAGCGTGTCCGCTCCGTTCATGAGCGAGCGGGACCCTTCGACAAGCTCAGGGCAGGCTGCCCGCGGTCCGGCAGACCATGAAGGCCTTGCTTTGGCACCCTTGCACGCCCCCGACCGCGCCGGTATAAGCGCGCTTCCTTCGGCGGCCGGGCCCATAGGGCATTGCCTCGGCTGCCAACCGTAACCCTTTGAAAAGGAAAGAAAATGCCCAAAATGAAGACCAAGAGCGGGGCGAAGAAGCGGTTTCGCTTCACCGCCACCGGCAAGGTCAAGCACGGGGTCGTCGGCAAGCGCCACGGCATGGTGAAGCGCAGCACGCGCTTCATTCGCCAGGCCACCGGCATGACCATCGTCTCCGAGCCGGACACCCGCATCATCAAGCGCAACTTCTTCCCGTACGAGAGGTAGGCCATGGCACGCGTCAAGCGAGGCGTGACCGCACACGCTCGTCACAAGAAGGTCCTCAAGCTCGCCTCGGGCTACCGCGGCCGCGCCAAGGTGGCGTTCCGCGTCGGCATCGAGAGGGTCGAGAAGGGCCTGCAATACGCCTATCGCGACCGGCGCAACAAGAAGCGCGCATTCCGCGGCCTGTGGATCCAGCGCATCAACGCGGCGACCCGCGAGCATGGCATGACCTACTCGCAATTCATGAACGGCATCCTGAAGGCCGGCATCGAGGTCGACCGCAAGGTCATGGCCGACCTGGCCGTCCGGGAACCGGCCGCGTTCAAGGCTCTGGTCGATCAGGCACAAGCGGCCCTGAAGCAGGGCCCCGCCCTCGAGTAACGTCCGGCGGCGTCCAGGCAAGGACCAACGATGAGCGGGCGGGACCCTTCGGCTCCGCTCAGGGCAAGTGCCCGCGGTCCAGAAGCGGGACGTCCCGGACAGAGATCGCAGAGAGGGAGCCTGGACCACAGGCTCCCTTTTTTCGTGTTCGTTTCGGAGTGAGCTCGCATGACCGATCTTTCGACGATCCGCGACGAGGCGCTCGGCGCCGTGCAGGCCGCCGCCGACCTCGCGGCCCTCGACGCCGCGCGCGTGGCCGCACTCGGCAAGAAGGGCAGCGTCACCGGCCTGATGAAGACCCTGGGCGGGCTCGCGCCCGACCAGCGCAAGGAGTTCGGCGCGCGGGTCAACCAGCTCAAGGGCGAGATCGAGGGGGCGCTCGAGGCGCGCAAGTCCGCGCTCAGCGCCACCGCTCTCGCCGCGAAGCTCAGCAACGAGCGCATCGACGTCAGCCTGCCGACCCGGCCCGAGTTCGCCAGCGCGCGTGCGGGCACCCTGCACCCGATCGGCCAGGTGATGGACGAGCTCGCCGCCATCTTCGGCGAGATGGGCTTCACCTGGGCCGACGGCCCGGACATCGAGGACGACTGGCACAATTTCACCGCGCTCAACATCCCGCCCGACCATCCGGCGCGCCAGATGCAGGATACCTTCTACCTGCCGCCGCGCGCCGATGGCACGCCGATGGTGCTGCGCACCCACACCTCGCCGGTGCAGGCCCGCACCATGCTCGACAAGGGCGTGCAGCAGATGCTGGCCGACGGCGGGTCGCTCCGCATCATCGTGCCCGGCCGCACCTACCGCATCGACAGCGACGCCACCCACACGCCGATGTTCCACCAGGTCGAGGGGCTGGTGATCGACCGCACCACGCACATGGGCCATCTCAAGGGCTGCCTGGTCGATTTCTGCCGTGCCTTCTTCGAGATCGATGGCCTCCCCTTGCGCTTCCGGCCCAGCTACTTCCCGTTCACCGAGCCGTCGGCCGAGGTCGACATCGGCTGCTCGTGGAAGGATGGCGAGCTTCGGATCGGCGCCGGCGATTCGTGGCTCGAGATCCTGGGCTCGGGCATGGTGCATCCCAACGTCATCCGCAATTGCGGCCTCGATCCCGCGATCTACCAGGGCTTCGCCTTCGGCATGGGTATCGACCGCATCGCCATGCTGAAGTACGGCATCCCCGACCTGCGCAGCTTCTTCGACTCCGATCTGCGATGGCTGCGCCATTACGGCTTCTCCGCCCTGGAGTCGGTCCGATGAAGTTCACCCTGTCCTGGCTCCGCGAGCATCTCGACACCACAGCGAGCCTGGCCGAGCTGCGCCATGGCCTCACCATGCTGGGCCTCGAGGTCGAAGGCGTCAGCAACCCGGCCGAGTCCCTGAAGGGCTTCGTCGTCGGCCACGTCGTCGAGGCGGTGCAGCATCCCAACGCCGATCGCCTGCGACTGTGCAAGGTCGACGCCGGAACCGGCACGATCATCCAGGTCGTCTGCGGCGCGCCCAACGCGCGGACCGGCCTCAAGGGCATCTTCGCGCCGACCGGCAGCTTCATCCCGGGCACCGGCATCACGCTCAAGGCGAGCAAGATCCGCGGCGAGGAGAGCAACGGCATGCTGTGCTCGAGCCGCGAGCTGCAGCTCGGCGACGACCACAGCGGCATCATCGACCTGCCGGCCGACGCGCTGACCGGCATGCCCGCCGCCGAGGCGCTCGGCCTCGACGACGCGGTGATCGAGATCAAGGCGACGCCCAACCGCGCCGATTGCCTGGGCGTGCACGGCATCGCCCGCGATCTCGCCGCGGCCGGCCTCGGCACCCTGAAGCCGGTCGACACGACCAAGATCGCCGGCACGTACAAGAGCCCGATCAAGTGGACGCACGGCTACGAGCCCACGCCTGAGAGCCCCTGCCCGCTGGTCTACGGCCGCCATTTCCGCGGCATCCGGAACGGGCCCTCGCCCGACTGGCTGCAGCGCCGCCTGAAGGCGATCGGGCTGCGGCCAATCTCGGCCCTGGTCGACATCACCAACCTGGTGACCTTCGACCTCAACCGGCCGCTGCACGTGTTCGATGCGAAGAAGCTCGCCGGCGACCTGGTGATGCGCCAGGCCCGCGAGGGCGAGCAGATCCTGGCGCTCGACGGCCGGACCTACACGCTCGATCCTGCCGTCGCGGTGATCGCCGATAACAACGGCGTGCACGGCATCGGCGGCATCATGGGCGGCGAGGACACCGGCTGCAGCGAGGGCACGACCGAGATGTTCCTCGAGGCGGCGTATTTCCAGCCGATCGGCATCGCCGCGTCGGGCCGCAAGCTCGGGATCCTCTCCGACGCGCGCTATCGCAACGAGCGCGGCATCGATCCCGAATCCTGCGCCTGGGGCGTCGAGGTGGCGACCCGCCTGGTCCTCGCGCTGTGCGGCGGCGAGGCGAGCGAGGTCGTGTCGAGCGGCGTCATGCCCAACTGGCGCCGCAGCTACGACCTGCGCCCCGACCGCGTGAAGACCTTGACGGCGATCGACGTGCCGGCGGCCGAGACCGCCGCGATCCTGACGCGGCTCGGCTTCACCGTGCAGGGCAGCGGCCCGTGGAGCGTCGCCGTGCCGTCGTGGCGTCCCGACATCATCGGCGAGGCCGACCTGGTCGAGGAAGTGACGCGGGTCTGGGGCTTCGACAACATCCCGACCACGTCGCTGCCGCGGCTGTCGCCGATCTCCCGGGCGGTGCGCAGCCCGCGCCAGCGGCGCGTGCC
>JALHMO010000228.1 GCA_022844015.1 Reyranella sp. | reverse complement strand
CGTTCGAGCTTTCGAAGCAGATGCCGATCGGCAGTAACGAGCTGGCAGTCCCGGGTGACGGCCAAAGCGAGGTAGACGCAATCGTAGGCAGGATGGTCCAGCTCGATCGCCAATCGGGTTGCGCTTTCGAGCAACGGGCGCGTCGGCAGGAGCTCGAGCTCGGCGTTCTGCAGGAGCCTGGCGGCGAACAGAGCTTCGTCCTCCGCGAGCTCGCCGCGCCGGACCTTCTTCCAGAGGATGTTCGAGCACTCCGCGGCGAGAAGATCGGGAGCGATCAGCTTCGCCTTGCGGCGAAGCACCAACGCGGCTTCCGTTCCCTCCTCCTCGATCACCCATTTGACCGCGATGCTGGCGTCTACGACGAGCGATATCACCGCTCGCCCCGCCCCTCCCTCAGCAGAATCTCCGATGGCGTCTGCTTTCGCCGCCTGGTCAGCTTGCGCAGCTCGGCGGCCAGCGTGTCGAAGGAGGGCTCCTCTTCGCCGGCGAGAGCCTGACGCAGAATCTCTCTGTGCTCGGCCTCGGTCGACCGGCCGTGCCGGGCGGCCCGACGCTTCAGCTTGACGATCAACTCATCCTCGAGATTTCGCACGTGCAGATTGCCGGCCATCCGCTCACCTGAGATCATTGATAGCAATGATCCCAAATGGCCGAGATACGGTCAAGCTGCTCGGTCGACCTCGCCGCGGCCCCTACGGCGACGGCTCGACCCTCAGCTCCGTGCCCTGGACCTCGATGACGCGGACCCGGCTGCCTGCCACCATGTCGGGGCCGGTGACCGCCCAGCTGCCGTCGCCCAGCTTGACCCGACCCTGCCCGCCCAGGATCGGCGCATCGAGCACGAACGTGCGGCCGAGCAGGCTGTCGGCCCGGGCATTGAGCGTCCGATCGGCCGGCCGGCCATGGCCCAGCCGACGCAGGAAGGGACGCAGGACGATCGCCGAGCCTACCGAGACCACGGCAAACACCGTGAGCTGGAACTCGATCGACAGGTCCGAGACCACCAGCACGGCGAGGCCGGAGGCGACCGCGCCGATCGCCAGGAACATGAAGACGACGCCGGGCAGCAGCATCTCGAGCACGAGCAGCGCCGCCGCCACCGCCCACCAATGCCAGAAGACCACCTTGAAGCCCATGACGCCGCTCAACCGGCGCTGGGAACGGAACCGCGTGGCCGGCTCGTGTCGGCGGCGCGCGCCTGGGCTTCCTTCGCGAGCTCTCCTATTCCGGCGATCGAGGCCATGACGCCGGCCGCCTCGACCGGCAGGAAGAACACCTTGGAGTTGTTGGCAGAGCCCATGCGCGACAGCGCCTCGACGTACTTGGTGCCGAGGAAGTAGTTGGTCGCCTGCACGCCGTTGCCGGCGATCGCCTCGGCGACCACCGAGGTGGCCTTCGCCTCGGCTTCGGCGAGGCGCTCGCGGGCCTCGGCGTCGCGGAACGCCGCCTCGCGGCGGCCTTCGGCCGTGAGGATAGCCGACTGCTTCTCGCCCTCGGCGCGCTGGATGCTCGATTCGCGCACGCCTTCGGCCTCGAGGATGGTGGCGCGCTTCTCGCGCTCGGCCTTCATCTGCCGGCCCATCGCCACCACGATGTCGTCGGGCGGCGCGATGTCCTTGAGCTCGATGCGCAGCACCTTGATGCCCCATGGGCCTGTCGCCTGGTCGATCACGGCAAGCAGGGTGTTGTTGATCTCGTTGCGCTTGGACAGGACCTCGTCGAGCGCCATGTTGCCCATGACGCTGCGGATGTTGGTCAACGCCAGGTTGGTGATGGCGAGATGGAGGTTCTGCACCTCGTAGGCCGCCCGCGCTGCATCGACCACCTGGTAGAAGGCGACGGCATCGACCTGGACCGTGGCATTGTCCTTGGTGATGACCTTCTGCCCGGGGATGTCGAGGACGTTCTCCTGCATGTTCATCTTGCGGCCGACCACATCGATGAACGGCACGATCAGATGCAGGCCGGGCGGCAGGGTTCGGGTGTAGCGGCCGAACCGCTCGATGGTCCAGTTGCTGCCCTGGGTCACCGTCTTCACGCCGGCAAACACCAGCACCAGGGCGACAACGACAAGGGCCAGCACGAAGATCAGAGCACCCGACATCAAGGCATCTCCCCGGATTGAAACTGCGGCAGACCCTACCGCAACGCCGACCGGGAGGCCACGGCGGGTATTCGCTCGTGCTGCAATGAAACTCTCAGTGGCGTCGCGTGTCGGTTGCCAGCCAGCGCTCGAGGAAGCCGTCGATCCAGCGGTCGATCGGCGGGTCGTAGAGCGGGTGCATGGAGAGATGCACGCCGCGCTGCTGGGCCCCCGGCCTGCGCATGCTCTCGCCGGGCTCGCTGGTCCACTGGTCCTTCATCTCCAGGGTGACCTCGGGATGAAACTGGAACCCGAAGGCATTGGGCCCGCAGCGAAACCCCTGGACAGGGTAGGTCTCGTTGGTCGCCAGCAGCTCGCAGCATGCCGGGATCGCCATGCCCTCGCGATGCCACTGGTAAACCTTCATCGGGCGGCTGATCCATTCGCGGCCGGCCTCGGTCGGCACGATCTCGGCATAGCCGACCTCGACCTTGCCTTCGGGATGCGGGGCGACGCAGCCGCCGGCGGCACGCGTCAGGAGCTGGGCGCCGAGGCACAGGCCGAGGTAGGGCACGCCAGCCTCGACCACCCTGGGAATCCACTCCAGCTCGCATTTGATGCCGGCCAGGCTGCCGCAGTCGTTGGCCGACATCGGCCCGCCGAAGATCACCACGCCGGCATAGTCGGACATGTCGTCGGGCAGGTCGCAGCCGAGATTGGGACAGAGGCGATGGAGCGTGTAGCCGCGCTTCTCGAGCAGGGCGCCGACCCGTCCAGGCCGGGAGTGCTCCTGATGCACCACGATTGCTATCCGGTTGGGCGCAATCCGATTGGCACTGTTTTTGGGCTTTTCAGCCGGTACCGTCATGGATTTGCAAGATACGGGCGGGCTGTGGCATCGACAAGGCGAACCGAGATCGGAGAGACGAAATGGCGCGGCAACTCGACTTCTACTTCGACTGCTCAAGCCCGTGGACCTATCTGGCCTTCCATGCCGTGCAGCCGCTGGCCGCCGAGCTGGAAGCCGCCATCGCCTGGAAGCCGATCCTGGTCGGCGGCGTGTTCAACACCGTGAACCGCACCGTCTACGACAGCCGCGCCAATCCCAACCCGCTGAAGCAGACCTACATGCTGAAGGACCTCGCCGCCTGGGCGAACCTCTACGGCCTGCGCATCGTCTTTCCACCCGAGGTGTTCCCCGTGAACAGCGTCAAGTGCATGCGCGGCGCCTTCGTGGCGCTCGACGAGGGCAAGATCGTGCCCTACGCCACGGCGGCGTTCGAGGCGTATTGGGGCGACAATCGCAACATCGCGCGGGAGGAGGTGCTGGCCGATATCGCCAGCCGCGCCGGCCTCGAGCGACAGCGCTTCTTCGCCGCCATCGAGACCGATGCGTGCAAGGCACGGCTGCGCGCAAACACCGAGGAACTGATGGCGCGCGGCGGCTTCGGCAGCCCGACCATGTTCGTCGGCTCGGCGATGTTCTTCGGCAACGACCGCCTGCCGCTGGTGCGCGCCGCGCTGGAGGCGGCATGAGCGCCAACGACGATCCGGCCTTCTGGGCCAAGGCGAACGCTCATCTGGTGCGCTACGGCGGCGCCTTCTCGCCGGTGATCGCCGAACGTGCGCGCGGCAGCTTCTTCGTCGACGCCGACGGCCGCAGCATCCTCGACTTCACCTCCGGGCAGATGAGCGCCATCCTGGGCCACAGTCATCCGGAGGTCGTCGAGGTGGCGCGCCATTGGATCGGCGAGCTCGACCATCTCTACTCGACCATCCTGTCGCGCCCGGTGGTCGACCTGGCGGCGCTGATTGCCGAGATCTCGCCCGGCAAGCTCGATCGCGTATTGCTGGTGTCGACCGGCGGCGAGTCGAACGAGGCGGCCCTGCGCATGGCCAAGCTGGTGACCGGCGGCCACGAGATCGTGGCCATGAGCCGGTCCTGGCATGGCGTCACCGGCGGCGCCTCGTCGGCCACCTACTCGTCGAGCCGCAAGGGCTATGGGCCCGCCCTTCCGGGCGCGTTCGTGCTGCCCGCGCCGGACACGTACCGCTCGCGCTTCATCGACGCGCACGGCCTCTACGACTGGCGATCCGAGCTCGAGCTCGGCTTCGAGCTGATAGACCGCCAGTCGACCGGCGCGCCGGCAGCCTGCATCGTCGAGCCGATCCTGAGCTCGGGCGGCGTCCTCGAGCCGCCGGAGGGCTACATCGCCGCGCTGGCCGACAAGTGCCGGGAGCGCGGCCTGCAGCTGGTGTTCGACGAGGCGCAGACGGGGCTCGGCCGCACCGGCCAGCTGTTCGCCTGCGAGCGCGACGGCGTGGTGCCGGACTATCTCACACTGTCGAAGACTCTCGGCGCGGGCCTGCCATTGGCTGCCATGCTGACCACGCCGGAGATCGAGAACGTCGCGGCGGAGCGAGGTTTTCTCTTCTACACGACGCACGCCTCCGACCCGCTGCCCGCGGCGGTCGGCCTCAAGGTCATCGAGATCATCCTGCGCGACCGGCTGGCCGAGCGCGCGCGAACGCTCGGCGCGCGCCTCGAGGCCGGCCTCGGCGCGCTGCAGCAGCGCTACGACTGCATCGGCGACGTTCGCGGCCGCGGGCTGCTGCTGGGGCTCGACCTGGTCGAGGATCGCCGCACCAGGAAGCCCGCACCGGAGCTCGCCCGCCGCGTCGCCCGCGAGTGTCTCGAGCTCGGCATGATGACCAGCGTCGTGCGCGGCGGCTTCGGCATCTTCCGCATCGCGCCGCCGATCACCATCGAGCCGGCAGAGATCGATCTCGGCCTCGAGATATTCGACCGGGCGCTGGAGCGGGCGACGCGCTGAGACAGCCAATTTTCCACCTGCCGTATGGACCCGCACGGGAATTGGATTTGAAAGAGGCCTTCAACTGTTGTACCGGCTTGCGTTCTCCGGCCATGCGTTGGGAGTGCTATTGATGATCAGGACGATTTCGCGGGCGGCAATTGCGGTTGCGGGCGTGATGGCGGTGGGTGCCTGCACGCTTGGGCAGTCGTCCAGCTCATCCGCGCCCGCCAGCCGGCCGCCAGCGGCCGACTATCAGGCAGCGAGCACCGTGCCGACGCCGCCGGCGTCCAGCATCCGGGCCATCTGCTACACCGCAGCCGACCTCGAAGCCTTCCGGGTACGCATGCTGCAGCAGGAGCTCACCGTCGTCACCCTGCAGTGCCAGAATCCCAACGGCACGCGGGCCTACGAGCAGCAATATGCTTCGTTTCTCGCGAAGTTCAGGAACGACTACACCGCCAACACCCGCAGCCTGCAACAGTTGGCCGGCCGCAAGCGCCTCAATGTCGATGTCCTCGTCACCGAGTTCGCCAATCGCACCGCGCAGCGAGCTCCTACCGATCCGCAATTCTGCGCCCGCGGCAAGCGCACGTTCGATTGGGCGCTCTCGCAGCAGGTAACCTCGGCCGCCCAGGTCCCACCGCCCTTCGACCTCGGGCCCGAGATGAACGTCTTCCCCTGTCCCGCCCCCTGAGTAGTCGGTAGTTTTGCGGTGACGTTCCCTTGGGAGCGTCCTTTCTGTCCTGCTCCTCATCCATCACGGGGGCAGCGCATTAGCATATGAGCCGTCATCCCGAGCGAATCCGACCGACTAGGCGCTGGCTACAGCGCCATTGGCGGCGCAGTCGAGGACCTTTCTTGCCGACGCTGCAGGAAGAAAGGTCCCTCCACTACGCCTCCCTTCGACTGCGCTCAGGGCAGGCGCTGCGCTCGGCTTCGGTCGGGATGACGGGCCCTGTTTCCACGTTTGCGTTTGGGCGAAGGCCGGAAAGCTGCGGTGCGGGCGCTTATCCCGCGCCGCCGTGGCGCAGCAGCTGGCCGGAGAAGGAATTGGTCGGCCGGTCGTTGCGGATGGTGACCTGGCCGTTGACCAGCACGTACCTGTAGCCCTCGGCGCGCTGGATGCGGCGCCATTCGCCGCCCGGCAGATCGTGCGCGATCTCGTCGGGCAGCACGCGCAGCGCGTCGAAATCGTAGATCACGATGTCGGCCGGCGCGCCGGCCTTCAGCACGCCGCGCCCGCGGAAGCCCGCGACCTCGGCCGGAAGGGCCGACAGGCGCCAGTGCACGTCCTCGAGGCTCAGCATCCTGTGGTCGCGCGCGACCTTGCACAGCGTCTCGGTCGGGTAGCGGCCTGCGGTCAGGAACTTGGTGTGGGCGCCGCCGTCCGACACGCCGAACAGCACGTAGGGATCGTCGACCAGCTCCTTCAGGTAGTCGATCCTGCCGTTGGGTGGTGCAGCGAAGAACTCGGTCGCGAGATCCTCCTCCACCGCCATGTCGAGCATGAAATCGACCGGATGCTTGCCCGTCTTCTCGGCGGCATGGGCCAGCGTGTAGTCGAGCCACTTCCTGTTCTTGTCGAGCTTGGGCCCGACGATGGCAATCTGGGGCAACGGGCCGGTCGCGGTGATCGGCAGGTTGTCGCGCAAGGCGGCACGGCGGGCCGGATCGGCGAGCTTGGCGAGGCGTTCCTCGCGCGTTCCCGTCGTGGCATCGCACCACGGTTGGGAATCGTCGAACAGGTTCCAGTCCTCGAACGTGAAGGTGAAGCCCGCGTCGGTGGTCAGCCCTTGGCCGACGACGCGGATGCCGCGCTCACGGCAGCTGCGCAGCCAATCGAGCACGCGGCGATGGATGTGCGGCTTGTGATCGAACGCCTGCACCACGTTCATGATGACCGGACGGCCGCTCAGCGTCGCCACCTCCTCATAGAACGCCTGGTCGCGCGCATTGTCGCCCGAGACCAGCAGCATCTGAACGAAACCAGCGTTGCGCTCGGCCAGGACGCGGGCGAGCTCGCGGCAGGTGTCGTCGTGCATCACGTCGGTCGGCATCGCCGAGCCGTCATGGTCGCGCTGCACCGAGGCCGGCCCGGTCGGCAGCATGCGCTGGGCCGACCAGCCGCAGGCGCCGGCATCCATGGCCTGGTGGAGCAGGCGCTTGATCTCGGCATGCTGCTCGGGTGTCGGCAGCTTGCCGGCCTTGGCAGCCTCGAAGCCCATCACCCAGATCAGGAGCGGCGAGATCGGCATATAGGGCAAGATGTTCACCGCCTTGGGTGCCCGTTCGACACTGTCGAGGAACTCGGGAAACGTCACCCAGTCCCACGGCATGCCGGCCTGCATGGACGCCATCGGGATCGCCTCGACGCGCGTCATGGTGAGCATCGCGCGGTCGCGCTCGGCCGGCCGCACGGGCGCGAAGCCGAAGCCGCAATTGCCGATCACGACCGAGGTAATGCCGTGCCAGCTCGACAGCGTGCAGTAGGGATCCCAGAACAACTGGGCATCGTAGTGGGTATGGAGGTCGATGAACCCCGGTGCCACGATCAGGCCGCCGGCATCGATCGTCTCGTCGGCCTCGCCGGCACCGATCTGGCCGATGCCGGCAATGCGGCCGTCCTTGATGCCGATATCGCCGCGAAAACGCGGCATCCGACTGCCGTCGACGACCATGCCGCCACGAATTACGCGATCGAACCGGGCCATGTTTCCTCCGTTTGCGCAAAGCGTGAGCGTCACCCGCGACTCTGTCAACGCACCGCGCTAAGCTTGCATCATGAAATCGAAACGCGTGCGCACCGACGTCCTGGAGATCGCTTACGAGGAACACGGGCCGGCGGACGGATCGGCCGTCATCCTGCTGCACGGCTTCCCGTACGACGTCCGCGCCTTCGACGAGGTGGCGCCGCCGCTCGCCGAAGCCGGCAACCGCGTGCTGGTGCCCTACCTGCGCGGCTACGGGCCGACGCGCTTCCTCTCTGCCGATACGCCGCGCTCGGGCGAGCAGGCCGCCCTCGGCCACGATCTGCTGCAGCTCATGGATGCGCTCGGCATCCGGCGCGCCGCGCTGGCCGGCTACGACTGGGGCGGGCGCGCGGCCTGCATCGTCGCTGCCCTGTGGCCCGAGCGCGTGCGCTGCCTGGTGAGCTGCACGGGTTACAATATCCAGAACATCGCCGCAGCGGGGGAACCGGCCTCGGCCGCCCAGGAGCATCGCTTCTGGTACCAGTACTATTTCCACACCGAACGGGGCCGCGCCGGGCTCACCAAGGACCGCCGCGACGTCTGCCGGCTGCTGTGGCAGTTGTGGTCGCCGGAATGGCAGTTCGACGAGACGACCTTCGAGAGGAGCGCCGTCTCGTTCGACAACCCTGATTTCGTCGACGTGGTGATCCAGTCCTATCGCCATCGCTACGGCTATGCGCCGGGCGACCCGGCCCTGCTCGACATCGAGGCGCGGCTTGCCAGTCAGCCGAGGATCGGCATCCCGACCATCAATCTTCATGGCGGCCACGACGGCGTCGGGCCGGCGCCGACGACCGATCGGCAAGCCGCCTTCTTCAGCGGCCCCTACGAGCGGCGCCTCCTCCCGGGCATCGGCCACAACGTGCCGCAGGAGGCCCCTGCCGCGACGGTCGAGGCCCTGCAAGACCTCATGAAAGGAGCAGTTCCGTGACCAACATCGTGCTCATTGGTGCCAGCGGCAATATCGGCAGCCGCGTCCTCGACGAGGCGCTCGCGCGCAAGCATCCGGTGACGGCGCTGACCCGCGATCCGCGTAAGCTCGTGGCACGCCCCGGCATGACAATCCGTGCCGCCAGCACGACCGACGCGCCGGCCTTGGCGCAGGTCCTGAAGGGCCACGATGTCGTCGTCGTCTCGGTGAAGTGGAACGAGAACGACGTGCGGCGGGTCATCGACACGATCCGCCGGTCGGGCGTCAAGCGGGCGCTGTTCGTGATCGGCGCCGGCAGCCTGCTGCGCAGCGACGGCCGCCGGCACTACGACGTCATGGCCGAGAAAGGCGTTCAGCCACCGACCTCGCTGCCGGCGCTGCAGGCCTACGAGGAGATTCGCAAGATCGACGACTACGATTGGACGGCGATCTCGCCGCCCGCCTCGATCGGTCCCGGCAAGAGAACCGGCAAGTTCCGCCTCGCGCTCGACACCCTGATCGAGGATGCCAAGGGCGAGAGCCGCATCAGCCGCGAGGATTTCGCCGTCGCCATCGTCGACGAGATCGAGAAGCCCAGGCACCTGCGCAAGCGCTTCACCGCAGGATATTGAGTGTCGAGCACGTCTCCGGCTTCGCCGGGGAGGCCGGCGTCTTACGCCGACGGTGGGGTCATGACGTCATGCTCTTCCGGACCGCGAGCGTCCCGCTCGCTCATGGCGGCATGAGCG
>JALHMO010000227.1 GCA_022844015.1 Reyranella sp. | reverse complement strand
CGTTCAGCTTCACAAGGATGATCCCGAACCATATCGGGTCGTAGCCCAGCGCCTCGATCACGGGGAAGACCACCGGCAGGGTCAGCAGGAACATGCCGACGCCTTCGAGGATGGTGCCGAGGATCAGGTAGATCGCGTAGATCGACAGCAGGATCAAGAGCGGCGACACGTTGAGCGAGGTCACCCAGGCGGCGAGCTGCTCGGGCAGGCCGGCGAAGCCCAGGAAGCGCACGAAGATCAGAACCCCCCACACCACGGTGAAGATCACCGCAGTGAGACGCGCCGTCTCGAGCAGGGCGCCGCGCAGCTCGGCCCACTTCATGCGATGGGCGAGGGCGATGACTAAGACGCACATGGCGCCGAGCGCACCTGCTTCGGTCGGCGTCGCCCAGCCGAACAGCATGCTGTAGAAGATGATGCCGATCACCAGCACGATCGGCAGCGTGCCGGGCAGGGACTGGAAGCGCTGCGGCCAAGTGTAGCCGCGAATGGGCCTGCCGTACTCCGGGTTTCGCCAGCACATCACCAGGATGATGGCGGTGTAGACGAACGCCGAGAAGATGCCGGGCGCAAAGCCCGCGACCAGGAGCTTGCCGACCGACTGCTCGGTGATGATGCCGTAGATCACCAGCAGCGCGCTGGGCGGGATCAGCGAGTCGAGGGTCGCGCCGGCGGCGACGACGCCGGCCGCGAGGCGCTTGTTGTAGCCCGCCTTGAGCATCTCCGGGATGGCGACCTTGGCGAACACGGCGGCCG
Source organism: Reyranella sp. (assembly GCA_022844015.1). Taxonomy (GTDB): domain Bacteria; phylum Pseudomonadota; class Alphaproteobacteria; order Reyranellales; family Reyranellaceae; genus Reyranella. Next base: position 8,785 of record JALHMO010000227.1, on the reverse strand, counting down.
CCGCGGTGTTGGCGCCCGACACGGCGGAGAAGCCGGCGACGGCATAGACGGTGGCGATGGCGAGCCCGCCGGGCAGCCAGCCGAGCCATCGTCGCGCCGCCTCGAAGGCGGCCTGGGTTATGCCCGCGTAATAGGCCAGATAGCCGATCAGGATGAACATCGGCAGCACGCTCAGGGTGTAGTTCACCACCGAGGCATGGGGCACGACGCCAGCGGTGCGCAGGCCGGGCCCGAAGCCCGACAGCACCGCGAGCCCGAAGGCACCGATGATCGCCGCCGCGAAGGCAATCCGCACGCCCAGCACGCAGAGCAGGATGAGGAGGCCGCAGCCGATGATGCCGAGGGTAAGCGGTTCGATGCTCATGACCGCTTCTCCTCGCGGCCCAGCGCTTCCTCGATCTCGTGCTGCGCCTGTACCTCGATGGTCTCGATCACCGGCACCGCAATCGGCACCGCTAGGGGATGGCGGACCAGCCTGAGATAGTCGATCGACTGGATGGCCAGCCTGACCCACAGCACGCCCAGCACCAGCGGCACCAGGAGCTTGGTCGGCCAGATCGGCAGCTTGATGTCGATGGTCGAATCGCCGAGTTGCCAGGCCCGCAGGAAGTTCTCCCAGGTCGTCTCGACCAGCACGGTGATCACCACCAGGGCGATCAGCACCGCGAACAGCTCCATCGCCCACATGAAGCGCATGGAGAAGCCGCGCAGCAGCAGATCCATCCGGATATGGGCGCCGACCCGCTGGGCGTAGGAGATGCCGAGGAAAGCGAACAACGCGCTCGCCTGCTCCATGTAGTCGATATAGCCGTGGATGGCGGTGTTGAAGGCGGTCCGCCCGATCACCTGGAACACGCCGACGAACATCAGGAAGAAGATGGCCGCTGCCGCGACGAGATTCATGCCGTCTTCCAGGCGCGACCACACCCGGTGCGCTGCCGCGATCGCGGCGGTGCCGTCTCCTTGCATTGTGCCTCCCAGTGCCAGTTCGTTGGTGTCGCCGGCTTATGCAGCAAGCTAACCTCGGTAAGGTCTGGGTTCAATCGTGGCCGGGGACGCGGGCGAAGACGATGCGAAGCCTCATGTTCCTCTCCGCCCGCGTAGCGGCGGGAGAGGCTAGGAGAGGTGGGTCATGGGCCGCCGCCCAGGAGCTGATTTATCTCGGTCCCTATGACTTTCCGGTCTTCGAGCGCGCGCCCGCACGGTTCGGTGCTGGGGCATCCACCCACCTCTCCTCCCCCCCGCGCCATGCGCGGGGCCCCTTCCTCTCCCCCCGCCTACGCGGGCGGAGAGGACCCAATGAGCGACCTCCATCACGATCTGTAAACAGCAGTATCAGCTTGGATGCGTCCACTCCGTAGCAGCGAAGCTGGGGAGGAGAATGTGATTCACACCGTCGGCAATTCCAGCATGGTGGCGCGCTCGCCGCCGCTCAGCAGGGTCAGCAGTGGCGGGCGGCCGTGCGGGGTCTGGACGAAATGGTCGGCATCGCTGCCGGCGATGGACAGGCGGATGCGGCTGCCTTGGGCGAAGCGCCACGAGGTCGGCAGCAGGGCGAAGCGCACGAGCTGCGGCTCGCCGATCGGCATCGGCCGGGCGTCCTTGCGCGCAAAGCTGCGCCACGGCCAGGTCGTCTTGTAGTTGCGTGGCGCGGGCTGCTCCGCACGATGGATGGCGCGCAGCACGCCTTCCGTGACGTAGCGCGAGGTGCCGTCGGCCTCGACCTCGGCCAGATAGACGAACAGCGCGGCGTCCGGCTCGCTCGACGCGAGCCACAACGCCACGACCGGGTGGCCGGCGATCTCGAGCGGGGCTGGCAGCGGCGCGCTGGTGAAGCCCACGAGCCTGGCTTCGCGATCGGTCCAGTCCGAGTAGTAGGCCGTCGCATCGATGCCGGCGATCCGTTCGTAGCGCGTCTGCGCGCCAGTTCCGAGCGAATAGTCGGACTGGACAGTCTCCGACGTCGCCTGCCCGGGTCGGTCGGCGACCAGCACGCGATCGGGCGCGGTGAAGAGGCGGTGGTTGCCGTCGACCGGTGGCCACGCCTTGGCTGCGCGCCATTCCTCGGCGTGCACCGTGAAATAGTGAATCGGGTCCTCCGCCGCGAGCCCGGTCTCCCGTCCCGCGAGATGCTGATCGAAGAAGCGCAGCACCTCGCCCAGCACCGGCAGCTCGGGCTCGACCCGCGCCCGCCACGGCGACGCGTTGACCCGCGCGCCATGATCCCACGGGCCCAGCATGATGCGCCGCTCGGCGTTGGGCAGGGTGAGCCAGCGCGACAGCGTGCCGTTGGCATAGCCCGCGCCGTCCATCCAGCCGGAGATCGCGTACACCGCGACGTCCCTGGGAATGTCGTCGAGATAGGTGCACGGGCTGAACGAGGTGCCGCTGAAGGCCGGATCGTAGGGCAGCGTGTCGTCACGGAATTTGAACTCGCCGATGAAGTCGGGCATGCGGAAGTTGGCGAGATGACCCTTCACCGCCTCGCGCACCAGGACACCGTCGGGATCGTCGTCGACCGGCATCGGCCCGAGCAGCGCCGGATCGGCGAAGTAGCCGAACCTCGACCGCAGATCGCGCCGGTCGTGGTCGAGAGCCAGCATCAGCTCGTCGTAGACCTGCGCCAGCTTCTTGATCAGCATGCCGCCCGGATAATAGTTGTCGGCCCAGGTGTCCCACACGGCAAAGAGCGGCGCGATCGCCTTCACCGCCGGATGGCCGGTGCTCGCCAGGAAATCACAGGCCGCGCCGAGATAGGATATCCCGGTGGCGCCGATCCCGCCGTCGCTCCACGGCTGCGCCACGATCCAGTCGGCGATCGCGCGATAGTCGGCGCGCTCGCGCGGCGAGCGGAAGGAATCGCGCGTGCCGAAGCTCGCCCCGGTGCCGCGCGCGTCGACCACCACGACGGCGTAGCCGCGCGGCACGAACATGTCGCGATACTTGAAGCTGTTGGGCGATGGCTCGACGTTGCTGCCGGCCGTCACGGCGAAGCGGCGGACATAAGGCGTGAGGATCAGCACTGTCGGCCAGCGCTTCGACGCGTCACCGTCCGGCAGGTGAACGTCGACGGCCAGCCGGCACCCGTCCGGCATGGTGACGTAGACCGAGCTCGGCGTCGGCACCCGGTGCGCGGCGGGACGACTGGCGAGGTAGCGGCTGGGCGGCACCTTCCAGGCCGAACCGAGGTCGTCACGATCCGGCATGAGCAGGTCCTTCTTCTGGAGCAGTCGGCCAAGTCTCGCGATTCACGATGCGCTGATCAAGCACGCTGATGGAGCCCGAAATTGCCGCGTTCGCGGAATATGGGATTGCGCAGACCGCTCGATCTGCAAGGCCGCAGCGGTCGCCGAGGCCCGAGTGCCGTTTTCGGTGCCGGGGCCAAGAAGTCTCGCCGCGGCGCGCGGCAAAAGTGATATACAAGTGGCGTTGCGTTGCGTGGGTGCGCGTCCTCGGCTGGTCCGGTGATCAAGGCTTCGTTCCGTCACAATCAGGGCGGGCGAGAGCGCAACGCAATACCGCCTGCAGGCCCGGGATGCCGCCAGCCAAGAAACTGGTATCCGGGAGACTCTTAGATGATCAGGCGTTTCGTGTCGCGTCGTCGCGTGATTGCCGGCATGGCCGGCGTGCTCGGCAGCCCTATGATCGCCTCGGGCATCGCCCGGGCGCAGGCCAATTGGCCGAACAAATCCGTTCGCTACGTCAACCTGTTCCCCGCCGGCGGCGCAACCGACGTGCTGTCGCGCATCGTCTGCCAGGAGCTCAGCGAGCTGACCGGCCAGCAGTTCGTCGTCGAGAACAAGGGAGGCTCGGGCGGCAATGCCGGCGCCGACGTGATCGCCAAGTCGGCGCCCGACGGCTACACGGTCGGCCTGCTCAGCATCGCGCCGCATGCCATAGCGCCGACGCTCTATGCCAAGCTGCCGTTCGACGCCGACAAGGACTTCACCCCGATCAGCACCTTGTGGGCCGTGCCGAACATCCTGGTCGTCAAGCTCGACCTTCCGGTGAAGACGGTTCCCGAGCTGATGGCGCTGATCAAGGCCAATCCCGGCAAGTACTCGTTCGCGTCCGGCGGCTCGGGGACGAGCCCGCACATCTGCGGCGAAATGTTCAAGCAGCGTGCCGGCCTCAACATGTTCCACGTGCCCTACCGCGGCGGCGCCCCGGCGCTGCAGGACATGCTGGCCGGCCAGATCGACATGATGTTCGACAACATCCCCGGCCCGATGGCGCAGGTCAGGGCCGGCAAGATCCGGGCGCTCGCCGTCACGTCGACGGAACGCAGCCCGATTGCCCCCGACGTGCCGACGATGTCGGACTACATGCCCGGCTTCCAGATGACGTCGTGGGGCGGACTGTGCGGCCCGGCCGGGTTGCCGCCGGCGATGGTCGAGAAGGCCAACGCGCTGGTGAAGCAGGCTCTGGAAAGCAAGGCCCTGAAGACGGCCTTTCTCGCCCAGGGCGCGACGTCGCTCTACAAGACCCCGGCCGAGACCGTGGCCTTCCGCCGCGCCGAGGAGGCGATGCTGGCGCCGATCATCAAGGCATCGGGCGCGAAGGTGGATTGATCGCGCCAGCGATCAATCCATCCCGAGCGAAGCGAGGGATCTCGTGTTCCTCCTCTCATGCGCCTCCCCAGCTCTGCTGGGGAGGTGTCCGCGAAGCGGACGGAGGCGTCATGGGCCGGGAGCGCGCCGCTGGTGGCGCGATCATAGGCGCTAACCTTTTCAATTCTCCTCCCCAGCTCCGCTGGGGAGGTGCCTCGCCTGCGCTGAGCGAAGCCGAAGCGTCATACGGGGCGGAGGGGGCATGAGCCACAAATGGCAGCGAGGTTGTGGCTCATGACCCCTCCGTCCGCGAAGACGCGGACACCTCCCCGGCGAAGACGCCGGGGAGGGGCATGACGAGATCCTTGGCTTCGCTCAGGATGACGCGCGGCTCGCCGCGCGTCACATCCCGAGCTGGCTGACGAACTTGGTGTTGAGGTAGCCCTCGAGCGCCTCGACGCCGCCTTCCGAGCCGTAGCCCGAATCCTTGACGCCGCCGAACGGCACTTCCGGCAGGGCGAGGCCGTGGTGATTGATCGACACCATGCCGCTTTCGAAGGCCGCGCCGATCTGCGCCGCGGTCTTGGTGTTCTTCGTGTAGGCATAGGCAGCGAGGCCCCAGGCCAGCCGGTTGGCCTCCTTGACCACGCTGTCGAAATCCTTGAACGGCGTGATCGGCGCCAGCGGGCCGAACGGCTCGTCGTTCATGATCCGGGCGTCGAGCGGCACGTCGGTCATGACGGTCGGCTCGTAGAAGTAGCCCTTGTTGCCCTTGCGCTGGCCGCCGGTCTGAATCTTGGCGCCCTTGGCGATGGCGTCGCTCACGAACGAGTCCATCGCGTGCAGGCGGCGCTCGGCGACCAGCGGGCCCATCTTGGTCTCGGCCTCGAGGCCATTGCCCACCTTCATGTTCTTGGCGTAGGCAGTGAAACGCTCGACGAACTCGGGATAGACCTTCTCGTGCACCAGGAAGCGTGTCGGCGCGACGCAGACTTGGCCGGCGTTGCGGAATTTGTTGGCGCCCAGCACGTTGACCGCCTGCTCGAGGTCGGCATCCTCGAACACGATCGCCGGCGCGTGGCCGCCCAGCTCCATGGTGACGCGCTTCATATGCGCGCCGGCGAGCGCGGCGAGCTGCTTGCCGACCGGCGTTGAGCCCGTGAAGGTCACCTTCCTGATGACCGGATGGGGGATCAGGTACTCGCTGATCTCCGACGGCACGCCGTAGACCAGCTGGATGACGCCGGCCGGCACGCCGGCATCGACGAAGGCCTTGATGAGCTGGGCACACGAGCCCGGCGTATCCTCGGGCCCCTTGACGATGATCGAGCAGCCGGTGGCGAGCGCCGCCGAGGCCTTGCGCACCACCTGGTTGATCGGGAAATTCCATGGCGTGAAGGCGGCGACCGGGCCGACCGGCTCCTTGATCACCATCTGGTACACGTTCTCGGCGCGCGCCGGCACGAGGCGGCCGTAGGTGCGGCGGCCTTCCTCGGCCATCCAGTCGATGATGTCGGCGGCCAGGTTAGTCTCGATCCTGGCCTCGTAGAGCGGCTTGCCCTGCTCCATGGTCATCATGGTGGCGATCTCGTCGAGACGCTGGCGCATCAGGTCGGCCGCCTTGCGCATGATCTTGTAGCGCTCGTAGGCCGAGACCTTGCGCCACTGCTTGAAGCCCTTGTCGGCGGCGGCGAGCGCACGATCGAGATCGCTCCTCTCGGCGTGCGCCACCTGGCCGATGACTTCCTCGGTCGCCGGGTTGATCACCGGAATCGTCCGTCCATTGGCGCCCTTGGTCCAGGCACCGTCGATCATCAGGGAAACATCGCTGTAGCTCATGAAAGACTCCTTCTCCTCTCAGGTGCGGGCTGTCAGCTACCGCGGTACGTCGAATAGCTCCAGGGCGTGCAAAGCAGCGGCACGTGATAATGCCCTTCGGGCTCTGCAATCGAGAAGCGCAAAGGGACGATATCGAGGAACGGCGGATCGCCGCTGTCGATGCCCCTGCTGCGGAAGTGATCGCCGATCGCGAAGCGCAGCTCGTACCGACCAATTGGCAACGGACGGCCGCCGATCAAGGGGCTGTCGGTGCGGCCGTCGGCGTTGGTGACGGTCCGGGCGATGCGATGGGCGCGCTCGCCGGCGAGCTCGAACAGCTCGACGGCGACACCGGCAGCCGGGCGGCCGGCATGGGTGTCGAGCACATGGGTGCTGAGGCGGCCGGTGACCAGCGGCATGCCTTCGCCCGTAACCTTGGCAGCGATCCGAAGCCGCGTGATGTAGAACACTTCCTGCAGGGCGGCAGCGAATTCGCTGGCGGCGTCGTTGGCCAACCGGCTCTCGAAACGCGCCAGGATGGAATCGCGGGTGTGGCGGCGCACGCAGATCATGAACGGGAAGCCGAACTTTCCCTTGTAGGCATCGTTCAGGCGATGAAAGCGATCGAACTCCTCGTCGCTCAGGGTGTCGAGGCCGACGCTCGCCTGCTCGTCTCGCGAATCGAGTGTGACGGCACCGGCGCGCGCCGCCTTGCCCGCGAGGTCGGGATGACCGTTCAGGAAGGCGAGCTGCTGCGGGCGCGGTGCGGCGCGAACCGCGCCCATCAGTGCCTCGTGCAGGGCGCTCACGGTGGCAAAAGGACGGTTGGTCGCGGCAGTTTCGGCAACCCACGAGGCGTGCTCGAAAGTCTCGCCGATCGCGACCACGAAGGCCGCATTGCTCATTCGATTGAGGTCGGACAAGGCCAGCGTCATGCGGTCGACCTAGCACGCCAGAAGCCCTGTCTCTATAGCTCGCCGGATTATCAGGGACGGGCCGGTTGACGACATCGCTGCCTGCCTGCAACTGTACCGGCCTTCACGGAAGGATGCTGCCGCGTGCGGTGCAATTTTGGTCCGGGAAGACCGGAGGCTCCCGTCGGCGGGAGGTTCGGTCTCTCCGGCGTGAAAGGACTATCATGAACCGTCGCGACATGCTGAAGGCCGGCCTGGCAGCCGGCGCACTTGGCCTTGCGCCGCGCCTGGCGTCGGCTCAGGCCTCGTACACACCCATGCCCAAGGGCTGGCGCACCTATCAGTTGACCACGCGGGTCGAACCGACAGGCGGCGCGAACCATGCGTGGATACCGCTTCCGACCTTCGAGGCCGCGGACTGGCAGCGGCCGGGCAACGTCTCGTGGACCGGCAACGCCAAGGTCGCCGAACGCGTGCGCGATCCCAGGTACGGCGCCGAGATGCTGCGCGTCGATTGGGCCGCCGACCAGCAGTCGCCGCTGATCGAGGTCGTTGCCCAGGTCCAGGCGCAGGATCGCGCGGTGCAGCCCGGCCAGGGCAGTGCCGCGCCGCTCAGCGACGCCGAGCGCAAGCTCAACCTCGCCGCCACCGAGCTTCTGCCGACCGACGGGCTGGTAAGGGAAACCGCCGAAGGCATCGTCAAGGGCAAGAAGGACGACGTCGCCAAGGCACGGGCGATCTACGAATGGGTGGTCGACAACACGTTCCGCAACCCGGCGACGCTGGGCTGCGGCGTCGGCGACATCACCACCATGATCCGGACCGGCAATCTCAGCGGCAAGTGCGCCGATCTCAATGCCCTGTTCGTCGGCCTGGCACGCTCGGTCGGCCTGCCCGCGCGCGACGTCTACGGCATCCGGGTCATGCCCTCCCAATTCGGCTTCAAGGCGCTGGGCGCGGGCTCGGAGAATGTCACCAAGGCGCAGCACTGCCGCGCCGAGGTGTGGCTTCCCGGCAGCGGCTGGACGCCGGTCGATCCGGCCGACGTGCGCAAGGTCGTGCTCGAGGAGCCGCCTGGCAAGCTCGCGCTCACAGACCCGAAGGTGGTGGCCGCACGCAACGCCCTGTTCGGCTCCTGGGAGGGCAACTGGCTCGCCTTCAACACCGCGCACGACCTCAAGCTGCCGGGCTCGAAGGAACCCGCCATCGGCTTCCTGATGTACCCGCAAGGCGAAGGAAAGAGCGGCTTCCTCGATTCGCTCGATCCGGACAAGTTCAAGTACCGCATCACCGCACGCGAGCTGACCGCCTGAAGCAGCGGTTTGTTGCAACACGTGACAGGCGAGGCGGTCCAGGGCGCTAACCTTGTTCAACCCGACAACGTCCTCATCCTGAGAGCCTGTGACTTTTTCGATAGTCGCTTTTGGGCGATTGATGAGGTCGCTGCCGCGAACTTTTCTGTCGTCCTGAGCGCAGCGAAGGACCTCATCGCCGCGTGGTACG
>JALHMO010000226.1 GCA_022844015.1 Reyranella sp. | reverse complement strand
GACGACGTCATGAACAGCCAGCGCCGGGAGATCTACAAGGAGCGCATCGAGCTGATGGGCACCGAGGACGTCTCGGAGACCGTGGCAGGCATGCGCCGCGACGTGGTCGACGGCCTGGTCTCGAAGACCGTCCCCGAGGGCGTCTACGCCGAGCAGTGGAAGGTGGGCGAGCTCAAGGAAGAGGTGCAGCGCATCTTCGGCCTCGACCTGCCGATCGACGAATGGGCGAAGGAAGAGGGCATTGCCGAGGAGGAGATCAAGTCGCGCCTGAACGATGCCGCCGACCGTTTGTTTGCCCAGCGGGCGGCGCAGTACGGGCCCGAGGTCTGGCGCCAGGTCGAGAAAAGCGTGCTGATGCAGCTGTTCGACCAGAGCTGGAAGGAGCACCTGCTCCATCTCGACCATCTGCGCCAGGGCATCGGCCTGCGCGCCTACGGCCAGAAGGATCCGCTGAATGAGTACAAGCGCGAGGCGTTCAACCTGTTCAACGACATGCTGAGCGGCCTGCGCGAGCAGGTGGTGGGGCTGCTGTCGACCCTGCAGCTGCGCATGGAGCAGCCGCCGATGCCGGAGATGATGCCGGCGGCGCAGATGCACGAGATTCACGAGGACCCTGCCCTAACTGCCGCGATGAGCGACGACCCGGCGTTCGATCCGGCCGACCCGGACGGCGGCGGCGTCGCCACCCTGCAACGGCCGCGCCCGAACGCCCGGCAGGCCCGCGATCCCAACGATCCCTCGACCTGGGGCAAGGTCGCCCGCAACGCCGCCTGCCCGTGCGGCTCGGGCAAGAAATTCAAGCACTGCCACGGCCGCGTCTAGGATTTGTCGTAACCCGGGCGCAGCGGCACGCGCAGGATCGGGAGCTGCGGTCGAGTAGAGTCGTATAGGAGATTGTCAGGGCGCAACGTCCGTCGCGCGAGGAAGACCCCTTGGGATCGAGTGTCGACAGGACCCTTCAGCAGGCAATCGAGGCGCACCGATCGGGCCGGCTTCACGACGCCGAGCGCCTCTACAGGGCGATCCTGCAGAAGCAGCCCTGGCACACCGACGCCAACAACGGCCTCGGTGTCCTGGCCGGCGAGGTCGGCAAGCCTGAGCTCGCCCTGCCCTTTCTCAAGACCGCCCTCGAAAGCAGCCCGAAACGGGGTGAGCTCTGGATCGGCTACATTCGCGCGCTGATCGCTGCCAACAAGGCGGAAATGGCCGAGCGCGTGCTCGAGCAGGGACGGCAGGTGGGCCTTGCCGGCACGGCCATAGACGGGCTGATGGAAGTCCTCCATGTCGCGAAAGACAGGCCGGTTCGACACCTGACGCCCGAGCTGATGGGGTATCAGCTGAGGGTTCTGGAGCTCCGCACCTCTCCCTTTCTCGAGTATCCCGCGCATGTGCACCTCGAGACGCTCGCGCGGTGCAATGCCGCGTGCACCTTTTGCCCCTATCCTACGCTCGATCGCAAAGGCGAGAGGATGAGCGACGCGCTGATCGAGAAGATCATTTCCGACCTCGAGGACATTCCCAGGAGCCATCGCTTCCAGCTGAGCCCGTTCAAGGTCAACGAGCCGTTTCTCGACACGCGGCTGTTCGACCTGCTGGACCAGTTCAGGGACAGGCTGCCCCATGCCAGCGTCTCCCTCACGAGCAACGCCACCCCGATCACCGAAAGAACCCTGGATCGCCTGTCCGGCTATCCCGACCTCCAGTACCTCTGGATCTCGTTCAACGATCATCGCAGGGACGTCTACGAGAAGGTCATGGCGCTTCCGTACGAAAGGACCATCGACCGGCTCGACCTGATCCATCGCAGGAAGGCGGAGGGTTCGTTTGGCATCCGCGTCGTGCTGTCCAGGGTCGGAGACGGATCCCGCGTAGATCGCGAGTTCCCGGAATGGGTGAAGGCCAACTACCCGCTGTTCGATTCCTGGATTTTTCCCAGGGGCGAATGGCTCGGCCAGGTCGACTCGACTTCCTCGGCGTCGCCGCCCAATGTCGGATGCATTCGCTGGTTCGACCTGTCCATCACGGCGACGGGCATCGTCGCGCACTGCTGCATGGATGGAAACGCCGAGCATCCGATCGGCGACGTGACGAAGAGCCACCTGCTCGAGATCTACAATCATCCTGAGTACCGAAGGCTGCGCGAGTCGGCGCTTTCGCGCCTAGAAGCGGAGCCGTGCCGGTCGTGTAACTTCCAGTAAGCGCGGCTCAACATTCAGCCGAAACGATGAGGATCATCGGGCGTTCGACCTCCGGCGCAAGGCGGGGTTCCGCGGCGATCTGATCGACCGTCGGCGCGAACTCGACGACGCCGCGAATGGCGAAGCCGGCGGCCATGAGCGTGTTCAGGGTCGTGCCGATCGTGCGGTGGTGCTTCACGACGCCCTTGGCCAGCCAGTCGGTGACCCGGCGACCTTCCACGGAATAGCCGTCGATCGGCCAGCACATCCGGCCGTTATCCGCCGTGGACCAGCCGGGGCGGGCGGGCGCCATGTAGATGGGATGCTCGATGGTGAAGACAAAGCGCGCGCCGGAATCGAGCGCCCGGTGCACCGTCCGCACCAGCCGGCCGAAATCCTCGAGGTAGTGGAACGCGAGCGAACTGTAGGCGAGGTCGTAGGCGGCCGCGGGCAAGTCCAGCGTCTCCAGGTCGGCGATCCGGTACTCGACGCGCCCGTCGGCCGTCTCGCGCCTGGCGCGCTCGATCATGTTCTCGGAAAGGTCGATGCCGGTGACGCGGGCCGCGCCCTGGTCCGCAGCCCACCGCGCGAACCAGCCGAAGCCGCAACCGAGATCGACCACCCGCTTGCCGCTCAGAGACGGCAGCAGCGCCCGGATCGCCGGCCATTCGGGCGCGCCGTCGAGGCCGTGACGGGATCGCGGCAGCCGGCTGTAGCCCTCGAAGAACTCAGCCGTGTCGTAGATGTTCTGTGCCATGTGTCTCTCCATCCGATGGTCGAAGGCTCCCCTAAATGAAGCCGATCCACCGGCCGGCCACCAAGACCGAGAGCCACAGCAACGCCGAACAGGCCGCAATCAGCCGGACGGAGGTGTGAACATGGCCGCCACCCGCCAACGCGGCCCGGAAGTGGCGATTGCGGTGCTGCAGCACGACGTTGCCGAGTGCCACGGCAAGCAAGAGCGCCTTGCAGAGGAAGGCTTCGTTGCCGAGATACTCGGCCGGCTTCACCGTGAAGAGCCACAGGCCCGTGGCGATCGCGAGGGCGACGCCCACGGCCGCCGCGCGCACCAGGAACGGGCCGACGACATCGAGCGGAACGCGGCCAAAGAAGCCAAGCAGGCGCAGGTCGAGCGGCAGGATGGCGCCGACGACGAGGCCGACGCCCAGGATGTGGGCGGCATTGACCAGCAGGTAGGCCGTCCCCGAGCGCTGCAGCAGGACGGCGCCGGGCCAGGCACCGATCCATTCGACGAGCGACATCGGGGCGCCTGGCGTCAGTTCGTGCGAATTCGCTCGGGATACATGTCGTAGTTCTTGCCGGCGATCGTGATGCGCACCGCTTTCATCTGCATCTTGGTCTTGTCCTTGTGGCGGTTGCCGAGAATGGTGACGGCATCGCCGGGCTTGCCCGAGGCTGCCGTGAAGCCCGACCGCTCGGTCTGGTTGGGATTGCCGAGATCGATCTGCCACTGCACGCCGCCGGCGGCTTTCACCACGAGCGAGGGATGCGGCGGTGCCAGTGAGATCGAGACGATCGTGGCCTCGAGCACGGTCTGCTGGTCTTCGGCCCACGACCATCCATGGTGAGCCAGGGCGGGCAGGCTCGCTCCTGCAGCGGCGCCGCCCAGCAGGAGTTGGGCGACTCGTCGCCGCTTCAGGCGATCGGGGATCATCGCGACGGGCATCTTCGTGTCCTCCACTGTTCGAGCGGGAATGAGCGATTCTCGTCCGCGCATGGTGCGTTGTCGAGACTCGGGATTCGGGATGCTTCGCTTCACCGCGCCGCGGCGATATCGATGTGGTCGGGCGCGAGACCGAGGCGATGGCGCTCGTGCATCGCCTCGTAGGCCGCTTCGAGCTGCCTCGCGAAGGTGGTGCTGTCGAACAGCGGCGAAGAGCGGCGATTGGCGGCGAGGCGGCGCCTCACCGCCGCCAGGGCACCGGCAACGCTCGCGAGCTCCACCGCGCGCTCCTCGTAGTCTTGCGCCGTGCCGGCAATCAGCTCAGGGAGCCCGATCGCCGTCAGCAGGCTGCCGGCGACGCGGCCGGCGAACGCCTCTCCCAGCAGCGTCAGCACAGGCAGCCCGGCCCACAGGGCATCGCTCGCCGTGGTATGGGCGTTGTAGGGCAGCGTATCGAGGAAGAGATCGGCGCATCGATGTCGCGCCAGATGATCGGCCAGCGGAACGCGTCCCGAGAACACCAGCCGATGGCCGTCGACCCCTCTCGCCGCCGCCTCGCGGCGCAGGTTGCGAACGGCCGCCGCATTGTCCTCGATCAGCCACAGCCGGCTTCCGTCGACCTTCGTCAGGATGCGCATCCAGCTGTCGAACGTCGCCGGCTGGATCTTGTAGCTGTTGTTGAAGCAGCAGAACACGAAGCCCTCGCCCAGCCCCAGCTCCTGGCGCGACGGGAATCGCCCGGACATCGCCTTGCTGGTGTCGTTGGCCTGGTAGCAGGCAGGCAAACGGACCACCTTCTCGCAGTAGTGCCGCCGGCTCTCCTCCGGGATGACCACGCCGTCGGCGATGATGTAGTCGATGTGCTGCGTGCCCATCGTCCCGGGATAGCCGAGATAGCTCGCCTGAACCGGCGCACAGCGGCCGGCGAAGATCGTCGGCCTGCTGTCCCGCGTGAAGCCCTTCAGGTCGATGGCGATATCGACGGCGAGCTCTCGCGACAGGCCGACGATCTCGCGGTCGCTGCGGGCGCGGACGTCGACGAAGCGATCGAAGGCAGCGGTCAGCCGTCGCCGCATGCCGTCCTGCCGCTCGGGGCCGAACGAGAAGGCGGTGCAGTCGAAGCGGCTCCTGTCGTGCTTCTCGATCAGCTCGGCGATCAGGTAGGCCGTGGCATGGTCGTGGAAATCGGCCGAGTAGTAGCCGACCCGGATCCTGCCGCGCTCACCTCGCGCGACGAACGGGTCGGGTTTCTCGACAGGGCCGAATCGCGCTGCCGCGTAGGTCTCGCTGGCGCGACGATGCAGGCCCGGGTCATCGAGGATCGCGAGAGCAATGAACGGCGATGTCGCCCGTCGCCCGGCGGCGATCGCCGCCGCGACGTCGGCGACATCGCCTTCGAGGGACGCCCAATCGCAGGCCTGCATCCTCGTGTGCAGATGCTCGCCGGGGAGAAAGTCGGCCCCAGGGTCGAGGGCGAGGGCCTTGCGGTAGCTATCCGCCGCCGCCTCCAGCCGCCCGAGGTCGCGCAGGACGAGGCCACGGCGCGACCACGCCTCGGCATGGCCGGGGACGAGGCCGAGAGCCTGATCGTAGCTCGCGAGGGCTTCCCCGAGGCGGCCCAGCTCGTAGAGCGCGCTGCCCCGGCCGCACAGCACAGCGGGGTCCGGCCGCAGCGCGATGGCCTTGTCGTAGCCGGCGACGGCCTCATGCAGGCGCCTCAGCTGGCGCAGGGCATTGGCGCGATTGGCATGAAGGGCAGCTTGCCCCGGCGCGAGGGCGATCGCCTTGTCGTAGCTCGCCACCGCTTCGTCGAAGCGGCCGAGCTCGAACAGAACGACGCCGCGGTTGGAAAGCGCCTCGGCATGGTCCGGCCTGATCGCGAGCAGACGATCGTAGCCCGCCACCGCTTCGTCCCGACGTGCCATCGCGTAGAGCGCATTGCCGCGATTGTAGAGGGCGTCGGCGAAGGCGGGGGAAAGCACGATCGCCTCGTCGTAGCTCGCCAGCGCCTCGGGCAGCCGATCGAGGTGGAAGAGGGCATTGCCGCGATTGCTGTGGGCCTGCGGCAGATCGGGCCGCAGGGCGATCGCCCGGTCGAACCGCGCCAGCGCCTGCCCGGGCGCTCCGTCCGCCAGGTCCAGGATCCCGAGAAGCTGGACGACCTCGAAGTCGCCCGGCTGCTCGGCCAGGATGGCCTCGTAGAGCCGCCGCGCCTCGCCCCGCCGGCCGCGCCGATGGAAGGCCAGTGCTTCTTTCAGTCTTGGATCGACAGGCACCGCCCCTCCCCCATCAGACCGGAGCATTCGCGAGGCGAAAGAGCGGCCTGATGGCGCCAAATCGTAACGCCGTTGCAAAGATTCCGCGTCGCAAGCGACATGATTCGAGCACCGCCGTCATGCTAGATCAGGATCATGACCGATTTCTCCCCTCCTCATGTCGTGCCGCTGGAGGGCGGCTCCAACTTCCGTGACCTTGGCGGCTACCGTGCCAAGGATGGCCGCGCCGTTCGGCGGGGCGCCGTCTTCCGCTCGGCCCATCTCGGCAACCTGACCCAGGTCGATCGTGCCAACCTCGGCCGCCTCGGCGTGCGGACGATCGTCGACCTGCGTGGCGTCAACGAGGCTGCCGAGACGCCCCACCGGGTCGAGGGCATCGACTGCCGCATCGTCGGCGCCCACATCGAGCCCGGGGTCGGCGACAGGATCCGCGGCGCGGTCGCCGACGGAACCGCGAGCCCCCACCTGATGATGCAGTTCCTGACCGACCATTATCGCGACTACCCGCGCCGCTGCGCGCCCGGCTTCCGCACCCTGTTCGCGACCCTGAGCGACGGCACGCACCGGCCGCTGGTGTTCCACTGCACCGCCGGCAAGGACCGCACCGGCTTCGCCTCGGCGCTCCTGCTGACCCTGCTCGGCGTGCCGTGGGAGACGGTGATGGACGACTACCTGCGCACCAACGAGCTGTGGACCGGCCATGTCGGCCGCTACCCCGAGCTCGACATCGACACGCGGGCGGCCATCGTCGAGGCGCGCACGGCCTATCTCGAGGCCGCCTTCAATGTCGTGCGTGCCGATTTCGGCGGCCCCGAGCAGTTCGCCGAGCGAGCGCTCTCGCTCGACGGCGCGTCGCGCGAGCGGCTCAAGGCGGATTTGCTGGACTAGGCGCTTTCGCGCTACGCCTTGGCGATGTCAGAGGCGCGCTACGAGACTCCCGAGCCCTTCAAGGTCGACATCCCCGAACGGGCGCTGATCGACCTCGACGAACGCCTGCGCCGCTGGCGCCCGCCGATCGCCATCGCCGACAACGGCTCGTGGGCTGCCGGCACCGACCCGGCGTTCCTCGCCGACCTGGTCGACTATTGGCGGCACGGCTACGACTGGCAGCGCTGCCAGGAAGCGATCAACCGCTGGCCCAACTACCTGGTCGATATCGGCCCGCAGCGCCTGCATTTCATCCGCGAGCCCGGCACGGAGGTCGACGGTGCGCCGCGGCCGATGCCGCTGGTCGTCACCCATGGCTGGCCGGGCTCGATCGTGGAGTTCCTCGAGATCATCGACCGGCTGGCGCACCCCGACCGCCATGGCGGCGATGCCCTCGATGCGTTCGACGTCATCGTGCCGTCGCTGCCGGGCTACGGCTTCTCCGGCCCGCCGATCCGCGAGGATGGCAGCACGGGCCCGATCGGACCACGTGCCATCGCGGGCCTGTGGCATCGTCTGGTGCACGAGCGCCTCAACTACCGCCGTCCTTACGGCGTGCAGGGCGGCGACTGGGGCGCCGTGGTTTCCTCCTGGGCAGCCTTCGACCATCCGGTGACGGAGGAGAAGGAAGAGTGGAAATCCGGCGTCGCCGGCCTGCATCTCAACATGATGGGGCTGCGGCCGGGCGTCGACCTGCGCAACACCAGGCTCGGCGCAGCCGAAGCGGCCTGGCTGGAGGCGGCGCGGACCGATCGTGACGACAAGATCGGCTATCAGCGCATCCAGGCGACGCGCCCGCAGACGCTGGGCGTCGCGCTGGCCGATTCGCCGGTCGGGCTGGCGGCCTGGATCGTCGAGAAGTTCCAGGCGTGGAGCGACTGCGCCGGCAACCCGCTGAACCGCTTCTCCCTGGACGTGCTGCTCGACAACGTCATGGTCTACTGGCTGACCGGAACCGCCGGCACGGCGACCTGGCTCTATCGCGGCTTCGCACAGCAAGCGCCGTATGCCCTGCCCGAGGGTCAGCACGTCGAGACGCCGACCGGCTTTGCCGCCTTTCCCGCCGACCTTTCGCCGCCGCCACCCCGGGAGTGGATCGAGCGCGCCTACAATCTGCGCCAGTACACGGCGATGCCCAGGGGCGGCCACTTCGCCGCCCTCGAGGAGCCCGCCCTGCTGGTCGACGACATTCGCGCCTTCTTCCGCCCTCTGCGCTTCGGCGCCGCGAACGATTGAGAGCACGGGAAGCGCGCTACTCACAGGCGATAACTCGACTTTGCCACGCGCGTCATCCGCTGGGACCGCGCCACTCGTCTTTCAGTTCTTCTCCCCAGCTTCGCTTCAGCGAAGCACGGGAGGCGAACTGAGAAGTCAGCGCCACGGGAGTGGCGCGCGCCCGGCGGGTCAGGCCAGCGTCGCCGTCGCCTGGGCCGCGATCGTGCCCTTCGGCGTCACCGTCCACAGCTCGGCGCCATTGCCGTCGGACGTCGGCCGGCCGACCACGCTGAACGGCGCCGTATCGAACAGCGGCGCCCGGGCGCGCACGGCGAAGGTCTTGATGCGCCGGCCGGGCATCGAATCGCGCAACAGGTCGAGCAGGCATTGCTGGGCGAACGGGCCGTGCACCACCAGGCCCGGATAGCCCTCGACCTCCATGCAATAGGTGCGGTCGTAGTGGATGCGATGCGGGTTGAAGGTGATCGCCGAATAGCGAAACAGCATCACCGGGTGCGGCTCGATGGTGCGCCGCCACGGCGTATCGCCCGGCACGGGATCGCGCTCCGGCACGCCGCTCCTGGCGCCCGCCTTCACCTCCTCGCGAAACACCGTGCTGGCGGCCTCGGTAAGCGCGAGGCCGCGGGGCGTGAAGATGCGACGCGTCTGGGTGGTGACGATCAAGGTTCCGGTGCTGCCCTGGCGCAGCTGGATGTCCGAAAACTCGATCTCGCGACGGAGCTTGTCGCCGACGCGGATGTCGCCGTCGAAGGTGAAGGTCGAGCCGGCATACATGCGGCGCGGCATCGGGATCTCGGGCAGCACGCCGCCGGTGAAGGCCGCGCCATCCTTCCCGAGCTGCGCCGGTCGCGCATGCGAATGCAGGTAGAGCAGATGCCAGCCCGGCGCGATCGGCTCGCCTTCGGCCGGCACGTTGTCCGGCCGGTCGAAGGTGGCGATCATCGCCTTGATCGGCGCCTGGGTGACGATGTCCTCGTCCTCGATCTTGCGGCCGAGCTCCTTGCGCAGCGGTTCGATGTCGATGGTCATGGCGCTTCCCTTCTGATTTGCCGCAGCGTAACCAATCCCGCGATGATTCGCGCTGCCCGCCCGCACGAAATCGCGCTTTTGCCGCAGATCGAAAACGCCGCCGACGAACGCTATGTGCGCGTTGGCCTGGCGCAGGTGATCGCCATGCCGCCGGCCAGCATCGCCTCCCTCGAGCAGGGCCGGCGCGATCGCAGGCTGTGGGTCGCGGTCTCACCCCTCGATCGCGTCGTCGGCTTCGCCCTCATGAAACTGCCCGGCGGCACGGC
>JALHMO010000225.1 GCA_022844015.1 Reyranella sp. | reverse complement strand
CCATGAGCGCCATCGGAGTGGCGCGCTCCCGGCCATGAAACCTCAGATGACCCAGGAAATTTGCAAGCCGGGCTTCGAGCGTGTCGCCGAGGCCTTCGTCGACAACCTGCAGAGCAACGGCGAGGTCGGCGCCTCGGTGTGCGTCACGGTCGACGGTGAGACCGTCGTCGATCTGTGGGGCGGCGTCGCCGACCCGAAGACCGGTGCGGCATGGCAGGCCGACACGGTGAGCGTGGTGTTCTCCTGCACCAAGGGGGCAACGGCCTTGTGCGCCCATGTGCTGGCGAGCCGCGGCCAGCTCGACCTCGACGCGCCGGTGGTCGAGCTGTGGCCCGAGTTCGGCCAGCACGGCAAGGAGCATGTCACCACGCGCATGATGCTCGACCACTCGGCCGGCGTGCCGGCGCTGCGCGCGCGGATCAAGGACAGCGGTCCCTACGAGTGGGACTACATGACCGGCCTGCTCGCCGCCGAGCAGCCGTTCTGGCAGCCCGGGACGCGCAACGGCTATCACGGCTTCACCTTCGGCTGGACGGTCGGCGAGATGGTGCGGCGGGCGAGCGGCAAGTCGCTGGGCACATTCTTCCGCGAGGAGATCGCCGGGCCGCTCGGGCTCGATTTCTGGATCGGCCTGCCCGAGACGATCGAGCCGCGCGTCGCCCCGATCCTCGCCTATCCGCTCAAGGCCGAGGACGCCAGGACGCCGTTCCTGCGCGATCTCGCGATCGACAAGCAGTCGATCCCGTTCCTGTTCTACATGAACGTCGGCGCGTGGCGCGCCGGCGGCGCCAACACGCGCGCGGCCCGCGCCGCCGAGATCGGCGCCGCCAACGGCGTCACCAACGCGCGCGGCCTCGCCGGCATGTACCAGCCGCTCGCCAACGGCGGCGGCCGGCTGGTCGACGCGGCGACGCTCGCCCGCATGGGCGAGGTCTCGATGGCCACGCACGACGACGCCACCCTGCGCATCCCGACGCGCTTCTCGCCGGGTTTCATGAAGTCGATGGACAACCGCAAGCGCAGCGTCGGGGCGAGGCTGTTCGGCGAGGATGTCGACAGCGTCATCATGGGCAGCGCCGCGTTCGGCCATGTCGGCGCCGGCGGCTCGCTGGGCTTCGCCGATCCGGCCGCCGGTCTCTCGTTCGGCTACACGATGAACCAGATGGGCCCCGGCATCCTGATGAACAGGCGCGGCCAGTCGCTGGTCGACGCCACCTACCAGTCGCTCGGCTACCGCAGCAAGGACGGCGGGGTGTGGATTCGGTGAATCGATGATCGCCGTCCTGCGTCCGCTGCGGGACCGCGGCATCGCCGTCATCTGGTCCGGGCTCGCCGCCTCGACCATCGGCGAGGACCTGTTCCGGGTCGCCGTGGTGTGGATCGCCGCCGAGCAGATCGGCAATGCCGCAGGCTACGTCAACGCCGCGCAGTACGCCGCCATGCTGGTGATCGGGCTGATCGGGGCCTCGCTGTTCGATCGCTGGCGCGCCGACCGTGCCATGATCGGCGCCAAGTACGCCAGCGCCGTGCTCGCCCTGCTGCCGGTTGGCGGCTACTACGTCTGGGGCGTCTCGATCCCGCTGCTGATCCTGTCGGTGATGGGACTCGCCGGCCTGCGCATGGTGTTCACGCCGGCGCTGCAATCGGCAGTGCCGGTGCTGGTGCCCGACCGCGAGCA
This sequence comes from Reyranella sp., assembly GCA_022844015.1. GTDB lineage: Bacteria > Pseudomonadota > Alphaproteobacteria > Reyranellales > Reyranellaceae > Reyranella. The sequence continues at coordinate 8,214 of JALHMO010000225.1, read as the reverse complement.
CTTCCAGGCAATCAACGGCCTGTTCGACGCCACCTGGCGCCTGGCGCGGCTGGTCGGGCCGATGCTGGCGGCGGTGCTGAACACGCTCCTGCCGGTCATCCATTTCCTGTCGGTCACGGCGGTGGGCTTCGTCCTCTCGGCCGTCGCGGTATGGGCCGTGCGCGAGAGGACCTACGATCCCGCCGTGCCCCCGCGACCGTCGCGTGGCGGCTGGCGCGGCGCCTGGGATGCCCTGCTCGACGGCGTGCGCCTGATGCTGCGCGAGCCGATCACCGGCGTCCTGCTGCTGGTCAACGCCTTCGCCAACGGGCCATGGAGCGTCGCCCTGCAGCTCGCCATCACGCTGATGGTGCTCGAGCACGACCCGCACCTGTTCGGCCTCCACGGCCTCGCGGCGCTGGGCCTGATCATCGGAACCTGCGGCGTCGGCGACGTCGTCGGCAACCTGGTGGCCGGCAGCGTCAAGTTCCAGAAGCCCTTGCAAACCATGTTCCTGGGCTACGTCGCCATGGGCTCGGGGTTCGTCCTGCTGGCGCTCGCCGCCTGGGGCGTCGACAACCCCTACAAGCTGCCGGCCATGATGGCGGCCGCCCTGATCTCGGGCTTCGGCGGGCCGTTCTATTTCATCCCGATGATCACGCGCATGCAGACCGTCTACCGCGGCATCGAGATCGCCCGCGTGTTCCGCCTGCGCCTGGCGATCATGGCGGCCTCGATGCTGGTGTTCAACCTGGGCGCCACACCGCTGTTCGACCTGATCGGCCCGACCCATACCGAGCTCTATTTCGGCCTGCTGCTGCTGGCGATGGGCATCGCCGGCCACCTCTACTTCCGCCGCCTGGAGAACGGGCCCGCGGCGGCGCGGCAGTTCCTCGAGCATTGAGCGGCCTCGACATCCTCCCCGACGAGCGACGGGCGGCCGCACATTCGGCGTTGGCGGCCACCTTCGGCACCACGCCGATCGACGCCGTCGCACCGATCGGCGGTGGCGCGTCCAGCGCCTCGATCTTCCGCGTGACAGCCCGCGGACGCAGCTACGTGATGCGTCTCGAAGGCGAGCCGAGCCCGCTGCGCAATCCGCAGCAGTATGCCGCCATGCGCATCGCCGCGGACGCCGGACTTGCCCCGGCGATCCACTTCATCGACGAGACCAGCCGGGTCGCGATCATGGACCTCGTCGAGCACCGGCCGTTGCAGGACTATCCCGGAGGCCCGCCCGCCCTCGCCGGCGCAGTCGGCACGCTCCTGGCCCGCCTGCAGGCTGAGCCGACCTTCCCGTCCTTCGTCGACTACCCCGCCATCGTCGCCCGCCTGTTCGCTCATGTGCGGCGCACCGGACTCTTCGCGGCCGGCCTTCTCGACCCGCATGTCGAGCGCCTTGCAGAGCTCGTCGAGGCTTACGGCGCCGACAAGACGCGCCTGGTGCCGAGCCACAACGACGTCACTCCGCGCAACGTCCTCTTCGACGGCCAGCGGCTCTGGCTGATCGACTGGGAATCGGCCTATCGCAACGACCCGCTCGTCGACGCCGCCATCGTGCTCGACAGCTTCGGCTTCCCGCGGGAGCTCGAGGATTTGCTGCTTGCGGCGAGCCTCGGCCGGATGCCCGGCGGCGGCGACAGGCGACGCCTGGCGATCGTGCGCGCCCTCACCCGTCTCTACTTCGCCGGTGTCTTCCTCAGCGCCTCGGCGGCGTCGTGGCAGGCCGCGCCGGATGACGATCTCGCCGCACCGACAGCGGCGCAGTTCCGGCGCGCCCTGCGCGATGGAAGCCTGGCGCCCGGCACGCCGCGCACCAGGCACGTGCTGGGCAAGATGTACCTCGATTCGTTCCTGACCGGCACGCCGCCGCCGGACTTCGAGGCCGCCGTCTGAGGCCCTGGTCGCCTCCCTCCGTCGGCCAGGGCATTCGCATAGAAAAACTCCGTCATTCCGACCGGAGCCGAGCGAAGCGAGGCGTAGTGGAGGGACCTTTCTTCCTGCAAGACCGATAGGAAAGGTCCCTCGACTGCGCCGCGCTGCGCGCGGCTCCGCTCGGGATGACGGGAGAAGTGGCCATATGCGATTGCCCTGCTCCGTCGACCCCCCGTCCCGTCAGCCGGGCACGTCCGTGCTGCCTTTGCTCCAGTCCAGCAGGCGACGTTCCACCAGATCCATCAGGGACGTCAGGGCCATCACCAGCAGGGCGACGATCAGGATGAGGGCGAGCACGCCGGCGACATCGAAGCGGCCGCTGAAGCTCTGCAGCAGCACCCCGAGGCCGCGCCTGGCCGCGATCATCTCGCCGATCACCGCGCCGGCGCTGCAATAGATCAGCGTGAGCTTCAGCCCGGCAAAGATGCCGGGGAGCGCCCACGGAAATCGGACGTCGCGGAACAGGCGAAGCTCCGAGGCACCGAACAGCCGCGCCATCAGCAGGAGATCGCGATCGACGTTCTTGAGCCCGCCCAGGGTGCTCAGCAGCATGATGAAGTAGCCGAGCGAGAAGGCGAGCACGACCTTCGAGGCGATGCCGATGCCGAACCACAGGATGAACAGCGGCCCCAGGGCGATCCGGGGCATGCTGTTGAAGGCCGTCAGGAAGGGCGAGACGATCCGGTTGAGCCAGTCGTTGCGATCGAGGACGACGGCGCTGCCGATGCCGAGCACGACCGACAGGGCGAAGGCGATCACGATCTCGAGCACCGTCGTGCCGAGATCGGGAAGAATCTCGCCGTCCTTGAACAGGTCCCACAAGGATTGCGCGACGGCGGCCGGCGTCGACACGAAGGCGGCATTGGCGAGGCCGAGCGCGACGGCGCCCTGCCAGATCGCCAGGATGACGGCGAGGAAGAGCGCCCGCGCCGCGAAGATCGACGCCGAGCGGCCGCCCCTCGCGCGCGCCGCCGAATCGAGACGGGCTTCGGAGCTGGCGACATCGGTCATTGGGCGCTCGCCTTGAGGGAGGTCCAGGTCCTGCGATAGAGGTCGTGATAGTGGGCGTCGGCCTGCAGCGCCTCGGCCGAGCGCGGGCGCGCGAGATCGACGCGGATCTCGTCGACGACGCCCGTTCCCTTCCTCGACATCACCAGGACCCGATCGGCCAGCGTGATCGCCTCGCCGATGTCGTGGGTGACGAAGACGACGGTGGCGCGGCTGCTCTCCCACAGCCCGAGGAGCTGATCGTGCAGGACGAGCTTGGTCTGCGAATCGAGGGCACTGAAGGGCTCGTCCATGAGATAGAGGCTGCGGCCGACCGCGAAGGCGCGCGCCAGCGACACGCGCTGGCGCATGCCCTGGGACAGCCTGGACGGATAGAGATCGCGCGCGTGCGCCAGGCCAACCCTGTCGACATAGGAAGCGGCCCGGCGCGCCCGCTCCTCGCGGCCGATGCCGGACAGCTCGAGGCCGTACTCGACGTTGCCCATCACGGTCCGCCACGGCAGCAGCGCGTCGCGGGCGAGGACGTAGCAGATGTCGCGGCGCCCGGCGGCCGGCGGCGTGCCGGCGATCGTCACGGTTCCGGCCGCCGCCGGCACCAGCCCGGCAATGACGTTCAGCAGCGTCGTCTTCCCGCAACCGCTCGCGCCGATCAGCGCGACGAACTCGCCACGCCGCACGGTCACGTCGACGCCCGACAGCACGCTGCGCGGCTGGCCGAACGTCACCGCGAGCCCGCGTACGCCGATGTCGACCGGCCGGTCGCCGTCGGCAGCGCCGCCATCCCGGGCCATCGCCGCAACGCCTAGTTCGGGCAGCGGAAGCTCTCCCGGGCCGACTCGGCGACGACGTCGCGCCGCGTCTTGGGCGCGCCAAGCTGCTTGTTGTCGACCAGCAGCTTCGACCACGTGTCGATGGTGCGCGAGGTGATGTCGGGGCCGAAGGTCGGCAGCAGCCCCTTCACCATGGCCTTGTAGGCGTCCTCCGAAAGATCGGGAACCTTCACGTACTTCTGCAGGAGCGTGACGACCTGGTCGAGGTTTTCGGGCTTGCTGAACCAGCAGTACGATTCTTCGAGGGACCTCGCGAAGCGCGCGACGACCTCGGGCTTATCCTTGATCGTCGACGTCGAGGCCCACCAGCCGTTGTAGCCCAGGTCGTGGAACACCTTGGGGCCCTGGTTCTTCGCCAGGTCGACGACGACGGTCCCCTCGTCCTTGGCCGCGGCAATCGAGGGCAGCGGCTCGATGCTGAGATAGGTGTCGACGGTGCCGCGCTGCAGCGCCGGCCGCGCCGTGTTGGGCAGCCCGACGGCGAGGAACGTCACGTCGCTCGCCTTGAAGCCGGCATCGGTCAGGATCAGCTGCGCCATGAAATGCACGGAGACGCCGAGCGCCAGGACACCCCAGTTCTTGCCGACCAGATCCTTGATGACGCCGGGGTAGCCCTCGGCCAGGTGCGGCAGGGCGATGCCCTTGCGGACCAGCAGGGCGAACGGGACCTTGACCGTCGATCCCGCCACCGCGCGCACCGGCAGGCCTTTGTCGACCGCCAGGATGAGGTTGTCCCAGGAGTTGTTGACGAAGGTCACGCTGCCGCTGGCGACGGCGGAGGTCATCGCCGGGCCGCTGGCGACCGGCACCAGCTCCACCGTGAGGCCGTTCCTCTCGAAGAACTTCTGCTCGTTGGCGATCAGCACCGGCATCGAGATGAGCGCGCCGGGATAGTAGCCGATGCTGGCCGCGAGCTTGTCCTGCGCCAGCGCGGCCGTCGGCGCGGCAAGGACGGCCGACGCCGCCATGCCGAGGGCCAGCACGCTGGCCATGATCCGATCCTTCATCTGTTTCGCTCCCTCGTCCTGTCGCGCGGGCACGATGCCCGCGACCCTTCCCGTCACATTTGCGCTCACCAGACGCCGTCCTCGCGCAGCGCGCGCCGCTCGGCCGGGCCGTAACCCAGCGCCGCGAGCACGCTCTCGTTGTCGGCCGCGAGCAGCGGCGGTTCGCGCTCGGGAGCGATCCTGCGGCCATTGAGCTTGAAGCCGGCCGCCGGCAACACGGCGTCCCGTCCCTGGTCGGGCAACGCGAGCCGGCGCGACAGGTCACGCGCCGCGACATGCGGCTCGTCGAGCAGCTCGGGCACCGAGCGGACAGCGCCGGCCGGCACGCCGGCCGCGGCCAGCCGTCCTTCCCAGTCGATCGCCGGGCGCGCCGCCAGGCACGACGCGATGATGGCGCGCAGGGCGTCCTGGTTCTGCTTGCGGACGGCGGGCTCGCAAAAGCGTGGATCGCGCACGAGGTCGGGCCGCCCGAGAACGCCGCACAGCGCGGCGAACTGCGCCTCCGTGTTGGCGACGACCGTCAAGGGCGAGGTGGCGGTCTGGAACAGCCCCGACCCCGGGGCGCCGCTGGCCGCCGCATTGCCGACCGGCCCGGCAGGGACCCCGCCATTGACGTGGGCGGACAGGATCGAGCCCATGCCGGCGACCGCACAGTCGAGCATGCCGACATCGATCGACTGCGCCTCGCCGGTGCGGTCGCGCTCGCGCAGCGCGGCGAGGATGGCGACGGTCGCCGACAGGCCGGTCAGGTAATCGACCAGCGGCGGGCCGGTCCGGCTCGGCGCCGTCTCCGGCGTTCCGGTCACCGACATGATCCCGGACACCGCCTGGATGATGTGGTCGTAAGCGGGGCGCGGCGACATCGGCCCGTCCTGCCCGAACCCCGATATGGAGCAATAGACGATGCGCGGGTTGACGGCCCTGATCGCCGCGAAGCCCACGCCCAGCCGCTCCGCCGTGCCGGGACGCCAGTTCTCGATCATCACGTCGACGCCGGCCGCGATCTCGCGCGCGATCCTCTGGCCCCTCGGATCCGTGAGGTTCAGCGCCACCGATCGCTTGCCGGCGTTGCACGACAGGAACGTGCTGCCGAGACCGGCGGCGACCAGCGCGGCGTCGCCGCCCTGGCTGCGCATCCAGTCACCCATCCCCGGCCGCTCGATCTTGATGGTTTCCGCTCCCAGCAGGGTCAGCAGGTAGGAGCTGTAGGGACCGGCGATGACGCTGGCGCATTCGAGCACGCGCACGCCCGCGAGCGGCAGCCGGCTCATGCGCCGAACCTCGGCTCGGCAATTCCGTGCGCGCCGAGGCCTTCGATGGCGAACAGTCGCCCGGCCAACGGCTGATCGCGAAGCTGCGCCGCGTCGAGAAAGCGGCTGGCCGAGGTGACATAGAGAACGTCGAGGCCGGGACCACCGAAGGCGCACATGGTGGGATTGGAGACCGGCAGGCGGACGTGACGCATGAGCTTGCCGTCCGGATCGAACTGCGCGACCGCGCCGCCACGAAACAGCGCCGCCCAGTAGCAGCCGTCCGCATCGACCGTCGCGCCGTCGACGAAGCCGCGGATATGCGCCGTCGAGAGGAAAAGCCGGCGATTGGCGAGCGCGCCGCTGGCGATATCGAATTCGTACTGCCAGACCGTCGCGGTCAGCGTGTCGGCGAGGTAGAGGCGCCGGTCGTCTGGGCTCCAGGCGATGCCGTTGCCCACAGTCAGCCCGTCCTCCATCCGGACCGGCGCCTTGCCCTGCTCGAGCCGCCACAGCGAGCCCGACGGCGTGCGGTGATCGGTGTTGACCGACGCGCACCAGAAACGCCCGGCACGGTCGCACTTGCCGTCGTTCAGCCGGTTCGTTGCCGGACGATCCGTCTCCACGGCAGCGATCAGGCGCGCCGCCCGCCGCTCGAGATCGAGGTGATAGAAGCCGCCCTTGACGCCGCTGACCAGACCGCCATCGGCATGTCGGGCAATCGAGCCGATCGGCAGCCCGGCCAGCGCCGGCGCGAGCGCCGTGCAGGACGTCTCGCGCGTCGCCGGGTCGAGGGCGTGGACCTCGCTCCTCCAGGCATCGATCCAGTAGAGACGCCGGGCATCGGGGTCCCAACACGGCGATTCGCCCAGATCGTTGGCGACGGAGGACACGCACGCAATGTCCAAGCGACTCTTAACCTTCCGGAGTGTGGTAGTGATCACTACTAGTGATCACTACCATATGTCTTGAGCAACGCCATCGTCAACTGCTAAGCCGATCGCATGCGCGAGCCAAAATCCGTCACCGACCTGCTGACCTACCGCCTGCTGCGCCTGTCCAACACGCTCGGCCTCTACAGCAACCGCCGCTACCGCAAGCAGTTCAACGTGACGCTGCCCGAGTGGCGCGTGCTCTCCATCATCGCCCTGCACGAGACCACGACGGCGCGCGACATCAGCCGTGCCCTGGCGACGGACAAGGCGTGGGTCGGCCTGACGGTCGAGAAGCTGGTGCAGCATGGCCTCGTCCAGCGCTCCACCGACAAGCGCGACCTGCGGCGGGCGCTGGTCAGCCTCACCAGGCCGGGCAAGGAGGTGCACGACGCGATCATGGCCAACGCGCGGCGGCGGCAGAAAAGACTCCTGGGCGCCTTGCCGGCCGGCACCGCCGAGACGCTGATCGCCTGCCTCGACAGCCTCCAGGCCGAAGCCGACCGCATGCTCGCGGAACTCGACGAGGAGCAGCCTCCGAAGGCTTGAGGTCTCCAGCCAGATCGCGATCGGCTTAGGTGGAAACCTCACCCTGAGGAGCCACGCGCAGCGTGGCGTCTCGAAGGGTGGGCAGCAGAGGTGATGTAGCCTACCCTTCGAGACACGGCCTGCGGCCGTTCCTCAGGGTGAGGTCATTCTCTGGTGCGCGGACCAAAGAGGAGCCTGGTCTAGCTCCTCAGCCCCGCCTGGCGCAGCAGCGGCATCACCGCGCTGTCGAAGTACTTGAGCTCCTCGTTGTAGTCGAGGAAGCCGAACACCACCCCGTCGACGCCCGCCGCCGACACCTGGGCGAGCTGGGAGGTGACCTGCTCGGGCGTGCCGATGATCGGGTTGGTGCCCCAGCCCGCGACCAGCCTTTCGCGATACTTCTGGATGCGGTCGTTGAACGACTGGCTCTCGATGCCCAGCACCTTCATGAGATTGTCGGCGGCCACCCAGTCGCCGTGCTCGATGATGCTGCGATACACCTGCCGGGCCTCGGCCTCGGTCTCGCGGCAAACGACGAGCGCGGATGTGCAGATGCCGATTTGGCGCCGATAGCTTTCTTTTGCCTTGTCGCGAACCCGCGCCGCCACCGCCTTCACGGACTCGATGCTGTCGAAGCCCACGAAGCTGAAATCGACCTCGCGGGCGGAAAACTCGATGGCCGCCGGCGAATGACCGGCGTTGATCAGGACGGGATAGGGTTTCTGGACCGGCTTGGGATGGGCCT
>JALHMO010000224.1 GCA_022844015.1 Reyranella sp. | reverse complement strand
CGTGCGAGCGCGGCGCGGCGTGCCGTTCCAGTTCAACGGCACCGGCGGCATCTGGCGGCGTGCCGCGGTCGAGGAGGCGGGCGGCTGGTCGCACGACACCCTGTCGGAGGATCTCGACCTCGTCCTGCGGACCTCCCTTGCCGGCTGGCACGGCGTGTTCCTGATGGAGCCGCACGTCGTCGGCGAGCTGCCGGAGAGGCTCGACAGCTACTCCCACCAGCAGAGCCGCTGGTCGAAGGGCTTCGTTCAGGTGGCGCGGAAGCTGCTCGCCCCGATCTGGAGTTCCGGCTGGTCCAGCGAGGCCAAGCTCGTCACCACGATAGCGCTCGCCCAGCAGCTCATATTCCCGGTGCTGGTGGTGGGCATCCTCGCCCTGGTGCTGTCGATCCTCGGCCATGGCCATCTGGTCGGTCTCTTCCACTTCCTGCTGTGGCTGTGGCTCGTGACCCTGCTCGCCGTGCTGCTCGGCATGACCTGGGGTGCCTACCGGCGACTGTATCGGGGCGATCTCGTGCAGTACCTGATCACCGCTGCGAGCCTGCCGGCGCTGATCGTCTATCTCGCGGCGGCCAATGCCGGCGCCATTGTCGCGGCGGGGTTCGGTCGCAAGACCGAGTTCAAGCGCACGCCCAAGACGGGAATTTGACGCCGATGGCCCTGCTCGCCACGCTCGCAATCGTCCTGGTCGCGGTCTTCGCTCTCTGCTGCGCGCTGCTCGCTGCCTTCATCGGCAGCCTGCTGTACATGGTAGTGCTGCATCATCGGCTGAAGGCGCAGGGGCTCGCCCGCGAGCGCGCGCTGCTCGCCACGCCCCTGCCGCCCGACGCCGAGCTGCCGCACGTCGTGGTGCAGATCCCGTCCTTCAACGAAGGCGCGGTGCTACGCCGGGGCATCGAGGCGGCGGCCCGCCTCGACTGGCCGCGCGACAAGCTGCACATTCAGGTGCTCGACGACAGTACCGACGAGACCGCCGAGCTCGCCCGCGCCGTCGTTGCCGAGCTCCGCGCGAAGGGGGTCGACGCCGCAGCCCTGCAGCGCACCGATCGCAGCGGCTACAAGGGCGGCGCGCTGCACGAGGCCATGCAGCAGACGCCGCACGGCTTCTTTGCCATCTTCGACGTCGACTACGTGCCGGCGCGCGATTTCCTGCGGGTTGCCATGCGGCCGTTCTTCGCCGAGCCGCGCACTGCGTTCGTCCAGGCGCGCTTCGACTTCCTCAATCCGCACGAAAACGCGCTGACCGAGATGCAGATGGTGACGCTCGACGCCCATCTCGGCATCGAGCAGGCGACGCGCTGCTGGGCCGGCCATCCGCTGCCGTTCAACGGCACCTGCGGCATCTGGCAGCGCGCCGCCATCGAGGCCGGCGGCGGCTGGAAGGGCGACACCGTCACCGAGGACCTCGACCTCACCTATCGCGGGTGGGTCAAGGGCTGGCGCGCCCTGTTCCTGACCAGCGTGGCGGTGCCCGGCGAGCTGCCGGCCGACCGCAAGACCTGGCTGCGCCAGCAGCAGCGCTGGCAGGACGGCTTCCGCCACGTCTCGCTGCGCATGGTCCCCGCCATTCTGCGCAGCCGCGACATAACCCCAGGCGCCAAGGGCGCGGCGCTCCTGCATCTCTGCATGTCGCTGAACCAGCCGGTGCTGCTGGTCGGCGTCGTGTCGGGCCTGCTGGCGGCGCTGCTCGCGCCGGCGCTGATCCCGTGGCTGGTAACACTGTTCCTGGTGACGCTCGTTTGGGTGCTGTTCTGCGCCACGACCTTCCTGCGCGCCGGGCACAATTTCATCCGTGGCGGCGCGATGTCGCCCGGCCGCTTCGCGATGGTGCTGCTGCGCTACGTTGGCGGCCAGATCGCGATGCTCGCCCGTTCGCTCGGCGTCCATCTGGTCAAGGCATTGAACCGGCCCAAGCCGATCGTGTTCGATCGCACGCCCAAGCGCGGCGCCTGACTGGCCTGAACTGGATTCAGGCTGGGCCATGCACCCCTGACCTGGGCTGCGATCGGGCTTGGGTGCAGCGCGGTTATGCGGCAGTCTGTGGCCCTGGGATGGATCCATGACGGGCGAGCGGGTTGTACGGCGACTGGCGGCAATTCTCGCGGCGGATGTCGTAGGCTACTCACGCCTCATGGGCCGCGACGAGCACGGTACCCTCCACAGGCTGAAAACCCATCGCGCCGAGCGTCTGGAGCCTGCTTTGGCCCGCCATGGCGGACGGCTGATCAAGCTGACAGGTGACGGTGCCCTGGTCGAGTTCCCGAGCGCTGTGGGCGCCCTCGGAGCGGCCATCGAGTTCCAGCAGGCCATGGCCGAGGTCAACCAGGACCAACCCGACACCGCCATCGTGTTCCGGATCGGATTGCACCTCGGCGACCTGATCGTCGAGGGTGACGACCTCTACGGCGACGGGATGAACATTGCTGCCCGTCTCGAAGCCGAAGCGACGCCCGGTGGTATCGTGATCTCGCGCACTGTCCATGAAGCGGTCACCGGTCGCCTGAAGGCGACGTTCGACGATCTAGGCAGCCTGACGCTGAAGAACATCGAGCGGCCGGTCCAGTCGTTCGGCGTGAAATGGGTACCGGCGGATTGGACGGCCACGGCGCCATCGATTGCCGCGCTTTCAACCAGCGATACCCCGCTGAGGCTTCCCGACAAACCCTCGATTGCCGTCCTGCCCTTCCAGAACATGAGCGGCGATCCGGATCAGGAATACTTCGCTGACGGTTTGGCGGAAGACATTATCACGGCACTCAGTCGCGTGGGGTGGTTCTTCGTGACGGCCCGCAACTCGAGCTTTGCCTACAAGGGGAAGGCCGTCGACATCCGTCAGGTGGGCCGGGAATTGGGCGTGCGGTATGTGCTGGAAGGTTCCATACGCAAGTCCGGAAACCGCCTGCGGATGACGGCACAGCTGATCGAGGCTTCGTCAGGCGATCACCTCTGGGCCGACAAGTATGACGGTACACAGGAGCAGGTCTTCGACCTTCAGGACCAGATCGTCGAGAGGCTGATCGGCGCACTCGAGCCGAAGCTGCGAGCGAGCGAAATCACGCGCGCGCGGCAAAAGAGACCTGAAAGCCTTACGGCGTTTGACCTCGTGCTCCAGGCCTTGCCGAAGCATGCAACGATGACCGCTGAAGGCTTCACGAGAGCAATCGAGCTTCTGGACCGCGCTATCGCAATCGCACCTACCTACGCGCAGGCGCTGGGTTATGCCGCATGGTGCCGGGCATTGCGGCCCTTTCACGGCCTGAGCCCCGATCCGGCCGGCGACATGCGTGAGGCATCCGCACTGGCGAGGCGCGCCTTCGATTCCGACCCCAACGACCCCATCGCGTTGCGAGCGGTCGCAATTACTGTTGTGCTGGTTGGCAAAGACTACCGAGCGGGCTTGGACCTCTTTGATCGTTCGCTCGCCATTGACGGGAACGCGGCTCTCGCCTGGGGACTGCGCGGCTGGGTCAATGTCTGGGCCGGTGAGGCGGCCGCCGCTATCGAGGATTTTGAGCGAGCCCTTCGACTGAGTCCGTTCGATCAGTGGATCAGCAACTACGCCAACGGCATGGCCTTTGCCCTCAACCTGGCTGGACGCCATGTCGAAGCGCTCGCCTGGGCTCACAAATGCATGCAGCACAACCCGCATTGGAGCGCTTCCCACCGGCAAGTCATCGCTTCTCATTTCCTGTCGGGTCAGCACGTCGAAGCCAAGCGGGCGGCGATGGCGTATCTGCAAGTCGAGCCGAGCTTCACCGTCCACTATTGGGTAGAGACCGGACCCTTTCGCCGAACGCCAGAACAGGAACGCGTGTTCTCGGCATTGCACCTCTCAGGGTTGCCCGAATGACGGGGGCAGCCTCTGGGCACCTCGCCGTCCCTGGGCGCGCGAGGCATGTCCGATCATTGGGGCGCAGCGGTGTGGGGGCAAGCGATGATCGCTACGAGGTTCACGGAGTTGGTAGGCTGCACAGTACCGATTCAGCAGGCCGGCATGGGCGCCGTCGCCCCTCCGGAACTGGCAGCGGCCGTGTCGGAAGCCGGTGCACTCGGGATGTTGGGCACGGCGCACCCGGGGTTGACTGCCACCTTTGCAGGGCCGCCTTCGCCGTCGACAAGACCGCGACCGGGACGATCAAGGCAATGTCACTTTTTGCCGGGACGTCAGTTGGCGCGGTGAAGCGGGTCCAATCGGCTGCGGAGATCGTGCGGGAGCTCGTCGAGGAAAGCCGCGGACATCGCTGAGTCCGGACTTGCGAGCACACGCCTCAGTCCAGCGCGCTCTCGCGCAGCAGCGGGTGGTGGGCGCAGCGCAGGCCGCCGCCCAGCCTGATCGGCCCGTCGAAGGGCAGGGGGATGACCTCGACCTTGCGCCGGCGCAGCTCGTCGATCACGCGGCCGTTGTCGGCATCGACGATCATGTGGCCTTCCTCGAGCACGAGGCCGTTGGTGGCGAGCCGGTTCGCCTCGTCGACCGACACGACGATCTTGTCCCAGTCGCGCAACGCCATGGGCAGCCCGTCTATGAGCTTCTCGGGGCAGTGGATCAGCAGGCCCGGCCTGACCAGCGCCAGGCAGCAATCGAGGTGCAGGACGTTCGATCTCATCGCCACCGGGATCACGCGGTAGCTGTCGCCGAGCAGGGTCTTCAGCCAGTCGGCACCTGCCAGGTCGGAGGCGCAACCGGACATGCCGACATAGATCTGGCGGCCATTGAGCAGCACGTCGCCACCCTCGAGGAACGGGCCGTCGACGCAACCCGGCGAGCCCAGGGGAACGCTCGACCAGCGTGCGCCCCTCTGCTGCACGGCGTGCTGGATGATGGGCCTGAGCCCATAGCGTTCGCGCTGCCGGCAGATCAGCCGCAGCGAGGCGTCGATCGCATGCTCGCCGACGACGATCATGGGATCGCGCGGGAAGAGCTGGTCGCCTTCGCCGTTGGGCGCGAGAAACGTGCGCTCGACACCCGACAGGCGTTGCGGCCGATGGACGACGACGCCTTCGCGCGCCACCACTTCCGCCAGGGCGTCGACCTGCTGTTCGCAGCGCCTCGCCCAATCGGAGTCGATGTCGATCAGGCGGCGGCCGGCGTGGCGGCGCGACTGCTCGGCGATGTCGGGCGCCATCCAGCGCGCCGACTCTTCGAAGTACATCACCAGGTCCTCGGCCGGTGAGATGCCGACGACCGCCTCGCGCAGCCTGCCCCACTCGTGGTGTGCGCCGAACCCCATCGCTCGCCTACGCTCGCGCGTAGATATCCTCGTAGCGGGTGATGTCGTCCTCCTCGAGATAGTCGCCGGTCTGAACCTCGACAACCTCGAGCGGCTCGGAGCCGGGGTTGCTCAGGCGGTGAACGCTGCCCTTGGGGATGTAGACCGACTCGTTCTCGTGCAGCGTCATGATCTTGCCGTCGAGCACGACCTCGGCCACGCCCCTGACCACGACCCAGTGCTCGGCGCGGTGCTTGTGGCTCTGCAGGCTGAGCTTGCCCTTGGCGTTGACCGTCATGCGCTTGGCGCGAAAGCGCTCGCCGCGGTCGATGTCCTGGTAGCTGCCCCACGGGCGGTGCATCACCGCATGCTCCGTGGCCGCCCTGTGGTTGCCATCAGACATGCGCTGCACGACGTCCTTCAGCCGTGGAAGATTGGCGCGATGCCCGACCAGCACCGCGTCGTTCATCGCCACCACCACGACCTCCTCGACGCCGATCACGGCCGTCAGCGGCCCGTCCGACCGGATGTAGGAGTTGCGCACATGGTCGATCTCGACCGGTCCCTCGACGACGTTGCCGGCACTGTCCGCCTGGCCGATATCGAGCAGCGCGTCCCACGTGCCGAGGTCGGACCAGCGGAACCTGGCCGGCACCACCCAGCACTTGTCGGTGCGTTCCATGACGGCGTAGTCGATCGACTTGGCCGGTGCCTTGTTGAAGGCGTCGGCGTCGAGGAACACCGTCGAGCCCACCTTGCGCGCCTTGGCCACGGCCTCCTCGGCGGCGGCGGCCATCGCCGGCTCGAAGCGGGCCATCTCCGAGAGGAGCGTGTCCGGCGCGAACAGGAAGTAGCTGGCGTTCCACATCAGCCCTTCCTGGATGTAGCGCAGGGCCGTCTGGGCGTTGGGCTTCTCGACGAACGCGGTAACCTTCTGGGCGCCGCCGAGATGCTCGCCGCCGGGGCGGATGTAGCCGTAGTCGGTCTTGGGCTCCGTGGGCGGAATGCCGAAGGTGACGATGCCGCCCTGGGCCACCGCGGGCAGGCTCTCGCGGCAGGCGGCGCGGAACTCCTCGACGCCGATCACCATGTGGTCGGACGCCATGGCCAGCACGGCCTCCGCGCCCAGCGTGCGGGCATAGGCCGCCGCCGCCGCCATGGCCGGGCCCGAATCGCGACGCTGGGGCTCGATCACGAGGTCGATCTCCATGCCGATCTCGCGGGCCTGCTGCTCGCACATGAAGCGATAGGAGTCGTTCGTCGCGATCACCGGCTTGCCGAACAGGCTGCGGTCGGCGACCCGCAGCAGGGTCTGGTGAAAGGTCGACTGCTTGCCGAGCAACGGGACGAACTGCTTGGGCATGCTCTCGCGCGACAGGGGCCACAGCCGCTTGCCGGAGCCTCCGACCAGGATGACGGGTGTGATGAGGGGCATTCGTCAGCTTTCTCGTGGCGGGTTCCTGGCCTCGACGGGCGGCGATATAGCCGATGGCCGGCGGCCGGCCAATGGCGCTGCCCTGGTCCGGGCAAAGCGGGTCACCGCCTGGTCCCGGTCGCCTGACGGCCGAGGTTTTCCTCGCGGCGTCGCCGTGCCTCGTTCTCGACCGCCTCCGCGAGGGCGGGGATGTGGGAAGCGATCTCGTAGAAATCGCTGGCGTAGAGGACGAGCAGGGTGGTGGGCCTGGTCGTCGCCACCGAGGCCGAGCGCGGCTGGCGCTCGAGCAGGGCCATCTCGCCGAAGAAGGCGCCGTCGCTCAGCCTGACTGAGCCGCCGGTCGGCAGGCGGACCTCGACCTCGCCGCTCGAGATGAAGAACATCGAATCGCCGGGGTCGCCGCGCCGCACGACGGTGACGCGCGGCGGGTAGTAGCGCGTGCGCAGCTTGCCGACGATCTCCGACAGGGTGACGACTCCCAGGGCGGCGAAGATCGGCACGCGCGCCACGTGTTCCCAGACGCGCAGATACTCACGTCGGCGCTCCTCCTGGGCGAAGCCGGTGGCCAGCACGCCGGTCATCAGCGCCAGAACGCTGATGCCCGAGATCATCAGCAGCGAGCCCATGATGCGGCCGCCCGCGGTCACGGGGACGACGTCGCCGTAACCGGTGGTCGTCAGGGTGACGACCGCCCACCACATCGCGTTGGGCAGCGAGCCGAACTGCTCCGGTTGCTTGTCGCGCTCGAATATGTGGGCGGCAGTCGCCGCCAGCATCAGCAGGATGACGAACAGGATCAGGATGGAGGCGATCGGCGCGCGCTCGTTGGAGACGACCCGCGCCAGCGTGCTGAACGCGGGGGCATGCAGGCCGAACTTCAGGATCCACAGGATGCAGAACACCGAGGCGGCATCGGTCCCGCTGATGGCGTAGCTGCCGGCGAGCATGACTGCCGGAACGACCGCGAGGAGGCCGATCAGGCCCTCGATGGAGATCATCCAGTTGAGACGCGCCCACAGGGGCCGATGGTGCTGGAAGCGCGGCGTCTCCGGCGCTATCCAGAGGCGGACCAGATACTCGACGAAGAAGATGACGGTGACGGCCCAGATCACCCAGCGCAGGACCGCCTGCGGAACCGTCTCGAGCCGATCGACTGAAAGCATGACGACGGCCATGAGGCCGACGGCGAGCACGAAAAGATGCAGGGTCCGCCAATGCCGGCCGGCCGGGCTGGGGTCGGAGTAGCGCAGCACGGTATAGACCTGCGTGCGCAGGGTCGGGGCCTCGTCGGTCACGGGGCGACCATAGGCGCGCTGGCCCGCGAATTGCAACGCGCGCCCTGCGGGTCTAGGGTTGCGCTCATGGCGGGAGCGCGCCACTCCCGTGGCGCAGTCTTCCTTTGGGCAGGTGAATTGAGGCGCCACTTTGGCGGAGTTTACTCCGTCACCAGTGGCGCTCTGCCAGCCGAGAGAGTTTCGGGTAGGGGTCTGGAGCGAAGGTGGCAAGCGATTTGCGGATCGCCGTCGATATCGGCGGCACGTTCACGGATGTCGTTCTGGAGCAAGGCGAAAGGCGCCTGACCCGCAAGGTGCTGACCACGCCCCTGCGACCCGAGGAGGCGGTACTGGAGGGGGTACGTGCGATCCTGGCCGACGCCGGGCAGGGCCTCGCCGACGTCGGCGTGCTGGTCCACGGCACGACGCTGGCCACCAACGCCATCATAGAGCGCCGCGGCGCGCGCACCGCCCTGCTGGCGACTGAGGGCTTTCGCGACATCCTCGATATCGCCAACGAGAGCCGCTACGACCAGTACGACCTCTCCATCGAGAAGCCCCGGCCACTGGTGCCGCGCGCGCTGCGCTTCACTGTGGCCGAACGCGTCGACGTGCACGGCCGGGTGCGCCTGGCGCTCGACGAGGCCGGCGTCAGGAGCCTCGCCGGCCGGCTCAGGGCGGAGGGCATCGGGAGCCTCGCCGTCGCCTTCATGCACGCCTACATAAACCCCTCGCACGAGCGGCGGGTACGCGAGATTCTGAAGGCCGAGCTGCCCGACCTCTGGGTGACCCTGTCGAGCGAGGTTTGCCCCGAGGTGCGCGAGTACGAGCGCACCTCGACCGCCGTCGCCAACGCCTATGTCCAGCCGCTGATGGATTCGTACCTCGCGCGGATGCAGGCCGCCCTGCGCGCCGAGGGCTTCGGCGGCATCATCTACCTGGTGACCTCGGGCGGAGGGCTCACCGCCATCGACACGGCGCGCCGGTATCCCGTGCGCCTGGTCGAATCGGGACCGGCCGGTGGCGCGATCTTTGCTGTCCAGATCGCGGCCCGTGCCGGCGAAGCGCGGGCGCTGAGCTACGACATGGGTGGCACCACGGCCAAGATCTGCCTGATCGACGAGTACAAGCCGCACACCGCGCGGCTGTTCGAGGTCGATCGCGCGGCGCGCTTCCTGAAGGGGTCGGGCCTGCCGGTGCGCATCCCGGTGATCGAGATGGTCGAGATCGGCGCCGGCGGCGGCTCGATTGCCAGGCTCG
This sequence comes from Reyranella sp., assembly GCA_022844015.1. Taxonomy (GTDB): domain Bacteria; phylum Pseudomonadota; class Alphaproteobacteria; order Reyranellales; family Reyranellaceae; genus Reyranella. Next base: position 875 of record JALHMO010000224.1, on the reverse strand, counting down.
ACGCCCTGAAGCGCGTGACCGTGGGGCCGGAGAGCGCCGGCGCCGAGCCGGGACCGGCTTGCTACGGCCGCGGCGGCATTCGCCCGGCGGTGACCGACGCCAACGTCGTGCTGGGCACCATCGATCCCGCCGACTTCGCCGGCGGCAGCATCGCCCTCGATCTCGACGCCGCGCGCGGCGCCCTGGATCGCGACGTCGCGGCCGGCCTCGATCTGTCGACCGAGATGGCGGCCTACGCGGTCTACGAGATGGTGTCGGAGAACATGGCGAGCGCGGCCCGCGTCCACGCCGTCGAGCGCGGCGCCGCGGTCAGCCAGTACAACCTGATCGCATTCGGCGGCGGCGCGCCGCTGCATGCCGCCCGGGTGGCCGAGAAGATCGGCGTCCGTCGCGTCATCGTGCCGCCCAATGCCGGCGTCGGCTCGGCGGTCGGGTTCCTGGCCGCGCCGGTGTCCTACGAGCTGGTGCGCAGCCGGTACATGCGCCTCGATGCCTTCGATGCCGATGCGGCGAGTGATCTCCTGGCGGAGATGAGCACCGAGGCAACCGGCCTGGTGGCACCCGGGGCGCGCGGCACGCCGACCTTCGAGCGGCGGATGGCCTTCATGCGCTATGTCGGGCAGGGTCACGAGATCACCGTGCCGCTGCCGCTGCGTCGGTTCGAGGCCGGGGATGCTGCGGCCCTGCGCGAGGCCTACGAGCGCGACTACGCCGCCCTGTTCGAGCGCCACATCCCCAACGCCGCGATCGAGATCCTCAGCTGGTCGGTGCAGGTGTCGACGGAGACGAGGCTGCCGGCCGTGCAGGCGGCTGCACCCGCGGCGGCGGCGCCTCGGCCGGTCGGCCGGCGCCCCGAGTTCGACGGGCGCACCGGG
>JALHMO010000223.1 GCA_022844015.1 Reyranella sp. | reverse complement strand
ATGACGACATCGGGCTGATCGTAGGTCCACCATTGCAGGTTGACGGAGAGCCCGATGCTCCACGCCAGCTCGCTCTTGAACACGGGGTCGATGAACCGGTAGCTCAAGCCGCCGCCGACACCGTACAGCTGATAGCTTTGCCACGGCGCATTGTCGGTCTGGTAGCGCTGGGCATTGCCGTTGGTGAAGACGGAGAGGGCCTCGGTCACCTGATACTGGAAGGTCGTGTTTCCCGAGTACTCCCAGCCGGTGAACTGGCTGTTGGTCGGCACGTACCAGGTATCGGGATGCATCTGCCGCCGCCACACGAAGCTCGACGTGTTGCGCAGCCGGTCGGTGATCAGGGTGCCGACCTCGAGGCCGGCGCCGAAAGCGCCGTAGAACGACGTGTCGTTGACCCAGATGTAGCCGCCGGTGAAGAACGGCTTGACGCTGACATCCTCGGCGATTCCCTGCAGGACCTGGAAGCGCGGGCCCGTGGTCAGGTCGAGGATCGACACGTTGGCCGCCGAGATCTGGAACTGCCGGTTGATGTAGCCGGTCAGCTGCGTCTCCAGGGCGGCGCGGTCCTGCGTCCCGAGATCGTAGACATGCCGGACGTAGCCCGAGGAGATGACGCCCCAGTCGGCGGTGCCGATCGAACCCTGGTTGAGATTTGCGGTCTGGCCGAACAGCCTCACGCTCGATGTCGGCGGGCCGAGGTTGGCATTGGACTGGTAGCGCACGCCGCCGAAGATCTCGCCGAAGAAGCGCGATGGGCTCTGGCGCTTGCGGACCTCCGCCATGAACTGCTCGGCGCGCGCCCGCACGTCGGGCGGCACCGCGGGCGAGGAGAGGGCGGTCTCGAGGTAGGTGTTGGCGATCTCGTAGGAGCCCAGGCGAAAATAGAGGACGCCGAGTTCCAGGCGAACGCGCGGCAGGTCGGGGTTGATCAGCAACATGCGCTCCAGCGCCGAGATCGCGCCTTCCATGTCACCGGCTTGCGCCGCCACCGTGGCGAACTTGAACAGGACGTCGAGGTTGGCCGGCTGCTGCATCATCGCCTGGAACGCGGCATCGTACTCGCGCCCGCGCTCGGTGCCGGCCGCCGGCGTCTGTTGTGCGCTCACAGGCTGGCACACGGCGAAAAGTGCCGCCGCCATGACCAGTACGCCAAGCCGCCGAAGTACCTCCAACTGCGTCCTGTCTCCCCTCAGACGACAATAACGCGACGGGTTCTTTCAAGCAAGATTACGGCGGAATCGGTCCGCCCCGCTGCAGCATCGCTGTCATGCGAGCCAGCTGCGGGCCACCAGCAGCCAGGAGACCGGCCAGGCCGCGCGAGCCGCCTTCATGCGCAGCAGCATGCGGCGGTATTGCCGTTCGCCCAGGGCACCGACGTAGCGGTCGCGCTCGCGCACCATGGCCGCCAGCATGCGGTCGAGCATCACGGCGTAGGTGTTGCCCCAGTTGCGACTAGACAGGTGCAGGCGTCCGCCGAGAACCGGATTGTCGGCCGCGCCATTGCGGCCGTGCAGGCGATAGGCATAGAGCGCCTCGTCGATCAGCAGCGAGCCCGCCACCATCTGCGCCATGACGACGACGTAGAAGTCCATATGCAGGCGATAGGTCTCGTCGTCGTCGGGAAAGACCAGGTCGATCAGGGAGCGGCGAAACATCATCGACGAGGTGCTGACCCAGACCCAGTGCACGACGCGCCTGGTGTACAGGCGGTACGGCGTCTGAGACTGCCAGCGCACGGTCGCGGCCGCCGGATCGACGCTGGGCACCCGCGCCGGGTCGATCGGCGCGAAGGCGCGATCGCGATCGGCGCTGGCGCGCTCGCGACCGAACCAGTAGACGCAACCTGCGATCAGCTTGCCGCGCCCGTCGATCAGCCTGGCATTGCAGGCGGTGAAGCCAACGGCGTAGGTCTCGTTCAGATGAGCGGCGACATGGCGCTCGAGGAAGTCCGCGTTCCACAGATCGTCCGAATCGAGGAAGCAGACGAAGGTGCCGGAGGTCGCCGCCAGCCCGCGCCGAGTTGCCCCGGTCTGGCCGACGTTCTTGTCGAGACGGATGAGCGAGAAGCGCGGATCAGCGAGCGCGTCGAGCGTCCGCTGCACGACCTCTGCGGAGCCGTCGGTCGAGGCATCGTCGACGATGACGCACTGAAAGCCCCGCAGCGTCTGGTCCGCCACGGAGCGGATGGCGTCGGCGACATAGTCGCGGCAATTGTAGCAGGTGACGACGACCGAGATGTCCGGAAGGTCTGCCTCGCTCACGGCTTGGCCGGACCGAGGAAATCGAAGTCGACGCCCTGGTCGGCCTGCAGAACTTCCTTCTGGAACAGGCCGGCGTAGCCGCGGTCGCTGCCGGCGTGCGGGGCAGGCGCCTTCCAGGCCTTGCGCCGCCGGGCGAGTTCCTTGGCGCCGACGAGCAGCTCGAGGCGGCGTTTCGGCACGTCGAGCGTGATGCGATCACCCGTCCTCACCAGGGCAAGCGGGCCGCCGACTGCGGCTTCCGGCGCCACGTGCAGCACGATCGTACCGAACGCGGTGCCGCTCATGCGTGCGTCGGAGATGCGGATCATGTCCTTCACGCCGGCGCGCGCGAGCTTCAGGGGGATGGGGAACGAGCCGGCCTCGGGCATGCCCGGTGCGCCTTTCGGGCCGGCGTTGCGCAGCACCAGGATGTCGTCCGGTGCGACGTCGAGCGCGGGATCGTCGCCCCGCGCCGCGAGGTCCTCGAGCGAGTCGAAGACCACGGCGCGGCCGGTATGGTTCAGCAGGTTGGCCGAGGCGGCAGCGTGCTTGATCACTGCTCCGCGCGGCGCCAGGTTGCCGCGCAGCACCGCCATACCGCCTTGCGGCTTGATAGGATTCCTCGGCGAGCGGATGACGGTCTGGCCGGGCACCATCTCGGCGGAGTCGATCACCTGTTTCAGGGTGCGCCCGGAGACGGTCCGGCACCTTTCGTCGAGCTGGCCGCGGATCTCGCGCATCAGCCGGGAATTGCCGCCGGCCCAGTGGAAATGCTCCATGTAGTGGTCGCCCGACGGCTTGAGGTCGACCAGAACGGGCACGTTTCGGCCGATCTCGTCGAACTCCTCGAGGGCGATCTCGACGCCGAGACGGCGCGCCACGGCCGTGAGATGGACCAGCGCGTTGGTCGAGCCGCCGATCGCCTGAAGCACGGTAAGGGCGTTGCGGAACGCCGCCGCGGTCATGATCTCGCTGGGCTTCGGCCCCTGCTTTTTCGCCATCTCGGCGGCCAGCCGGCCGGTCGCCTCGGCGACCCGCAGCCGATCGGAATGGGTGGCCGGAATCGAGCCGCTGCCCGGCAGGCCCATGCCGAGCGTCTCGACGATGCAGCCCATGGTGCTGGCCGTGCCCATCACCATGCACGTGCCCTTGGTCGGCGCGAGGCGCTCGCTCACCTGCTCGATGTCGGCTTCCGAGAAGGTGCCGGCGCGATACTGGCCCCACAGGCGGCGACAGTCGGTGCAGGCGCCCAGGACCTCGCCCTTGAAATGGCCGACCAGCATCGGCCCTACTGGCAGCACGACCGCCGGCCGGTCCGCGCTGGCGGCCGCCATGAGCTGCGCCGGCAGGGTCTTGTCGCAGCCGCCGATCAGCACGACGGAGTCCATTGGCTGGGCGCGGATCATCTCCTCGGTGTCGATCGACATGAGGTTGCGCAGGAACATGCTCGTGGGGTGCGAAAAGCTTTCGTGAATCGAGATGGTCGGAAACACCATGGGCAAGGCGCCCGCCAGCATGACGCCGCGCTTCACCGCCTCGATCAGGTCGGGCACGTTGCCGTGGCAGGGATTGTAGTCGCTGAACGTGTTGGTGATCCCGACGATCGGCCGATCGAGCGCATCGTCGGAGTATCCTCCGGCCTTGATGAAGGCCTTGCGCAGAAACAAGGAAAAGCCCGCATCGCCATAGGTGGCGAGGCCTTGGCGCAGGCCGGTGGGCTTGGGCGCGCCGGGGACGCGTCGCTTGCGTGAAGCCATGGCTGTTTTTCTCCTGACCGGCTGTATTTTGTCAGGTCGATCGAGGCCATGCCAGAGCGGGCGCGCTCGCGGTACCGCCCGGGCATTCACAGCTCACGCAATCGCGGGCGGCGATGTCGGACCGCTTCGAATGGATCGTTCGGGAGGCGAACAGGATCGCCTGAGCGGTCGGATCGGCTGAAGTCTCGTCGGCGCCGTGCTAGGATGGCGCCGAACGGGGAGGGCGTGTCATGAAGTCGATCCTGACCATGGCGTGGACGGCGGAAGATCCGGCAGCCTTCGACTTGGCGGCAAAGCTCGCGCGTGCCTTCGATTCGCGACTGATCGGGTTGGAGCCGCCATCCTACGGCGTTATGAGCATGGCGTGGGCGGATGCCGGGATGGGTGCTCCGATCGGCGGCGGGCTGGCCGAGGATGCCGAGGAGCGCCAGCGTGTCGCCGCAGTCAGGCAGGCATTCGAGCAGCGTGCCGCCGGTCTCCGTTCGGAATGGCGGTCGGCCGACGACAGCGGACCGACGGCAATCGGCACCATCGGACGGGCCTATGAACTGATCGTCATGCCGCAGCCGGGGGCACTGCCCAAGATGCCGGAGAGCGTCTTCGAGACAGCCTTGTTCGACTCCGGCCGGCCGGTGCTGGTTGTGCCGGCGGGCTACCAGGGCATGGTGGGGAAGCGGATCCTGTTTTCCTGGAACGGATCGACGGAAAGTGCCCGGGCGATCTCGCTCGCCATGCCGTTCCTGAGCCGAGCCGATTCGATCGACGTGATGAGCGTCGATGGTCCCAGCGGCATGGTCCCCGGGCCGAGCTCTGCCGAGATCGCCGAATCGCTGCGCGCCCACGGCCTCAATGTCACCAGCCAGCACGTCAAGTCGGGCAACCGGTCGGCCGGGCAGACGATCGTCGACACGGCTATCGCCGGCGGCGCCGACATGATCCTGAAGGGCGCCTACACCCAAAGCCGCCTGCGGCAGATGATCTTCGGCGGCATGACCCGGCATCTGATCCTGAGCTCGCCGCTGCCCGTCCTGTTTTCGTACTGACAATCCGTCGCCGGTGTCGCCGCCGGCGAACGTGGTAAAGTTCAACGCATGAGGTCTGGTAGGACCGATGCCGACGGTCGGCGGCTGTCACGCCGCGTCCTGATTTCGACGCTCCTGTTTGTTGGCACGTTTGCCGTGGCGTCGTCCGGGCCGCTGCGCGCCGACGAGGCCGTGGGCCTCGGTCCCACGGTGGGAGAAAGGATCGCTACTCTTGCCGCCGAGAGGGCGGGCCTGCAGGCCCGCGCCGGCGGCGAAGCCCGCCTCGTCCTGTTGCCGGCGTTTCGAACGGCAAGTCTGCTGACCGATGCTCTCCTCGTGCGCTCCGATGGCGACACGGCGCTCCCGTTCGGCGACATCGCGACGAGCCGAAAGCAAGCGTTCGCCGCGCTCGACGGCCTGAACTCGGCGCTGCGCGATGCCCTGCAGTGGCCCGGTGCCGGATCCACGCTGGCCGCCGCCCGGGAGGCAGAGCGCGCGGCCGCCGAGCTGGAACGGCTGGCGGGCTCGGAAGAGGCGTCCGTGGTCCTGTCCTACACACCGCGTTTCGTTCCGCCCCGCCGAGCCACGGGAGAGCTGACCCTCGTTCCCCGCTTGCCGCCGGAATCGTCGCTGTCGCAAGCGCTGCAGCCCGAGGCTTTGCCTGCCCTCTCGGCCGAGACGCCATCGCCGTCGCCGGGAATATCGTCGCCTCCGACGGGGGCGCCCGGCGTCATGCCGTCCGCGTCGATCTCCCCCTCCTTGCCGCAATTGCCCACCGTGCCACGCTATGCGCCCGAGTTTGCCGCATCGAGTGACGGCGATCCGCCCGTTCAGGTGGAGGTATTCGGCGTCCATCTGCCGCCGGCCGGGGAGGCAGCGCCTGTCCTCGCGGTGGGCGACTGGCGGGGAGCCGCCGTCATCGGGCCAGACCGCCTGATATTCATGGTCCCTCGTGCCGCCTTCCCGACCGACGCGGCACGCTCGGTCTTCGCGGTCGGCACGCTCTCTGTCAGGCAGGCGCGACGGGCCGCGACGTTTCAGCTGGTGTTCACCGTCTTGCCGGACCGGCCCGGTGCCTTCGCTCTCGATCAGCGCATCGTGACGATGGAGTCGGAGTCGAGCACGCACGTCTCGCCCGAGATCCTGGTGCGCGCGGCGGTCGGCGAAACCCGCACCCTGCGCCGCTGCTTCGATCCGCCCGCCGGCTGGCACTTTGCCGCCGATCGGCGGCGCGTAATCGTGGTCGAGCGGTTGGGTTGGCAGGACGACGTCACCGACCCTTCGCTCAACAGCGGCTCGGTCGAGTTCGTCCCGGCACAGGAGCCTGGCCAGATCTGTGTCGCGGTGATCGCGCGGCCGGTCGGCAGAACGGCGCGGACGGCGACGATCGGCCGGTTCGAGGCGACCCTGGTGCGCGATCGATCGGTCGAGCGGATATCGAAGACCGGCGTTCGCGCCCTCGACTGGCGGGAAGACGTGCGTATCCCTCTGGCGAAGGACGTGACCGAATGGAAGCTCTATGTGCGCCTGTTCGGTGAGATCGACGCCGAGCTCGACGGTACGGCGCAATCGAACCTGCCATTCCTGCGCATACTGCGCGAGGCCGACGAAAAGGCCTTGATTCTCAAGGCCGACCAGTCGGCCCAGCCATGAGTGGCTGGGAGGCGTCATCGCTGGGAGCGCGCCATTCGCGTGGCGCTCATGGGATGTGTAGTCGGCAGGAAGAGCGCCACGGGAGTGGCGCGCTCATGGGCACCAAACCTACAAAGGAACCTCACCCTGAGGAGCGGCCCGGAGGGCCGCGTCTCGAAGGGGCGGCAACACGGCGGGTGTCGCGACACCGCTGTTTCGGCGATTTCATGTGCAGCCCATCCTTCGAGATGGCCGCTACGCGGCCTCCCCAGGATGAGGAATTTCTTGGGTCTTCGACCAAGGTTAGCGCTTATGAGTGGCGTGTTCCCAGCGGCAAGATTGGAGGGAAGTGGCGGAACTAGCGGCCGCGCGCCTCGAAGCGGAGACGCCGCTTGTTGGTCTGGTCGATCAAGTCGAGGGTCGTGCCCGAGAGCTGCGTCTGTCGAACCGCAGCGAGGGCGTCGAGAAAGCGGCTTTCGATGGCGCTGGCCGCCGCGGGGCATTGCACCCGGGGCGTCGCCTCGGCTGCGAAGCGCAGGCCGTCGGGATCGAGCTGGTAGGTGCCGGCAATCGTGCTGCAGCCCGTCGAACCGGTATACTTGCCCTGGTTGTCGAGCCGGAGCGTGGGTTGCTGGCGTCGGCTGGCGAACGCCGGACGTTCGCCGTCGATCTCGACGACCCGCCAGTCGGTGTCGCGCAACGCCGAGCCTCGCGCCGGAAGAGCCGGGCAGGTGGCGCCTGCATCGAGCGCGAGGAAACGTTCGGCACGTAGATCGCCGTCCTGGAACTTTCCCTGCAGCCGAACGAAGAGGCTGGCCTCGCGTGACGGCGTGGCATCCGTCCAGGCCTTCTCCAGCTCGGGCTCCGCTCCGCCGGGAGCAATGGTGTAGGTCCGGCCGGTCAGGCATTCGGCGAGCATGCCGCCGGATGGCGTGTCGCGATAGAGCCCGGCCAGCTCGAATCGGTCGTCGATCGTGTCCGGCTTCGCGGCGCGGGCAAGCTCGGTGCCGTCGGCTGCAACGAGGCGATCGCCGTCGGCTTCGCGAAAGACGCGGCGCGACGCCGCTCCGCCACGCAAGACCGTCCGCACGCCGCCATCGATCTCCTGCGTCCATTGGCCGAGATCGACCGTGGGGTGGCCGATATCGCGCCGCTCTCGCAGCCGGAAGACTCCGTCCGGGAACAGCGTGATCGTGAGGTTGCCGCCCTCGTAGGTGCGCGGCGGCTCGCCCGGGCGGCCCACCGCATGGCAGCGCATCGATCGCCCTGCTGCGGTCAGCGTTGCTTCGCGACCGCGCCCGCGCAGCTCATAGTATGAATCGCCGTAGGCGAAACCCGATCCGGAGCGCTGCCGCGACAACTCGATGTCGGGCTGACCCGGCACGGAGAGGGTCGCCAGCTCACCGTCCTTGGAGAAGACGGCCGCGAAATCGGTGCCGCCGGGGCAGGCATACATGACCTCGAGGCCGGGCGGCTGCCCCTCGGTGAGCGCTTCGCGCCTCGGCGGCGCCTGGTTCGCCGCTTGTCCCCATGCTGCTCCGGCGACAAGCGGAAGCACCAGGAACATCAGTCGTCTCATTGCTGCCCCACGGTTTCTGACTTCGGGATGTCGCCGTCGGCGGACAGCAGCACGGCCACCGGGCGTGTAGCCTCGAATTGCGCCAAAACGATGAGGGCGACCACCATGATGGGAACGCACAGGAACATGCCGGCCACACCCCAGGCCGTGCCCCAGACGACCAGGGAAACGATGACGACCAACGGGGAAAGGTTCAGCGAGCGGCCGAGGATGGCAGGCTCGATCACGTTGGCCGTGACGACCTGGATGGTTCCGAAGACGGCCAGCACGATCAGGAACGGCGTCAGGTCGTCGAATTGAACCAGGGTCAGCAGCGCAGGCGCCACGATGGCGATGAACGAGCCGATTGTCGGGATGTAGTAGAGGAAAAAAACCATGACGGCCCAGAAGCCGGCGAAGTCGAGGCCTACCGAGGACATCACCACGTAGGCGAGCCCCGAGGCCGCGGTAGCGAGCATGGTCTTGATGCGAATGTAGGTCCGAATATCCCGGTCGATGCGGTCGAGCACGGCGAGCACGTGCGCCTGATGATGGGCGCGCTCGGCGAGAATGATGGCCAGCTTGTGGCGGAAGCGGACCTGCTCGACGAACAGGAAACCGGCGTAGACCAGCACGATGCCGGCCACGCTGACGATCGAGGCTGTCGTGGCGGCGAGGCTGGCCAGGGAGTCCGCCAGGCTGATGCGATTGAACAGCTCGCCGATGGTCGGCGCCTGGTCGACCCCGACGAGGCGTGCACCCTGGTCGATCAAAGCCTGCAAGCGACGTTCGTAGTTGGGTGCGGCGTCGACGACGGCCGTCAGGTTGTGGCCGATCGTGCGTCCCAGCACCCAGACGAGGCCCCCCATGACGCAGACCGCAGCTGCGAGAGCGAGAGGCCGCGGCAGATGCCAGGTTGCCAGCCGGGGCGTCTCGAAGGCATCCGCCAAGGCATGGATCATGTACCACAGCACGACCCCCAGCACGAACGGCAGCAACAGGCCGCGACCGGCCACGATCAGGTAGATCGCTGCCGCGACCACGATTGCCCACAGGGCGGCCCGCTGCAGACTCATCGGCGGCGGCCAGCGCGGTCTAGGCTGGTGGCGGAAGGTGCTGGATGGCCATCCAGCCGCGCTGGGTCAGCTCGACCCGGCGCTCGCCGGTTTCGCCGCCGCACTGGCGAATCAGGCCATCCGCCAGCGCGTCCTCCCAGACCGGAAAGCGCGGACACGAGCTGCGCCAAGCTTCCATGACGTCGGACCGGGTACGAGGCCGATCGGCGACCCACTCCAGGAACTGGACCATAATGAGGCTGACTTGGGCTGTCATGGTTCGATTTCGCGGCTCGACCGCAGGCTCCACAAGGGATGGTGCCGCGACACTTGGTGCCTATCAAGTCCTGTCTTGCAGTTGCAGTCCCTGGGCAAGGCAGATAAAATACCGCCACGTTCATGACTTGATTTCCAGGAAGCCGGATCAGGGGAGATATCGGATGAAGAAGGCTTTGGTGGCCGCCGCCGCATTGATGGTACTGCCGGTTGCGGCCCAAGCGCAGTCTCCGGCGCCGGGTGTCTACATCGGTGCGGAAGGCGGCCTGAACTGGCTGCTGAACTTCTCCGCCAACACCAATCTCGCGCCGAACTTCGGCTCGGTGAGCGTGACGCCGCAGACGGGCTGGGCGGTCGGTGGCGTGATCGGCTACGATTTCGTCGGCCCGCGCGTCGAGATCGAGGGCGTGTATCGCCAGAACCAGCTGAACATCGGGGTGCCGCGGACGGCGATCAACAACCAGGTCGGCCAGCTCGGCATCATGGCGAACCTGCTGTACGACTTCATGCCTGCCTCGGTGATCACGCCGTACATCGGCGCCGGCGCCGGCATCGGCTTCGTCGACAGCAACTCGTCGCTGGGTAGCACGGTGTTCGCCTACCAGGGCATCATCGGCCTGGGCTGGAACGTCGACACCAATTTCCGCGTCAACCTGGACGGCCGCTACTATGGCACGTCGAACCCGACGGTGAACGGCGCCAG
>JALHMO010000222.1 GCA_022844015.1 Reyranella sp. | reverse complement strand
CGCTCTTCCTTTCGATCATCGCAGAGCCCATGAGCGCCATCGGAGTGGCGCGCTCCCAGCCATGAGGCCATTCAAATGATACGTTGTGCATAGGCCGGCGATTTCAACGCTGTCGTCAGCAGATCGAGTGCGGCCAAAAGGTCGGCGCGGCTGCGCGCGGCGCCCAGCGCGATGCGGATCGCGTGCTCGGGATTGGCGTCTACGGCAAAGCTGTCGCTGGTGACGACGGCGAGCCCCTGTCGCTGCACATGGGCAGCGAACTCGGCTCGGCTCCAGGCGGGCGGAAGGGCCAGCCAGACATGGTGGCCCTTCGGGTGCGCGGCATAGCTCTGTCCCGAAAGCGTCCTGGCTGCCAGTCTCTGTCGCGCCGCTGCCTCGGCCGCGATCGCCGCGACGATCGCGTCGGCGCTTCCGTCAGCGAGCCAGCCCATCACCAGCGCGACGGTGAGCGGCACCGGCATCTGCGACACCGTGCGCAAGGCCTGCGTCACAGCGGCCGCGGCGGCGCGATCGGGCACCACCACGAACGCCACGCGCAGGCCGGGCGCGATGCACTTGGCGAGGCTCGCGGCGAGATAGCTGCGCTCGGGAATCAGCGCCGCAATCGGCTGCTGCCTGGGATCGAGGCTGCCATAGGCGTCGTCCTCGATGAGGCTGAGGTCGTGGCGACGGATTGCCCCGGCGAGCTGCTCGCGCCGCGCCGCGGGAATGGTGAGCGTCGTCGGGTTGTGGATGGTGGGTACAAGGTAGACCGCCTTGGGCGTGTGCTGTCGGCAAGCCACCTCGAGCGCCTCCGGGATCATGCCGTCGCGATCGCCCTCGACGCCGACAAGGCGGACGCCCAGCGCCGCGGCCGCGGCCTTGAAGCCAGGATAGGTGAGCCGGTCGGTCAGCACCGTGTCGCCCGGCCTGGTCAGGACCAGCAGCAGCGCCATCAGGGCGCACTGCGTGCCGGGCGACACGATCAGCCGGTCGGACGCGGCCGTGCGGACCCGCCTGCGCAGCCAGTCGGCCGCGGTGCCGCGGTCGCTCTCGCTACCCCCGGCATGCTGGTAGCTCAGGAAGTCGGAGAAGCCGGACACACGCCGCAGATCGGCGAGGCCACGCGCGATGCGGCCGTCGAGATCGGCTTCGATCGGCTCGGGCGGCAGGTTCATCGACAGGTCGAAATCGATGCCGGCCGGGGCGCGGGCGACGCGCAACCGGCTCTCGGCGACGAAAGTCCCCTGCCCGACCCGGGCCTCGGTCAGCCCGCGGCGGCGCGCCTCATTGTAGGCACGCGTCACCGTCGTCAGATCGACGCCGAGCGCGCTCGCGAGCGCGCGATGCGTCGGCAGGCGCTGGCCGCGATGCAGGCGGCCCGACGCGATGTCGCGGCTCAGGGCCTCGACGATGCCTTCGTAGAGCGGTCCCGAGTCGCTCTGGATTGTAGGGGTCCAATCCATACAATTGTCCCTAGTGTCGGTTGATTGTATGGTCAACAGCACTGATTATCAAGTTACGTCATCCTGAGCGCAGCGACGGATCTCATCCCCCGCGATACGCAGGAGGCCTGCTCCGGGCGACGAGATCCTTCGCTGTGCTCAGGATGACGACGGAAGCGGATATGAGGAAGGACTCGACGATGACCCAGCCCAAAGCAAGCCTCTACCTGCTGCGCGGCTTGCGCGGCCGCTGCCCGGCGTGCGGCGAGGGTCGGCTGTTCCGGGCATTCGCCAAGGTGGCCGATCGCTGCCCGCAGTGCGGCGAGGCGCTTCACCATCACCGTGCCGACGACTTCCCGGCCTACCTGACCATCGTGCTGGTCGGGCACATCGTCGTGCCGCTGACGCTCTACGTCGAGCTCGCCTGGGCGCCGAGCTACTGGGCGCACGCTCTCATCTGGGGGCCCGTGGTGATCGGCCTGGCGCTCGGCATGCTGCAGCCCATCAAGGGCGCGATCGTCGCCCTGCAATGGCTGATGGGCTTGCACGGCTTTGCCGCGGCGAAGGAAACGCGCGAGACGTCAGCCCCAGCCGTCGAAGATCTCGCCGATGGCGGCGCGATCCAGGCCGGCGCGCAGGCACGTCTCGAGCAGCACGCGCGCTTTCAGCGGATGCAGGCGGCCACCCCAGATCAGGCCGGCCTCGCGCAGCGCGATCTCCGAGCTCGCGCCGCCGTAGGTATTGCGTAGCATCGGCCCGCCTCCCGCGCGCGGCGACACGACGGTCGGCAGGATGGTGGCCTAGCGTTTGGCGGTATCGATCAACCGTTCATCGGGATGGCTGGCGCCGCAGCCTGCCGACGTGACAAGACTCTAGGCGCACATATCCGATGGAATGCAATCTGGCTTCTGCTCTTCGCCGATTCGAACCCAGTTGTTATATTTCCACGGCTGAACCATTTCGAGCGTAGTGATCCGAGGAACGTACTGTCTGTTCGGCAGACGACTCAGGCGGCCTATAAGGATCTCCAGGCGTTCTTTCGGAACGAAGATCCACGGTCGCATCATCCAGTTGTTCGGCAGAGCCTCCAGCTTGCAGTCTCGTCGAATTGCCTTGCAGACGCCTTCCCAATTGATGCTCCAAGCCGCCAGCCGGCCTATGAGCGCATCCAGATTCTTGGCGTATGAGACCTCACACAAGAAGATCTGCTGGCTGCGAAAGTCGATAGCCAGAGCATCGCAATACCAATGGCGGCCCGGTGCCTCCGGGGAGGATTCGTCCAGGCACACAAGGCAGCCGGGATTGACGAAGACGGCCCGGTCGGCCTTGAGGTAGTCTATGACGGCATTCTCGTAGAACATCGTTCGGAGTTTCCTCAATTCTCGCGAGTAGATTTCGTCCTGCGCGCAGCGAAGGACCTCATCGCCGCTTGCAAAAGAAGAAATTTGAAACTCCTGGCGATGAGATCCGTTGCTACGCTCAGGATGACAGAATCGAAGCCGCATCTGTACCAGATAGACCCATCACGCCTCTAGCCCCAGCTGTCGAAGATGTCGCCGATGGCGGCGCGATCCAGGCCGGCGCGCAGGCACGTCTCGAGCAGCACGCGCGCTTTCAGCGGATGCAGGCGGCCACCCCAGATCAGGCCGGCCTCGCGCAGCGCGATCTCCGAGCTCGCGCCGCCGTAGGTATTGCGTAGCATCGGGCCGCCTCCCGCGCGCGGCGACACGACGGTCGGCAGGACGCCGGCCAAGCGCTTTGCCGTCTCGGTCACGCGCTCGGGCAGATGGCCACCGCCCATGGCGCCCAGCACGACGCCGCGATAGCCGAGGTGGTCCGGCGCCGCGATCAGCGCCTCGATCACCCGGCCCGGCTCGTCGAACGACATCCAGAGCAAGGCGACGGGTTGTGCCTCGGCAGACAGCGACGCCAGGCGAGGGCGCGCGGCGACGATTGCATCGCGCACCGGCAGGCTCATCGGCACGACGCGATCCTCGACCAGCGCCGCCAGCGGCCCGGTCTGCGGCGAGACGAAGGCATCGAGCCGGGTCGGGTGGGCCTTCAGGACATCGGCGACGGCATGGACCTCGTCCAGCATCACCGCCATGACGCCGAGCGCGCGGGCGTGCCGGCGCACCCAGGGATCGCAGGCGACGCGCACGGCGGCCACCAGGTTGCCGGGGCCGTCGGGCGAGGTCAGCGCGGGATTGCGCATCGCCGCCGTCACGATCACCGGGATGTCGAGATCGATCAGCAGGTCGAGCAGGAAGCCCGTCTCCTCCAGCGTGTCGGTGCCCTGGGTCACCACCACGCCGTCGACATCGAGTGACCTGATCTTCGCGGCGAGCGCGTGGATCTGGTCGAAGGAGAGCGAGTGGCTGCCGACCCGCGACACCGTCTCGGCGGCGATGTCGGCCAGCGCGCCGAGGCGCGGCACGGCCGCCACCAGGTCGTCGGCACCCAGCCCCATCTGCATGGCGCCGGTCGCGTCGGGCCGCGTGGCGATGGTGCCGCCGAGCGCGAGAATATGAATGCGCGGCTTGCTCATGATCCCATCCTGAAGGACTTGAAGAAGCGATCAGCCTCAGGCGTGCGCAGCGCGTCGGCCGGCGCAAGATAGGCGAGCGACACGAAGCGACGGCCCTTCAGCACCACGAGCTGGCGCAGCACGCTGCCGCCCGCCACCGAGCCGATGGATTCGGCGGCCGGCGCGCCCTGCACGTCGCGCCAGTCGAGGCCAGTCCAGCGCCCGCCCTCGAGCCGCCGCGCGCGATCGTCGAGCACTCCCTGCAGATTGGCCCGCGGGACGCTGACGTCGATGTCGGCAGGATAGAGCGCGGTCTGCGCGACGAAGGACAGGCGACGGAACTCCAGGCTGTAGGAATGCAGCACGAACGTCGTGCCGCCGGGCGACGTCGTGTCGAGCAGCTTGTAGGTCGGCTGCCCCGGCATATCCACGGTGAACGACCCGTCGGCCCCCTGCACGACCATCCACGCCGGCTTCTGGATCTGGGCAAACGCGTCGACGGCGACCAGGGCGAAAGGCACCGCGATGAGAAGGCAGCCCCTCCTCCCCAGCTTCGCTGGGGAGGTGTCGCCGTAATCGGCGACGGAGGGGTCAAGAGCCACAGTCCCGTTGCTCATGACCCCTCCGCCCCGTATGACGGGGCACCTCCCCAGCAGAGCTGGGGAGGGGAATGATCAAGTTCCTTCATTCCGCCGCCAGCCGTTTGCCGAATTTCTCGCGCGCCTCGGCCTCGCCGTAGTAGCCGCGCGCCACGTCGCGCGCGATGGCGGCGGGATCGCGGCGGGCCGGATCGCCGAAGCCGCCGCCGCCGGGAGTCGAGACGCGCACCACGTCGCCGACGCCGATCCGGATGTCTTGGTCCTTCGAAAGATGCGGCGGGATGTAGGTCGCCCCGTCGCGCTGGACGGCGACGCGGTTGACGCCGCCGTCACTGCCGCCCAGCACGCCCTGCGGGCCGCTGCGGCCGTGATCCATCACCATCGACACGCGCGCCTCGCCACGGCGCAGGCGGATGGCGTAGTTGATGCCGAAGCCGCCGCGGAACTCGCCGGCACCACCCGAGCCCTCATGCAGCGAGAACTCCTCGAAGAGCACCGGGAAGAACTGCTCCAGCACCTCGACCGGCGGCATCTTGGAGATGCCGATGGTCGAGCAGCCGTTGGACAGGCCATCGCCGCCCTGGAAGCCGCCGTACCCGCCACCGGTGAAGAGATACATGATGTAGTTGCGGCCGCGCTCGGGATCGTAGCCGCCGACGCCGAGATTGCCCGACGTGCCGGCCGGCGCCGCGAACAGCAGATCCGGAATCGCCCTGGTCAGCGCGGCGAACACCGCCTCGGCGATGCGCTGGCTCACCTCGGCGGCGCAGCCCGACACCGGCCGCGGATACCGAGCATAGAGGAACGTGCCCTCGGGCTCGATGATGTGCAGCGGCTCGAACGTGCCCGCGTTGATCGGCACCTCGGGGAATATGTGCTTCACCGCGAGATAGATCGCCGACTTTGTGGTGGCGATGACGCTGTTCATCGGCCCGCGGCAGGGCGGGCTGGAGCCGGTCATGTCGAAAGTGAGATCGTCGCCCTTCTTGGTGATCTTCATCCTGATGGTAAGCGGCTCGTCGACCACGCCGTCGCTGTCGACCTGCGAGCTGCCCTCGTAGGTGCCGTCGGGGATGGCGGCGATGCGCGCGCGCATCTGGCGCTCGGCGCGGTGGCGCATCTCGGCGATCGCCTGGCGCACGGTCTCGGCGCCGTAGCGGTCGATCAGCGCGGTGAGCCGCTGCTCGCCGGTGGCGAGGGCGGCGGCCTGCGCCTTGACATCGCCGATGCGCTGGTCGGCGATGCGGATATTGCTCAGGATGATGGCCAGGATCTCCTGGTCCATCTCGCCCTTCTTCCAGAACTTCACCGGCGGCAGGCGCAGGCCCTCCTGCTCGACCTCGGTGGCGCTGGCCGAGAAGCCGCCCGGCACCATGCCGCCGACGTCGGGCCAGTGGCCGGTATTGGCCAGCCAGGCGAACAGCTCGCCCCTGTAGAAGAACGGCTTCACGAACCGCACGTCCATCAGATGCGTGCCGCCGAGGTAGGGATCGTTGACGATGAACACGTCGCCCGGATCGATCCTGCCGGCATAGTGAGTCTCGACCCTCTCGATCACGGCGCGAGTCGAGAACTGCATGGTGCCGACGAACACCGGCAGGCCGAGCTCGCCCTGGGCGATCAGCGCGCCGTCGACGGCGTCGTAGATGCCGTCGGAGCGGTCCATGCCCTCGGAGATCACCGGCGAGAAAGCGGCGCGCACGAACGCCAGGTCCATCTCGTTGCAGACCTGAATCAGGCCGTTCTGGATGACGGTCAGCGTGACGGGGTCGAGGTTCGACATGCCGCACTGTATCGCATCCGGTGCAACGGACGCCATGCGCTGCCGTGGCGGTCAGCGCTTCCTCAGGTAGACGAACCAGTAGACGCCGCCGACCATGAGGCTGCCGCCGATCAGGTTGCCCACCGTGGACACGACGATGTTGTGAAGCGAGCCCGCCACAGTCAGGCTGGCGTAGTCCGCCGCGCTCCCCCCGATCGCCGACCAGAATTCCGGCGGCGCCCACAGCTCGATGGCAAGCGCGTGCGGCAGGAAGAAGAGGTTGGCGATGGAATGCTCGAAGCCCGCGGCGACGAAAGCGGCGATCGGCGGCACGATGACGACCACCTTGTCGACGACGCTCTGCGCGCTGAACGACATCCACACGGCGAGGCACACGAGCACGTTGCAGAGAACGGCCAGGAAGAACAGCTCGATGGTCGGAAGGCCGGCCTTGGCGGCGGCAATTGCCAAGGCCGTCCTGCCCACCCCGCCGCCGCCCGCCCCATAAAGACCTGCCAGGAACGCGAGTCCCGCCGTCGCCACCGCGCCGACGATGTTGCCGAGATAGACCAGCGTCCAGGCCCGCAACAGGGCGCGGACGCTGATGCCACGACTGGCGCACGCGACGATCATCAGAGAGTCGCCGGTGAACAGCTCGGCTCCGCCCACGATTACCAGGATGAGACCGAGCGAGAAAACGAGGCCGGCCAGCACGCGCCCGACACCCCACGGCATCGCCTCGGCGCCCGTCAGGGCCACGGTCATGAAGATGGCGCCGAAGGCGATGAACGCCCCGGCGAGCACCCCCAGCACCAGGAGCCCGATGGCGTCCCGCCCGGCCTTGGCGGCCCCGGCGGCTTCGCAGGCGAGCGCCATGTCCGACGGCATCAGGGAATCGATGCGCACCCTGCTCGCCGCCGGCCGGGGGGAAGGCTCGGATGTCGTGTCGCGACCGTTCATTGTGTTGCCCTCAGGGAAGAATGGCTCATAGTGCTGGTCACGCCATGCTTCAAACCTCGTCGCTGCTCGCGGATGCCTTGGCCGACCGTCTCATGGAGGCGTTCGCCCGCAGCTATGGCCGGGCGGCACCGCCCTACGCCGAGCTGATCGGCGAGGCGGCGCGGCTGGTGATCGAGCGGCTGTCGCTCAGCGACGCGCTCTATCACACGGCCGAGCACACCGCGCTCGTGACCCTGGTGGCGCAGGACATCCTGCGCGGCCGGCGCCTGCACACCGACGTGCCGCCGGACATGTGGCTGCACGTGATCCTGGCGTCGTTGACGCACGACATCGGCTACCTGCGCGGCGTCTGCAAGGGCGATACCGATCACCGGTTCGTCGCCAACACGAAGGGCGACATGATCGAGCTGCCGCGCGGCGCGTCGGATGCCGCCCTGGCGCCGTGGCACGTCGACCGCGGCAAGATCTTCGTGCGCGAGCGCTTCATCCATAGTCCGCTGATCGACCCCGAGCGTCTGGCCCTCGACATCGAGCTGACGCGCTTCCCGGTACCCGACGACGCCGACCACGCGGCGACCGACACCGAGGCGGCGTTCGTGCGCGCGGCCGACCTGATCGGCCAGCTCGGCGATCCGCTTTATCCCCGCAAGCTCAATGCCCTGTTCCACGAGTTCGAGGAGATCGGGGTCAACCGCATGCTGGGCTACGCCACGCCGGCCGATGCGGCGGATCACTATCCGCAGTTCTTCTGGTCCAAGGTCGAGCCGTTCCTGGGCGAGGCGGTTCACGCCCTCAACATGACGGCGGAAGGCAGGCTGTGGCTCGCCAATCTCTACTCCCATGTCTGCGTGATCGAGCACGGCCGCCGCGCCATGGGCCCGAACGCCGCCCGGCCGTCGAGCGAGGACGCCGTCATCGCCTTGCGCGATATCCGCAAGGGCGCGACGCGATCGGGGTGATGCGCCGGCTGCGCACGGGCCGAAGAGCACGAGCATTCTTGTCGTCCTGAGCGCAGCGAAGGACCTCATCGCCGACTGCCCCAGCGTGCTTTGGCAGTTCTGGCGATGAGATCCTTCGCTGCGCTCAGGATGACAAGGAGTTGTCCGCTCAACTGTTTCACAAGTGCGAAGCGGCGCGCTCCGTGTGTCCTAAACTTCCGTGTCGCCCTTGAGCAGGCGCTGCACGATCGAGCGGTTCAGGATCTCGTTGGTGCCGTCGGCGACGTTGACGATGCGCAGCGAATGCCAGGCGTGGTGCAGGCCGACCTCGTTGGTGAAGCCCATCGCGCCGTGCGTCTGCATGGCGCGGTCGACGGCGCGGTAGCCGACCTGGACCGAGTAGGCCTTGGCCATCGACAGCTCCTTGATCGCCGGATGGCCCTGGTCGAGCAGGGTCGCGGCGTTCAGCCCCATCAGGTGGGCGGCGTGCAGCTCGGTGGCGCTCTCGGCCAGCGGGAAGGTGACGCCCTGGTAGTCGGCGATCGGCCGGTCGAAGGCCTTGCGCGTCTTGGCGTAGTCGAGCGCCAGCTCGAGCGCCCAGCGGCCGTAGCCGACGGCGCGCGCCGAATTGTAGATGCGGCCGAGCGAGACGCCGTACAGCGCCGCCGCAAAACCCTGGTGAAGCTCACCGACCAGCTGCCACGGCTCGACGCGGACGTCCTCGAGCCTGAGCTCGGCCTCGTCGCCGCCGATATGGCCGAACAGCTTGATCACGCGCTGGACCTCGAAGCCGGGCGAGCTGGTCGGCACGAGGAAGGCGCTGATGCCGCCGCGGCGCGCCGCCGCCCGCTCGGGATCTGTCTGGGCAAAGACGATGCAGTAGTCGGCGACCGGCGCGTTGGACGTCCAGATCTTGCGGCCCGTCAGGCGCCAGCCGTCTTCGTCCTTCACCGCGCGCGTCGCAAGCGCGGCGGCATCCGAGCCGGCGCCGGGCTCGGAAAGGCCGAAGCACATCGACGCCTCGCCGGCCATCATCGGACCCAGGATTCGCTCGCGCGCCTCGGGCGTCACCTTCTCGAGCAGGCGGCTCGGCCCGAACGCCCAATGGCTGATGACATAGAGCATCAGCCAGTTGTGCGGCCCGCAGAGATGGAACAGCGCCTCCCAGCCGGCATAGTAGGCGAGATGGCCGAGCCCGCCGCCGCCCAACTGCTCGGGCACGCACATGTTGTAGTAGCCGGCGCCGGCCGCGGCGCGGCGCACCTCGCCGATCAGCCCCTTCAGGGCATCGGAGAAGCGACCGTCCTCGCGATAGAGCCGGCGCGGGTCCTCGAAGAGCGCACGATGCCTCTCATGACGCGGCATCACTTCCTTGCGCGCGAAATCGATCAGGCCCTCGCGCACGGCGCGGATATCGTCGGGCAGGTCCCAGGCTATGGCAGACACTTGGCGTTCCTCGATGGTCGGGCACCCGAGTGTCGGTCACGGTCGGCGGTCGGCGCCAGCCCGACCGACAGGCTCTGCCGCCATACGAGATCGTGCCACTGAAGTGGCGCGCTCCCAGCACGCTTTTTCGCTGGCCGCCCGCGGGAGCGCGTGTGCTAATGATGCGTGCGGTGCACTTCGCCTGACAGAGCTTCTCGGGGGAGATCAAAGGTCATGTCCAGCAAACGGCGCTCGATTCAGGCCTTGGCCGCCCTGCTCCAGACCGGGGCCGCCGGGCTCTCCATGGGCCTCGCCGCCGCGGACGCAGCCGCCTCGACGTCACGTGCCGATTCGCCGCCGGCGCCCGGTTCCGTCGCCTCCCGTCTCGAGGCGATCCGCGACTCTGTAACGGAAGCCTGGAAGCCGGACGCCCACGAAGCCGAACCCTACGTTGCAGTCGACCCCGAGACCAGGCTCGCCTGGTGGGGCAACGGCTGGCACAACGGCGGTTGGCGCAATGGCGGGTGGCACAACGGTGGTTGGCACAATGGCGGATGGGGCAACGGCGGTTGGCACAACGGTGGATGGCACAACGGCGGCTGGGGCAACGGCGGTCTGGTCGGCGCCATCCTGAGCCCGCTGGTGGGCGGCGGTTGGCACAACGGCTGGCGCAACTGGTAGCAACGCTCCCCGCACCGAAGACGCGGCCCCGGGCCCGC
>JALHMO010000221.1 GCA_022844015.1 Reyranella sp. | reverse complement strand
GCCATCGAGTGCCACATCAGGGCCTTGCCGTAGCCCAGCCCGCGCAGCTCGGGCGCGATGGCGAGCGGCCCGAGCAGGATGGCAGGCCAGCGCTCGTTGATCCGGATCGGCCAGTTGCGGATCGAGGCCACCATGCGGCCCTTCTGGTCGATGGCGACGAAGCACAGTTCCTTGATCGGCGGTACCTCCTCGCGCAGGCGATAGACCGTCTTGTGGTGACGGTCCGGCCCGAACGCCGCCTCGTTCATCGCCTCGACGGCGGCACCGTCGCGCGGCCGCTCGCGCACCAAGCGCAACCGTCCGGCAGTGAGCCCGATATCGCGCACCCTAGCCAAGGCCGAGCGCCGCCATGAGCTCGCGCCATTCGCGCGGATTGAGCCCGCTCGACTTCTGGTCGACCTTCTCGCCCGCGATCATCAGCTTGACGGCGGCAAGGCCTGTCTTCGACAGGTGAGCGCCACCCAGGCGATACTCCATGAAGGCGTCGTGGCAAATCGGGCACCAGCGCCGCAGCGTGTCGACCATCACCTCGGCATAGGCGCGAATCTCGTACTGGGCATGCGCGTCGGCGCGCAGCGACAGGAAATGCATCAGGTTGTGCAGGTTGGTCTTCCAGTACCACTGCGTATAGAAACCGAGCGACAGGTTCATGCGCGCGAGCTCACGCGCCAGGCCGGAGCGCCCGGGATCGAGCGGCTGGCCGTCCTCGCCCTCGTTCAGCATCTCCATGTAGTGCTCGTAGACGCGCTCGGCGTCCTGCTTCAAGAGATCGAAGACGCGCTCGGCCTCCTTGCCGCCCAGCACCGCATCGCGGCCCTGGCGGTTCAGCCGGCTTTGCGCGGCGAGATGCTCGGGCTTGGGAACGTAGAACTCGTTGTCGAGGATGGAGTAGCGCGCCGAGTACTCGTTGACGTTGGCGGTGCGATGGCGGATCCACTGGCGGGCGACGAAGATCGGCAGCTTGACGTGGTACTTGATCTCGCACATCTCGAACGGCGTCGTGTGGCGGTGCCGCATCAGGTAGTTGATCAGGCCGCGATCCTCGCTGACCTTCTTGGTGCCACGCCCGTAGCTGACGCGCGCCGCCTGCACGACTGCAGCGTCGTCGCCCATGTAGTCGACGACCCGCACGAAACCGTGGTCGAGAACGGGCAGCGCCTGGAACAGGACCTCCTCGAGGGCGGCAGCGATCGGCCGCAAGGTTGCCTGCGCACCGGCGCGCGCCTGGTCGATTTCGCTCTGCTGGTCGGTCGAGAGGGGCATGGCGGGGTTCCGTCTTTCTTTTGCCCTACTGTAGCGGCCGCGGCGGCCCTGCCAACGCACACTTTGTGCCCGCTACGCACAGCCTTCAAATCGCCGCAGGAAACGCCTATATAGGCGGTGTCGGGAAACCGACTATGGCGATAAACGCCGCGTGGCATAAGCGTTTCGGACCCGGGGGCAGTACCCGGCGCCTCCACCAACCTTCCTCTGCTCCTCGCGGGGCGGAGTCGATGGGGGCGAACCAGGATCGACGAGCGTGGTAAAGGCGCGGTTTTTGCCCGGTATGGTTCCGCCGTGACGGGCCACACACAAGTGCCAACGATAACGACGTTGCACTCGCTGCTGCCGCCTAAACAGCGGACGTAAGCGCGGTTCGGGAGGGCACCGGGCAACAGAAGCCCTCCCACTTTCCTTTGCACCAATTGCAAGCTATTGGCAGCGTTGACTCCGCCGTGACGCGGGTCGATGCTTTCAACGAGATTTCCAACAGGCCAATGAACGATCGGTTTCACTACGACGCTCTCGTCGACGACGCGTTGCGCAGCGTCGTCCGGCGCGTGCTGACGCAAGTGGCGGAGAAGGGTCTGCCGGGCTCGCATCACTTCTACATCTCCTTCCGCAGCAACGACCCCGGGGTTTCCCTGCCCGACTACCTGCGCGCCAAGTATCCGGAAGAGATGACCATCGTGCTGCAGCATCAGTACTGGGATCTCATCCTCGGTTCCGACTTCTTCGAGGTGACGGTGAGCTTCAACAAGCAGCAGGAGCGCATCCACGTCCCCTTCGCTGCACTCTCCGCCTTCGTCGACCCATCGGTGCGGTTCGGTCTGCAGTTCGACCGCAAGGACAAGGCCGCCACCGCCGACAAGCCGGAGACGGGCGCGTCGACGAGCTCGCTGCCGGCGCCCGAGAAACGGCCGCCGCTGGCCGCGCCGGCCGGCGACGAGGCCGCGCCGGCACAGGAACTGCCGGAAGGCGGCAAGCCCGACGAGGCCAAGCCCGAGGACCCCGCCTCGAAGGTCGTCAAGCTCGACAGCTTCCGCAAGAAGTAGGTGGACGGCGCGACGCCCTTGCGGCAGGGATGCCGCCGCGCGCCGGAGAGGTGCCCGCCTCCCAGTCAGCGATCAGGAGGCCGGCGCGTCAGGAGGTTGCCATGCCCGAGTTCCAGTTCCAGGAAATGTTCCCCGGCGGCCACGACGCCACGCCCTACCGCAAGCTCGGCTCGGACTTCGTCGGCACGACCAGGTTCAACGGCCACGATGTCCTGACCGTCGAGCCGGAAGCGCTGACCCTGCTGACCGCCGAGGCGTTCAAGGACATCTCGCATTTGCTGCGACCCGGGCATCTCGCCCAGCTGCGCTCGATCCTCGATGACGCCGAGGCCTCGGACAACGACAAGTACGTCGCGCTGGAGCTGCTGAAGAACGCCAACATCGCCGCCGGCGGCGAGCTGCCGATGTGCCAGGACACCGGCACCGCCATCGTCATGGGCAAGAAGGGCCAGGCGGTGTGGACCGGCGGCGGCGACGAGGCGGCGATCGCCAGGGGCGTCTACAAGACCTACACCGAGACCAACCTGCGCTACTCGCAGGTCTCGCCGATCTCGATGTTCAAGGAAGTGCAGACCGGCACCAACCTGCCGGCACAGATCGACATCTACGCCACCGATGGCGATGCCTACAAATTTCTGTTCATCGCCAAGGGCGGCGGCTCGGCCAACAAGAGCTACCTGCACCAGCAGACGCCGGCGGTGCTGAACGAGGCGGCGCTGCTGAAGTTCCTCGACACCCAGATCCGCACGCTTGGCACCGCCGCCTGCCCGCCCTACCACCTCGCGATCGTCGTCGGCGGGACCTCGGCGGAGATGAACCTCAAGACGGTGAAGCTCGCCTCGACACGCTACCTCGACGACCTGCCGGGCGAAGGCAACGACAAGGGCGTGGCGATCCGTGATCGCGAGATGGAGCAGAAGGTGCTCGAGCTCACGCGCAGGATGGGCATCGGCGCGCAGTTCGGCGGCAAGTATTTCTGCCACGACGTCCGCGTGATCCGCATCGCCCGCCACGGCGCCTCGGTGCCGATCGGCATCGGCGTGTCCTGCTCGGCCGACCGCCAGGCGCTGGGCAAGATCACCCGGGATGGCATCTACCTCGAGCAGCTCGAGACCAATCCGGCGCACTTCCTGCCGGAGATCGAGCCGCAGCACCTGTCCGGCGACGTCGTGTCGGTCGATCTCGACAAGGGCATGGCGCACACGCTGTCGGTGCTGACGAAGCATCCGGTGAAGACACGGGTCAATCTCACCGGCACCCTGATCGTGGCGCGCGATTCGGCGCACGCCAAGCTCAAGGAACGGCTCGATCGCGGCGAGGGCCTGCCCGACTACTTCAAGCAGTTCCCGGTCTACTATGCCGGTCCCGCCAAGACGCCGCAGGGCATGCCATCGGGCTCGTTCGGCCCGACCACCGCCGGCCGCATGGACTCCTACGTCGACCTGTTCCAGGCCAATGGCGGCTCGATGGTCATGCTGGCCAAGGGCAATCGCAGCCGGGCGGTGGTCGACGCCTGCAGGAAGCACAAGGGCTTCTATCTCGGATCGATCGGCGGCCCGGCCGCCATCCTGGCCAAGAACTGCATCAGGAAGGTCGAGGTCCTCGAATATCCCGAGCTCGGCATGGAAGCGATCTGGCGCATCCGGGTCGAGAACTTCCCGGCCTTCATCGTCACCGACGACAAGGGCAACGATTTCTTCAGCGAGCTGAAAATCTGAGAGGCCGTTGCCCGCACAAAGAAAAGTCCCTCGCTGCGCTCGGGACCCCTCGTTTACCGAGCGTCGAGCGCAGCGAGTTGGTGCTCTCTGACGCCACGAGAAGGTTGAGCGAGCCAGCGCCGCTTTCGACGAAGCCCGGTCGGCTCGTCGTCGCCCCTTGCAGACGTGCGAACGGCGTCAGCGACAGGCCGGGGGAAAGCGCGATCCCGTAGCCCGTCTCGGCCTGGCCAAGGAACTGGCTGGCGCTGGCCTGCCCGCTCGCGGTCCGCGTCGCCAGGCCCGGCAGCACGATGGCGCGGGTCAGCCGGTTGGTGGCACTGGCATAACCCACGAGAGCGTCCACGTGGAAATCGGCTGCGACAAACGACGCATAGAGGCTGGCACCGAACGAATCGGTCGTGCCGCGGCTGTCGAAGCCGTTCACCCACTGCGATCCCGTCACGTAGCCGATGCCGAGAAGGACCCGCGGATCGGGTCGGTAGTCCGCTCCGGCAGCCACGCCGCCGAGATTGTAGGCAAGCGTCCCGGCGTTGGCGTCACCGAGCACGCTGGTGAAGCCGCCCTGGGTGGTCTTGGCCACGTAGGTGATGTCGGGAAAGCCCGCGCGGGCGAACGAGGCCGTACCCGTCGGCACGGCGGCCGGTGACCAATTGCCCTGCGCATCGAAGCTGCCCGTCGTCCCGTTCCAGGTCGCATTCTGCGCGCGGGCGGCGGGCATCCATCCGATGCCGCACAGCAGCAGCAGGGCGACGCAGGATCCGACAATGTGGCCTCTCAGGGCGCTCCCCCTATGCCGGTCGATGCTTCAAGATAGCGCCATGAACCTCGCCAAGCAGCATCTCGACATCGGCCTGTTCTCGACCAAGCGCGACGAGCAGCTCGCCTTCTGGCAGCAGACGGTCGGCCTGCCCTACGATCACATGGGCAAGCTGGGCGGCGGCGTTCAGCAGCATCGCCATCACATGAATGGCTCGATCCTGAAGATGAACCATTCGCGCGGAGCCCTGCCCGACGCGCCGCCCTCCGGCATCGTCGGCCTCGAGATCGCCTGCGCGGGTCTCGCCGCGCGCCAGGCACTGGCCGACCCCGACGGCAACAAGGTGACGCTGGTGCCCAAGGGCGAGCGTGGCATCGACGGCATCGCCATCCTGCTCGAGGTCAACGACCCGGCCGAGCACGACCGGTTCTGGACGCACGCCATGCAGTTCGAGCGCGTGGCCGACGGCCGCTATCGTTGCGGCGATTCGCTGGTCGTGATTTCCGGGCGCCGGCGCGTCGAGCGCAGCCAGGAATGGCGCGGCCCGGGTTACCGCTACATGACGGTGCAGGTCTGGGACTGCCTGCAGGAGTATGCCGGCATCCTCGGGCGCGGCGGCGCCTCGGGCGGCGCGCCGCGCGTCCTGGGCGACACGGTGCGCTACGCCTTCGTCTGCGATCCCGACGGCAACCACATCGAGATCAGCCAGCGCGCCTCGCTGACCGGCGGGACGCTGTAGAGCGCTCTTCTCGTTCTTCTCCCCAAGCGACGGTTGGGGAGGTGTCGCCGTCTAAAGGCTTTTGGCCGCTCTGCGGCCAAAGTGCCCAGGTGACGGAGGGGTCATGAGTCACAGGAGAGGGCTGAGCCTGAGGCTCATGACCCCTCCGTCGGCGCAAGACGCCGACACCTCCCCAGCGAGGCTGGGGAGGAAAGATGAGCACCACGTCGGCAGAGATTACGCCGCCTTAAGCTACTTCTTGCGCGCCTTGCGGGCGGCGTAGCGGGCATCGCGCGTCGCCTTCTGCGACGCGAGCAGCTCGATCTGCCTGCGTAGCGAGTTCTTGGCCTCCTCGGCCTCGCGATTGATCTTGTCGGCCTTCTTTGCCTCGCGATCGGCGATTGCCCTGGCACGTTCGGCGATCTTGGCGAGGCGGCGCTCCTCCTCGCGCTGCTCGCGCAGGCGGGCGGCCGCGGCACGCGCCTCCTGGCGGGCGGCGAAGTCGGGATCGTTGGTCGGGTCCTTCGACCGGGCGCGCTCCAGCAGGGCCTGCCGGGCCTTGGCCTGGTTCTCGAGACGGTCTTCGAAAGTGTCGCGATTGCTCAATGGTCTCCCCTATTCTGCGGCGGCGGCAGCCGCCTGTTTCTTGGCGCGCTTGCGGTCCTCCGGATGGAGGAAACGCTTGCGCAGACGGATCGACTTCGGCGTTACCTCGACCAGCTCGTCGTCCTCGATGTAGGCAATCGCCTGCTCGAGCGACATGCGGCGGGGCGGGGTGAGTCGTACCGCCTCGTCCTTGCCGGCGGCACGGATGTTGGTGAGCTGCTTGCCCTTCAACACGTTGACGTCGAGGTCGTTGCCGCGGCTGTGCTCGCCGATCAGCATGCCCGCGTAAACCGCGACGCCCGGATCGATGAACATCGGCCCGCGCTCCTCGAGGTTCCACAGCGCATAGGCCACCGCCGTGCCCTCGGCATTGGCGATCAGCGCACCATTGCGCCGGCCCGGGATCGGCCCGCGAAACGGGCCGTAGGCATGGAACAGCCGGTTCATCACGCCGGTGCCGCGGGTGTCGGTCAGGAACTCGCCGTGATAGCCGATCAGGCCGCGCGACGGGGCATGGAACACGAGCCGCGTCTTGCCGGCGCCCGACGGCCTCATGTCCTGCAGCTCGCCCTTGCGGGTCGAGATCTGCTCGACCACGACGCCGGTGTAGGCGTCGTCGACGTCGATAACGACCTCCTCGATCGGCTCCAGACGCTGGCCGGTCACCGGGTCGTTCTCGAACAGCACGCGCGGCCGGCCGACGGCGATCTCGAAGCCCTCGCGGCGCATGGTCTCGATCAGCACGCCGAGCTGCAGCTCGCCGCGGCCGGCGACCTCGTAGGAATCGGTGTTGTCGGTGTCGCGCACGCGGATCGCCACGTTGCCCTCACCTTCGCGCATCAGGCGGGCGCGAATCATGCGCGTCGTCACCTTGTCGCCCTCGCGGCCGGCGAGCGGCGAATCGTTGACCGAGAAGGTCATGGCCAGCGTCGGCGGGTCGACCGGCTGGGCCGGCAGCGCCCATTCGACGGCGGGATCGCAGATCGTGTCGGCCACGGTCGCGGTCTTGAAGCCGGCCACGGCGACGATATCGCCAGCCTCGGCCTGGTCGAGTGCCTGACGCTCCAGCCCGCGGAACGCCAGCACCTTGGTGACGCGCACCTGCTCGATCTCGCTGCCGTCGCGGCTCAGCGCCTTCACGATGGTGTTGGGCTTGAGCACGCCGGACTGGATGCGCCCGGTCAGGATGCGGCCTAGGAAAGCATCGGATTCGAGCGTCGTCACCAGCATGCGGAACGGCTTGTCGGCCTCGATGAGCGGCGCCGGCACGTGGCGCAGGATGAGGTCGAAGAGCGGCGTCATGTCGACCCGCCCGGCCTCCAGCGACGGGGCGGCCCAGCCCTGCTTGGCCGAGGCGAACAGGGTCGGGAAGTCGAGCTGGCGGTCGCTCGCTTCCAGGGCAGCGAACAGGTCGAACACCTCGTCGTGCACCTGGTGGGCGCGGGCGTCGGGCCGATCGACCTTGTTGACCAGCACGATCGGCCGCAGGCCGAGCCTCAGCGCCTTGCCGAGCACGAACTTGGTTTGCGGCAGCGGCCCTTCGGCGGCATCGACCAGCAGCACCACGCCATCGACCATCGACAGGATGCGCTCGACCTCACCGCCGAAATCGGCGTGGCCGGGCGTGTCGACGATGTTGATGCGCACGCCCTGCCACACCACCGAGGTCGCCTTGGCGAGGATGGTGATGCCGCGCTCGCGCTCGAGGTCGTTCGAGTCCATCGCTCGCTCGGCGACCTGCTGGTTGTCGCGGAAGGTGCCGCTCTGCTTCAGCAGGCAGTCGACGAGGGTCGTTTTTCCATGGTCGACGTGCGCGATGATCGCGACGTTACGAATTTCCATAAGGATGTCCGGGGTTGTTGGGCGCGCTTATACGCACGCTCTATGACGGCGGCAAGGCAGGTTGAGCGGGCGGTTTGACGCTGCCACAGTCGAGCCATGCGAAAGCGCTCGGTCACCATCGACGGCCATCGTACCTCGGTATCGCTCGAGGACGCCTTCTGGTCCGAGCTGACGGCGCTCGCCCACGCGCGCGGCCTGTCGCTCAACGCCGTGATCACCGAGATCGATCACGCGCGCGCCGCTGCCGAACGAGAGGGCGGCGGGTCGACCAACCTGTCGAGCGCGCTCAGGCTGCATGTGCTGGAGGCGCTGAAGCAGCGACGGAATGAGGCCTCCTGAGGTTTTTCTCATTCTCCTCCCGGGCTTCGCTGGGGAGACCCCCAGCACGCCGGCGCGCACCACGATGCTGAGAAAATGGTGGCGCTGCGAGAGGGAGTCTCATGGCGGGGAGCGCGCCACTCCAGTGGCGCTCTTCTTGTGATTGCACGTCATACGCGCCGGAGGGGTCAGGGGCCCCAATCCCGTTGCTCATGACCCCTCCGCCCCCGATTACGGGGGCACCTCCCCAAGCGAAGCTTGGGGAGGAGAATATGCGCATGATCACTCCAGCTTGAACCCCTTGGCACGCACGAATGCTCCGAAATCGGCGCGCTCGGGCACCGAATATTGCCGGGCCTTGTCCTCCGACCAGCCGTACTCGGCGCTCTCGCCGAACCGGTCGACATGGCGCTGGCTGCGGTAGGGCTGCACCGCCTCGCGGCGCCGGTCGTAGGCGGCGATCTTGTCGGCGAGCCCTTGCTCGTCGTAGCGGTCGCGGTGGACGGTGACGTCGAGCCCCAGCCGGGGGCTCATGACGCCCTCGAAGGACGGCCAGCCGACGCCCAGCGCCGCCACCGGGAAGACGTGCTGGGGCAGGCCGAGGATGTCCGAGACCTGGGCGGCATGATTGCGGATGGCGCTGATCGGGCAGCTGCCCAGCCCGACCCGATCGGCGGCAGCGGTGAAAGTCGCCAGCACGATCCCGGCATCGACCGCGGCATTGAAGAACGGATCGAGATAATCGTTCACGAATGGCCGCTTGCGCCACTCGAACAGCAGGCGATGACGGCGGTTGTTGCCGCAGAACACCAGGAAGACCGGCGCTGCCTTGACCCAGGGATTGTCGGGCAGCAGGGCCTCGAGCTTCTCGCGCTGGCCCGTGTCGGACACGATCACGATGTCGCCCTGCTGGAGGTCGCTCTTCGACGGCGCCGACAGGGCCACCGCGCAGAGCGTGTCGAGCAGCGCCGGGTCGACCGGCTTGTCGAGATAGCGCCGGATGACCCGGCGGTTGGCCATGTCGGCCAGGATGTCGACGCCGCGCGGCGCCTCGGTGAGCGCCGGCGCGGTTCCGAACCGCGCGCGCAGCACGGTCAACAATCGTTCGAGCAAGGAAACCCCTTCTAGCGTCCGAAGATGTTGGGCAGCCGGGGCACCGGGACGTTCGGGATGGGAACGCCCGGCACCGGCGAACTCTGCCCGCCCGGCGCCACATTACCGACTCCCGGCAGTGTATTCACCATGCCCGGTGGATCCTTGGCGGTGCCGCGCACCACGTTGAGCGACGGCGAGGAGGTCGGGCCGCGCGCCGTGGTGATCAGGTAGGCGGCCGAGGGATCCTCGGCGATGGTGAAGGTGATGGTCGTGTCGGTCGTCGAGGTCGCCAGGTTGGTCCGTGTGGCAATGTTCGCCGTCGCACGATTGCCCCGTATCGCCAGCCCCTTGTCCATGATCACGCCGCCCGCGACCTCGACCCGACCCGAGATCGGGCTGTCGTGGTTGACGAAGCGGTTCAGCACCAGCGAGATCGCGTTCAGAAGGTTGCCGACGCCGAGATTGCCCTTCTGGCCGATCGCGCCCATCACGTTGCCCAGGGTGTTGTCGATCACGCCGCTCGCCGCGCCCGTCGCCGCGCTGCCCAGGATCTGCAGCGCCTTGTCGGCACCGACGAAGATGTGGCCGCCGAGGTTGGCACCGCCCGCCATCGAGGCGCGAAGCTGCGCCGCGGTCGCGCCGGCCGCCCGCAGGGTGATGCCGTTGGCGTTGAGCCGTCCGTCGATCGTCACCTTGATGGCGCTGCCGAACTGGTTGGAGCCCGACGTGGTGCGCAAGATCTCGCTCAGGGAGAGCCCGTTGACGTCGCCCTTGAGGTCGAGCGAGAGCGCCGGCTGGCTGCCGTTGACGACGCCCGAGAAGGCGAGCGAGCCGCTGAACAGGCCGCCCTTGAGATGGCCGATGGCAAGGACGCCGTCCTTGAGGGTGGCGGCCAGGTCGACGTTGGCGATGCGCAACGGCGCGCTGACCAAGGTCCCGACCTGCAGCTTGAAGCTGCCGTCGACGCTGCGCAGCGGTGCGGTGTCGATCGGCCCCGGCGCGGCGGCCGGCTGGCCGCGACCCGCCGGCC
>JALHMO010000220.1 GCA_022844015.1 Reyranella sp. | reverse complement strand
TCGCCCCGGAAGACATCGGTGTTCGCCGGCCGGAGATGGCCGAGCTGAAGGGCGGCGACGCCGCCCACAACGCCCAAGCCATCCGGAACGTGCTGGCCGGCGAGAAGAGTGCGTTTCGCGACATCGTCGTCCTGAACAGCGCCGCGGCCCTCATGGTCGCCGGCAAGGCCCCGGACCTGAAGCATGGCGCGGCGCTTGCCGTCCAGTCGATCGACTCGGGCCGGGCATCGACGGCTCTCGCCACCCTTCAGAGGATCTGCGCATGAGCGACACGCTCGACGCCATTGTCGCCGACAAGAGGAAGCACGTGGCCGCGTGCATCTTGCGCCGGCCGCTCGCCGATATCGAGGCCCGTGCCAAGGCGGCCGATGCGCCGCGCGGCTTCGCGTCGGCGCTGAAGGCCGCCATCGGCGACGGCCGCTACGGCCTGATTGCCGAGATCAAGAAGGCTTCGCCCAGCAAAGGGCTGATCCGGCCGGACTTCGATCCGCCTTCCCTCGCCCGCGCCTACGAGCGCGGCGGCGCCGCCTGCCTGTCCGTGCTGACCGACGAGCCGTACTTCCAGGGCAAGGACGAATTCCTCACCCAGGCCCGCGCCGCCTGCCGCCTGCCCGTGCTGCGCAAGGACTTCATGATCGATCCCTACCAGGTGCCGGAAGCACGCGCGCTCGGCGCCGACTGCATCCTGCTGATAATGGCTTGCCTGGGCGACGGCCTGGCAGCGGAACTCTCCCGCCTCGCCCATCACTGGGGCATGGACGTGCTGGTCGAGGTCCACGACGCGGCCGAGCTCGACCGCGCCTTGCGTATCGACAGCGATCTTGTCGGCGTCAATAATCGCAACCTCAAGACCTTGGCAGTCGATCTGGCGACCACAGAGCAGTTGGCGCCGCATGTCCCGAAGGACCGCGTGCTGGTGGCGGAGAGCGGCCTCGGCTCGCCGGCCGACCTGCAGCGCATGGCCAGGGCCGGCGCCTCGGCGTTCCTGATCGGCGAAAGCTTCATGCGCAAGCCGGACGTCGAGGTCGCGGTGCGGCAACTCCTGGCGCGCGAGGCGGCATGAAGCGCAGGACGCTCACCCATTTCGACGACACCGGCAATGCCCGCATGGTCGATGTCGGCGCCAAGGATGTGACCGAGCGCGTCGCGGTGGCGCGGGCCAGCGTCGTCATGCAGGCGGCCACCCTGAAGCTGATCACGACCAAGCAGGCCGCCAAGGGCGACGTGCTCGCGGTGGCCCAGCTCGCCGGCATCATGGCGGCCAAGCGCACGCCCGACCTCATCCCGCTCTGCCATCCGCTGGCGCTGAGCTCGGTCGACGTGCAGCTCTCGATCGACACGAGGCGCAAGGCGGTCGACATCGAGGCGACCTGCAGGCTCAGGGGCCGCACCGGGGTCGAGATGGAAGCGCTGACCGCCGCTTCGGTCGCCGCCCTCACCGTTTACGACATGTGCAAGTCGGTCGATCGTGGCATGGTCATCACCGACGTCCGGCTCATGCACAAGTCGGGCGGCAAATCCGGAACCTACGACGCATCCTGATGCTTTCCGTACGCGACGCCCATGCCCGCATCGTTGCGGCTTTCGACGCCCTGCCGTCCGAGATGGTCTCGGTGGCCGACGCCGCCGGCCGCGTGCTCGCCCGGCCGCCGCAGGCGCGCCTGACGCAACCACCGGCCGACCTGTCGGCGATGGACGGGTATGCCGTCAGGGCCGAGGACGTGCCGGCCGCCCCCACCACCCTCGAGCTCGTCGGCGAAGCGCCGGCCGGCGGCTCCTACGATCGCGCCCTCGGTCCGGGCGACGCGGTGCGCATCTTCACCGGCGGGCCGTTGCCGATGGGCGCCGACTCGATCGTCATCCAGGAGGACACCAGGGCCGACGGCAAGACCATCACCATCCTGGAAGCCCCGCGCATCGGCCGCCATGTGCGCAAGGCCGGCCTGGACTTCACGGCGGGTGACCAGCCGTTCACGGCGGGGCGTAGCCTGACCACGCGCGACGTGGCGCTCGCGGCTGCCATGAACCTGCCGTGGCTGTCGGTCCACCGCAGGCCGCGCGTCGCCATCCTGTCGACCGGCGACGAGCTGGTAATGCCGGGCGAACCGGTCGGCCGCAACCAGATCGTCTCGTCCTCCGGTATCGCCGTTGCAGCACTGATCCGGGCGTGGGGCGGCGAGCCCACCCTGTTCGACATCGCCCGCGACGATGCCAAGTTGATCGAGGACCGCATCGCCGCGGGGGCACAGCACGATCTGCTGATCACCCTGGGCGGCGCCTCGGTCGGCGACCACGATCTCGTCCAGGACGCCCTGAAGGCCCAAGGCTTCGCCATGGATTTCTGGCGCATCGCCATGCGCCCGGGCAAGCCCCTGATGTTCGCTGCGCGCGACCGCGCCCGCGTGCTCGGGCTGCCGGGCAATCCAGTGTCGACGATGGTCTGCGCGCTCCTGTTCGTGAAGCCTGCAATGGAACGCATGCTCGGCCAGGCCGGCGACCCGGTCAGCACGACAACGGCCCGGCTCGCGGTCGATGTGAAGGACAACGACCAGCGCGAGGACTATGTGCGCTCCAAGCTGACGCGCGACGCCACCGGCGGTCTGGTCGTGGAGCCGCACCCGGTCCAGGACAGCTCCATGCTCTCGGTCCTCGCCTGGTCGTCCGGCCTCCTGGTGCGCCCGCCGCACGACCCCGCACGCAAGGCAGGCGCCGAGGTGCAGGTGATCGACTTCGCAGCGTTGCCAGGGCTTTATTGAGCGACCGCTAGTGCTTCTACGCATCCACACGGTTGAGAAACCACCCTGCATCGCAAGGCGCACTAAACCCTCCTCAACTCACCCACACTATCCACACCCTGTGACTGGCAGCCAGAAAACTTGACCGTGAAACGGAACTAAACTAGAACATGTGTCTAGTTTCAGGATTTGTTCCGAAATCTTGTAGCCAGGGCTGGGGAGAACACGGTGCTTACCCGCAAGCAAAATGAGCTGCTGATGTTCATCAACAAGCGGCTGAACGACGATGGCGTGTCGCCGTCGTTCGACGAAATGAAGGAAGCGCTTCGGCTGAAGTCGAAGTCGGGCATCCATCGGCTCATCACCGGCCTGGAGGAGCGCGGCTTCCTGCGGCGGCTGCCGCATCGCGCGCGGGCGCTCCAGGTGCTCAAGCTGCCCGATGCAGCCGCCATGCCGGCAATGAACGTGACGCCGCTCATATCCCGCGGCGGCCTGAGCGAAGGGCGCGAGGCGTTCGTTCCGCAGGTGATCCGCAGCGAGCGCATGCCGCTGGCCGGCGCCGTCGCCGTCGCACACGAGGCCCAGGCGCTCAGCCTGCCGCTCTATGGCCGGATCGCCGCCGGCACGCCGATCGAGGCGCTGCGCGACAATTCCACAACGGTCGACGTTCCGGTGGCGCTGCTGAGCTCCGGCGCGCACTACTGCCTCGAGGTGCAGGGCGATTCGATGATCGAGGCCGGCATCCAGAACGGCGACATCGCCATCATCAAGAGCACCGATACCGCGGAAAGCGGCGACATCGTCGTAGCCTTGATCGACGATACCGAGGCGACCCTGAAGCGCCTGCGCAAGAAAGGCGCGTCGATTGCCCTCGAGCCTGCCAACTCGACCTACGAGACACGGATCTTCGGCCCTGACAGGGTCAAGATACAGGGCCGCCTCGCCGGGCTCTACCGTCGCTACCACTAGGCGGTTTCCAGATTCAGGGAACGCAATCGGCTCCAGTTGGGCTTTCTCTAGATCCCCGGCGGCTTCAGCGGGATCGCCTGTCGCGACGGGCTGTTGGGCACCCAAGGCCGATCGCCCCGTTGGGCATTTGTCGTCTCGCGCCGCACGCCGAATTCGTCGAGCCACAGGGCGTGGGCGCCATCCCTCCAGGCATCGCGTCGGTCGATCACCAGCCGTGGCCCACGGCAACGCGCCTGCGCGTCGACGGTCGAGAGCACGATGTCGGCATTGGCGCAGGCCTCCCCCAGTCGCCTGTCATCGCTGACCAGGGCGATCCTCCATGGTCCCTTGCGCCAGCGGCAGAGCCCGGACTGGCAACCCAGGCCCGCCGCCTCCTCGCTGGCGCTCGCCGTCCAACGCCTGGCGCCCTCCTGGGCGCTGCGCCGCGCCCAGGCCTCGGTGACGAAGCGATCGGTTCGCGCCGACGCGACGTGCACGACACCCCTGTCGTCGCGCAAGCCGAGCACCCGGCCGTCCTCGCTCATCAGCAGGTCGGGCGCGGACGGTGGCGGCAGCAGGAGACCGACGGCGATCACCGGAAGGCCCGCGAGTCGCCAGCGGCGACGCCAGAAGCAAAACCACAAGCCGCCGATCGTGAGCAACCACAGGCTGGCTCCAGGCAGCGACGGCACCAGGGTCGCCGCATCGGGCCAGCCGGCGACATGGCGGGCGATCGCGTTCAGGCCTTCGACTCCCCAGCCCATCGGCACGAGCGCGAGGCGCTCGAGGCCGAACGGCATCAGCAGCATCGCCAGCAGGCCCCATGGCATGATCCAAAAGCCGGTGAGCGGCACACCGAGCAGATTGGCCACGACGCCGAGCAGCGACAGCCGGTTGAAGTGATAGGCGGCGAAGGCGCCGGTTGCGGCCGAGGCGACCAGGGTCGTCGCCAGGCTGGCGCCGACCGCCGCCGCCACGCGCCATAGCCAACGGCGCTGCGATTGCTCGGCCCGTTCGTGCAGCCGTCGCCGCCAGCCCGCGGCCGCTTCCCAGGCCGCTATCAGGGCGATCACGGCCGCGAAGGACATCTGGAACGAGGCGCCGGTCAGCGATTCTGGCGCAACCAGGAGAACGATCACTGCCGACCAGGCGACCAGCCGGAGCGACAGCGCCGTACGATCGAGCATCACGGCGATCAGGGCAAAGCAGGCCATGGCGCACGCCCGCTGCGCCGGCACCGGCGCGCCAGCCAGCGCCGTGTAGAAGACAGCGGCTGCGAAGGCCAGGGCGGCGGCCGTCTTCTTGGCATCGATGCGCAGTGCCAGAACCGGAACCAGCGCGATGCCGTATCGTACCAGCCCCATCACCAGGCCGACCACGAATACGATGTGCAGTCCCGAGACCGACAGGATGTGGGCGAGACCCGAATCACGCATCGCCTGCGTGATATTCCGGTCGACCGCTGATTGCTCGCCGGTCAGCAAGGCAGCCACGACGCCACCTTCCGGGCCCGGCAGCGCCTGCATGATGCGACCGGTGACGTCGGCCCTCAGGGCATCGATGGTACGGACGAGACCCGACGGCCGGCCCTGCTCGAGCACCACCGCCGGCGCCAGCGCATACCCTACGGCACCGAGCTTCTGGTACCAGGCGACACGCTGGAAATCGAAGGCCCCGGGTGTCGCCGGACCCGCCGGCGGCGACAGGTTGGCGAGCACCAGCAGCCGATCGCCGACGCGAATCGGCGGCGCACCCTTCGACAACGACACGCGCAGGCGCGCCGGCATGAGCTCGATCGGCGGCACGCCGTTGCCCTTGAGGCGCACTGCCTCCAGGACCACCCGCACCCCGTCTGGCAGGCGGTGGATATCGGCGATCCGACCTTCGACATTGATGCTGAACAGCGGTCGGGCGAGCGTCGGCGCAGCGACGCTGGCGGTACGCCAGGCGACCAGGCCGAAACCTGTCGAGCCCGCGACCAGACCGACGGCAACGGCGCGCGCAAGGCTGCCGGCCGGCGCGAGGAACACCAGCACGAGCGCGCCGACCGCCATGCCGGCTCCCAGCCACACGGCAGGCTCGCTCGGCAGCTCGTAGTAGACGGCGATGCCGAGGCCCATGGCCACCGGCAGCCACAGCATCCAGCGGCCGCGCTCGGCGTCGAACTGTTCGAGGATCCAGGTGCGCGCCGCCGCCACGCCGTCTCCCGTGTTTGACAGGTCGGAAACGCTCGCCTACCTACGGCGCGATTTTCCGGCCGAATTGCGGCGAAACTCGCCCGACCCCTGACCAATGACAATCGTCACTCGCTTTGCTCCCTCGCCGACCGGCTTCCTGCACATCGGCGGCGCCCGCACCGCGCTCTTCAACTGGCTGTACGCCCGCCATCACGGCGGCAAGTACCTTCTGCGCATTGAGGACACGGACCGGGCGCGTTCGACGCCGACCGCGATCGACGCCATTCTCGACGGACTGTCGTGGCTCGGCCTCGATTGGGACGGCGACGTGACCTACCAGTTCGCGCGCGCCGGCCGTCACGCGGAGATTGCCCAGCAAATGCTGGCCGAGGGCAAAGCCTACCATTGCTACGCCTCCCCCGCGGAGCTGGAAGAGATGCGCAGCGCCCAGCGACGGGCGGGTGTGCCGATCCGCTACGACGGTCGCTGGCGCGATCGCAAGCCGGAGGACGCTCCGCCCGGCATTGCGCCCGTGATCCGCCTCAAGGCGCCGCAGAACGGCCGTACCGTGATCCAGGATGCCGTGCAGGGCGAGGTCACCGTCGAGAACGCAGTCCTCGACGACATGATCCTGCTGCGCGCGGACGGCACGCCGACCTACATGCTGGCCGTGGTCGTCGACGACCAGGACATGGGCGTCACGCACGTGATCCGTGGCGACGACCATCTCAACAATGCCTTCCGCCAGCTGCAGATCATTCGCGCGATGGGCTGGCCCGAGCCGGTCTATGCGCACATTCCGCTGATCCATGGTTCGGACGGTGCCAAGCTGAGCAAGCGGCATGGTGCGCTGGGCATCGACGCCTACCGCGACATGGGCTTCCTGCCGGCCGCCCTGCGCAACTACCTGCTGCGCCTGGGCTGGGGACACGGCGACGACGAGATCATCTCGACCCGCCAGGCCATCGAATGGTTCGACCTGCCGGCGGTTGGCCGCTCGGCATCGCGCTTCGACATGGTGAAGCTCACCAACCTCAATGCCCACTATCTGCGCGAGACGCCGGACGAGGAGCTGCTGCCGCTGGTGCTGCCGCTCATCGAGGCGAGGCTCGGCGGTGCCGTCGATGCCGCCGGCATGGAGCGCGTGAGGCGCGGCATGAGCGGCGTGAAGCCGCGCTCCCGCACCGTGGTCGAGCTGGCCGACAACCTCGTGTTCTATGCAAGGACTGGCGCGCCGGTGCCGGCCGACGACAAGGCGCGCGCTCAGCTCACGCCGGACGCCCGGCGCGTCCTGTCCTCCCTGCCGGCAGCCCTCGATGAAGGGATCGCCGATTGGAGCGAGAAGGCCCTGGAGGACGCCATCCGGCGCTTCGCCGAGGCCAATGGGCTGAAGCTCGGCCAGGTCGCCCAACCCCTGCGCGTCGCACTCACCGGCTCGACCGCGTCGCCCGGCATCTTCGAGGTGCTGGCCATTCTCGGCCCGGCGGAAGCCAAGGCGCGATTGCTGGCCGCTGGCGGATAGAGGCGGCGGCCATGCAGGCGGCAGGGTC
This sequence comes from Reyranella sp., assembly GCA_022844015.1. Lineage (GTDB taxonomy): Bacteria > Pseudomonadota > Alphaproteobacteria > Reyranellales > Reyranellaceae > Reyranella. The sequence goes on along the minus strand of JALHMO010000220.1, from coordinate 3,041 downwards.
GCGCCATGGCCCTGCACGTCTGGTTCCGTCTCGTCCTGCTCTCCATCCTCTGGGGCGGCTCGTTCTTCTTTGCCAAGATCGCTGTCGGCGAGCTCGGGCCGCTCACCGTGGTGTTCGCCCGTGTCGCCCTCGCGGCCCTGGCGCTCGATCTTGCCCTTGCAGCCGTGGGACGCGGACAGTTCCGGGCGAGCGCGCCCTGGCGGGCCTATATCGTCATGGGATTGCTGAACAATGTCGTACCCTTCGGCCTCATCTTCTGGGGTCAGACGCAGATCCCGTCGGGACTCGCCTCGATCCTGAATGCCACCACGCCACTGTTCACCCTCGTCGTCGCACACCATCTGACTCGCGACGAGACGATCGACCGGACCAAGATCGCCGCATTGCTGGCCGGGCTGGCCGGCGTGGCCGTGCTGGTCGGTCCCGATTTGCTGCTCGCCGACGCGGGTCTCTGGGGCCAGATCGCCTGCCTCGGCGCCGCCCTGTCCTACGCCTTTGCCGGCGTCTACGGCCGCCGCTTCCGCGCCATGGGGATCGCGCCGCTCGAGGCTGCCGCCGGGCAGGTGACGGCAAGCACTGCATTGATTCTTCCAATCATGCTGATCGTCGAACGACCATGGACCTTGCCGATGGTGCCCTCGCCCACTGTCCTGGCCGCGCTGGCAGGCCTTGCCCTGCTGTCGACGGCGCTCGCCTACGTGCTCTACTTCCGCATTCTCGCCGCCGCCGGCGCCACGAATCTTCTGCTCGTGACGTTTCTCATTCCAGTCACCGCCATCCTGCTGGGGTCGATCGTCCTCGGCGAGGCGCTGATCTGGCGCCAGCTTGGCGGCATGGCCCTGATCGGCCTCGGGCTGGTCCTTGTCGACGGCAGAATTGGCCGCCCAAGACGCCCCGCGGAATAGCGATTCTCCGGCGCAATTGCGCCGTTTGAGGCGGCTTGTTAGGGTGCCGCCGAACCCGGTGCGACGTCCTCTGCCTGGCGCCTGCATCTGCCCGAATCGAGCCGAAAGAGTTCATCCCAATGGCCAAAGCGACCGCGACCCTGACCGACAACGAAACCGGCAAGTCCTACGAGATGCCGATCATCCACGGCACGATCGGGCCGCGCCTGGTGGATATCCGCAAGATGTACGGCGAGTCGGGAATGTTCACCTACGACCCCGGCTTCACCTCGACGGGCTCGTGCGGCTCGACCATCACCTACATCGATGGCGACGAGGGCGTGCTGCTCTATCGCGGCTACAACATCGCCGAACTGGCCGAGATGAGCGACTTCATGGAAGTCTGCTACCTGCTCATGAAGGGCGACCTGCCGAACAAGGCGCAGAAGGAGAAGTTCACCCGCGACATCACCCTGCACACGATGGTGCACGAGCAGATCAGCCAGTTCTATCGCGGCTTCCGGCGCGATGCCCATCCGATGGCGGTGTGCTGCGGCGTGGTCGGTGCCCTGTCGGCGTTTTATCACGACTCGCTGGATATCCACGACCCGCACCAGCGTATGGTCGCGTCGTATCGCCTGATCGCCAAGATGCCGACGATCGCGGCGATGGCGTACAAATATTCCGTCGGTCAGCCGTTCGTCTATCCGCGCAACGATCTCGGCTACGCCGCCAACTTCCTGCGCATGATGTTCTCCGTGCCGGCCGAGGAGTACGAGGTCAACCCGGTGCTCGAGAAGGCGGTCGACCGCATTCTCATGCTGCACGCCGACCACGAGCAGAACGCCTCGACCTCGACGGTGCGCCTTGCCGGCTCCTCTGGCGCCAACCCGTTTGCCTGCATTGCAGCCGGCATCGCCTCGCTGTGGGGCCCGAGCCATGGCGGCGCCAACGAGGCCGTCATCAACATGCTGCACGAGATCGGCGGCAAGCAGAACATTCCGGCCTTCCTTTCGCGTGTGAAGGACAAGGGCGACCACACCCGCCTGATGGGCTTCGGCCATCGCGTCTACAAGAACTACGACCCTCGCGCCAAGGTGATGCGCCAGTCCTGCCACGAGGTCCTGACCTCGCTCGGCATCCAGCACGACCCACTGCTCGAGCTGGCGATGGAGATGGAGAACATCGCGCTCAAGGACGACTACTTCATCTCGAAGAAGCTCTATCCCAACGTCGACTTCTACTCGGGCATCATCTTCCGTGCGATCGGCATACCCACTTCCATGTTCACCGTGTTGTTCGCCGTCGCGCGCACCGTCGGCTGGATCTCGCAGTGGAACGAGATGATCGAGGATCCCGACCAGAAGATCGGCCGTCCGCGCCAGCTCTACAACGGACAGACCGAGCGCCCCTACAAGCCGCTGCACATGCGCGGCTAAGCGCGCCAGGCGGCGCGGAAGCGAGTCGACATGGCCAGATCATCGCAAGTGCAGCGCCGCGTTGCGCCCGGCACCGTCCTCCAGGGACCGACGCAGGTTCCTGGCGTGATGCGGATCGGACGGCCGGCGAACGACAATTTCAGGCCGCGCAGCGCGGCCTTCCGGGTGGTGCTGCTTGCCCTGGCGGCCGCCGCGCTCATGATCGCGGCGGTCAACTGGATGAGCTGAGGCGGACGCCTCTCTCCCCCGTCATCGGGGGAGGGAAGAAAGTGCCTACTTCCGCTCGATCAGCTCGATCTTGTAGCCGTCCGGGTCTTCCACGAACGCAATCACCGTGGTTCCGAACTTGACCGGACCGGGAGCGCGGGTGACCTTGCCGCCCGCCTTGGTAACCTGGTCGCAAAGGCCATAGACGTCGGGCACGCCGACCGCCAAATGGCCGAAGCCTGTTCCGATTTCGTAGGGCTTCTCCTGGTCCCAGTTGTGGGTCAGCTCGACGACGCAATGCTCCTTCTCGTCGCCATAGCCAACGAACGCCAGGCTGTACTTGCCGTCCGGCACGTCGCGCTTGCGCAGCAGCTGCATGCCCATCGGGCCTGTATAGAAGGCCAGCGACCTGTCGAGATCCTTCACCCGGATCATCGTGTGCAGCATGCGGTAGTTGGCAGCGGTATCAGGCATCGTTCCCTCCTCAGCGGTCGCGGATCATCGCAGCGAA
>JALHMO010000219.1 GCA_022844015.1 Reyranella sp. | reverse complement strand
CCGGTCTCGGCAAAGCGCATCGCTTCCTTGCGGTCGTCCGCCACGTACACGGTGCGCGACGCGAGGATGCGCGGCGCGCGGCCCCTGGGCAGCGCCTCGAGATAGGCATCGATCATCGGATTCTGGATGTCGGCCAGCGAGGCGTTCGGCGTGTCCGCCGGGCGCGGCTGGGTGCGCGACAGCATCAGCCCGTCGCCGGCCGCGCCGGCGCGACGGGCTCCCGCCACCGAGAAGGTCGCCTGCCAGATCCGGTCGACCAGCGTCGGGCTCGACGGATAAAGCCGGTCGCCGCCGGGCAGCGCGCCGCCCGACCACGCGGTGCGCATCAGCTCGAGATTGCGATCCATCAGGACATGGCGGTCGTTGGCGTCGAGGCCGAACGCGGTGAAAGCGGTGAGATTGCCGCCCGGCCCGACCCCGACCTCGAGCCGGTTGCCCGACATCAGGTCGGCCACCGCCGCATCCTCCGCGACGCGCACCGGCAGCTCCAGCGGCAAGGTCACGATGCCTGTCCCCAGCCGGATGCGCGAGGTCCGGGCCGCCGCTTGCGCCAGGAACACGAAGGGAGCGGGCAGGCCACCCTCGCCCTCGTGGAAGTGGTGCTGGGCGATCCAGGCCGAATCGAAGCCACAGCGCTCGGCGTGCACGATCTGCTCGGTCGCCAGCCGATAGCGCTCCGCCGCATCGGCCTGGTCGAGCAGGCGGGTGAAAAAGCCAAGACGCTTCGGCATCATCGCATCAACCTTGGAGCGGGATCGGGGCCGATGCAAGGACGGGCATGGCCCGGCCGGAAATGCCAATGATGGCGTCGCCGGTACGGACGCCGCCGGGTCGCATGAGGATCATTCGCATCTGGCAAGAAGGTTCCGTCATCCCGACCGGAGCCGCCCGAAGGGCAGCGCAGTGGAGGGACCTCTCTTGTTGCGGCGTCGACAAAGATTGGTCCCTCGACTGCGCCGCCCTTCGGGCGGCTCCGGTCGGGATGACGGGCAAAATAGCGTATGCGATTGCCCTGAAGTCGAATGAAGTCCGTCTGGCTGGCGGGTTATCGCCGGCCAACCTCCTCGAGCGCCCCGTCATCCGGAGCGCAGCGAAGGATCGCCTGTCGTTGGCCGCAGCAACCAACCGTCGGCCGTGCGCAGCCGCTCGAAGCGGACCGCGAACACCCGGTCGAGCAACGGGTCGGCGATCAGTTCCTGCGCCGGGGCGTCGGCGACGATCCTGCCGCGATCGATCACCACGACACGATCGAAGAAACGAAAGGCGAGATCGAGATCGTGCACGACGACGACCGACAGGCGCTCGCCGCCGCGCTGGCCGAGCGTGCGGATGACGTCGAGGCGATGGCGGATGTCGAGGGCGGCGGCCGGTTCGTCGGCGAGCAGGATGGGCGGATCGACCACTAGCACCATCGCCAGCAGGGCGCGCGCCCGTTCGCCGCCCGACAGGGTCGACCAGCGCCGCGGCCACAGCGATACGAGCTCGAACGTCTCCCGGGTGGCCTCGATCGAGTCCGACCGGCGCTGCGCGCCGCGCTCGGCTCCGAGCCGCACCAGGTCGGCGACCGTGAGATCCCAGTGCGGATCGAAGTGCTGCGGCAGGTAGCCGATGGTCGCGGCACGCACGGCGTTCGGCAGAGACCCGAGATTGCGATCGCCGACGCGCACGGTCCCCGCGTCCGGCGCCTCGATGCCGGCCAGGATCCTGAGGAGGGTCGACTTGCCGGCGCCGTTAGGGCCGATCAGCGCGACCGCGCCGGGCGACGCCAGCGAGAGCGACAAGGTGTCGAGCAACGTCGCCGCGCCTCGTTTCACCACCAGATCACTTGCGATGAGATCGGTCATGCGCGCAGACGCCGTGCCAGCAGCGCGATGAAGAAGGGACCGCCGGCCACTGCCGTCACCAGGCCGAGCGGGATCTCGGCCGGCGGCAGGGCCGAGCGCGACAGGGCATCGGCCAGGGTGACGACGATGGCGCCGACCAGCGCCGAGGCCGGCATCAACGGCTTGTGCAACGGCCCGATCAGCCAGCGTGCGATGTGCGGCGAGGCGAGGCCCACGAAGGCGACGAGCCCGCCGAAGGCAACGGCAGCCGCCACGACGACCGAGCCCGCCAGCACGGCAAACGCGATGAAGCGGGTCACGTCGAGGCCGAACGCCGTCGCCATGGCCTCGCCCAGCCCCAGCACGTCGAGCCGGCCGGCCAGCAGCAGGCAGATGGCGAGGCAGACCGCGGTGATCGCGGCAAGCAGGCCGAGGATCGGCCAGGTTGGCGTCTGGATGCCGCCCAGCACCCAGCTCAGCACGATCTGCAGGCTCACCGTCTCGTCGGACAGGGCAAGCATCAGGAAGGAGCGCAGCGCGCCCAGGATGGCGGCGACGGCGACACCCGCCAGCAGCATGCCGGCGGCATCGACGGCGCCGGACACGCGCGAGATGCCGATAACAAGTACTGTCGAGCCCCAGGCGCCGGCAAAGGCCAGCACCGGCAGGGCCAGCGACTGCGGCGCGGCGAGCGGAACCAGCAGAGCGATCGTGGCGCCGAGCGCTGCGCCTCCCGCCGAGCCCAGCAGGTAGGGCTCGGCCAGCGGATTGCGGAACACGCCCTGGAACACGGTGCCGCCCAGGCCCAGCAAGGCGCCGACCAGCGCCGCGGCCAGCACGCGCGGGATGCGCCATTCGACGAGCAGGCGACTGCGCAGGTCCGGCTCGCCGGCGATGGCACGCAGGAGATCGGCCGGCGTCGCCCAATCGTGACCGGCGCAGGCGCCGACCAGGATCGCCACGACGAGCGCCACGAGCAGGCCGAGCCAGACCCTCATGACGTCCCGACAGTCATTGCGCGCAGATCGTCATCGTGCCGCCGCCGCCGGATGGAGGAGTGCCGCCAGCTTCTCGACGCCGTCGATGGTGCGCGGACCGGGGATCAGCAGCTCGGCCCGACTCACGGCATGGGCGCGCTTGCTCGTGACCGCGCGCATCCCGCTCCAGCCCGGCCGGGCGATCAGCTCCTTCATGTCCTTGTCGCTGCCGGCGAACAGCAGCACGTCGGGGTCGGCGTTGATGATCGCCTCCGGCGAGACCTGAGCGATCGCCCCGCTGTCGAAGGCGAGCCGGCCGCCGGCGCGCACGAGGGCGTCGCCGGTATAGGTGCCCGGCCGCGTTACCAGCATGAGGCCATTGCCGAGCCGCCCGGTAATCATCACCACGCTCGGCGTCGCGCGGCCGGCGACTCGCCGTTCGACGGTGTCGAGCCGCGCCTGCAGCCTGGCCGCCAGTGCCTCACCCCGTTCCGGCACGCCCGCCAGCTTCGCCAGCAGCCGGATGTTCGACAGGATTTCCCCGACGTTCCGCTGCAACAGCACCACGATCGGGATGCCGAGCCGCTCCATCGGGTCGACGAGCTGGTTGGCCGCCTGGCGCGACGGCGTGACGACGACCAGGTCAGGCCTGCGCGCCACCACGGCATCGACCGAGAAACCCAGCCGGCCGCCGACCAGCGGCTTGCCCAGCACCTCCGGCGGGAAGCGCGTGAAGGCCTCGATGCCGACGATGCGGTCGGCGAGGCCGAGCGCCGCGACCATCTCGGTGTTCGACGCGAAGATGGTGACGATGCGCTGCGGCGAGGCCCGTACGGTGACGCTCCGATCGAACGCGTCGCGCACGGTAACCGGCTCGGCGTGAGCGGCGGGGGCGAGAGCGAAGGCCAGCACCCCAGCAACCTGACTGAGCGAACACACCCTCCTCATGCTGAGGAGCGCCACAAGGGCGCGTCTCGAAGCATGGGCAACATGCACCACGCCTGATCCCATCCTTCGAGACGCTGCGCTCCGCGCAGCTCCTCAGGATGAGGTTTTCGTCGTTTCACGCAGTTCACCATCCCTCAAAACCTGAACTGGAACCCGCCGATGACCTCGCGGCCGGGCATCGAGTTGCCGCAAGCGCCGTTCTGGTTGGCCTGCAGGGCGGTGCAGGGTATCGAATCCTGGGCGATGAAGATCGGATGGTTGTTGACGTCGAACAGGTTGTTGACGGCGGCGAACAGCTTGATGCCCTTCCGCACCTCGACCTCGGCACGCGTGTTCCAAACCCAGAACGCTCCCTTCTCGTAGACGCTGACGGTGCGGTTCTGGCCCGGGAAGAACAGCGGGGAAAGACTCTCCTCGGTATTGTACCACATCGGCCCGCGCAGGATGCCCAGCAGCTGGAAGCTCCACGGGATCTCGGTGCCGGTCTGGCCGAACAGCGTGCCGATCGACATGCCGTACTTGTTGATGCGGGTGGCGACGTTGGTGCGGGCAAGCGGGTTGGCGCCGTAGTCGGTCATGTTGAAGTTGTAGTAGCCGTTGCCGAAGACGTTCCAGAACACGCCTTTGTCGCTCTGCCATCCGGCGGTCTGCAGGACATCGAACTGGGTCTGGAACTCGATACCCTGGACGATCAGGTTGGCCGGGCTGTTGGTCTGGATCTGCGTCACGCGCCCGCCGGCCGACGATACCGTCACCGGCGTGATGCGATTGCTGATGGTGTTCTGGAACACCACCGTGTCGAAGCGCCCGCCGCGCCAGTTCGCCGTGGCGCCGATCTCCCATTGCTGGCTGGTCTCGGGGCCCAGGGAAGGATTGCCGAAGATCGTCGTGCCGATCGGCGTGGTGGTGAAGCTGGCGCCGATCTCCGTCGCCGTCGGGGCGCGAAAGCCGCTCGACGCGCCGGCCCGTCCGGACAGCCAGTCGGTGAAGGCGAAGGTGACTCCACCCGAGTAGGTCGTCGCGGTGTAGGGGTTGGTGCCGGCGATCAGGGTCGGCGCGTAAGGCGTCCAGTCGAGCGCCGTGCTGCCCCAGGTCTGGCGCACGCCGGCGCGTACGATCAGGCGATCGTCGAGGAAGCTCTGCGAGTCCTCGAGATAGAAGGCGAAGCTCGTGTCGGTCTGGTTGTTGTCCTGCGGCGACACCTGCGTCACCGCCGAGCCGCCGGCGCGATAGCGGTCCGAGCGCAGCCAGCTCCTCTCCACGTCGATGCCGACCAGCAGCTCGTTGCCGGTGAACGGTTTGTAGCGCGGCTGGAAGCGCAGGCCGAGGACGTCGAGCTGGCGGCGGTTGTGATCGGTGGTCGTGCGCGAGGCCGGCGCGTTGAGCGCGCTGAGCGGCGAGGGATTGTTGAGGTCGTCGACGTCGGTGACGAAGTAGGCCTGGACGAAGAGGTTGCCCTGGCCGTCGCGCGACCTGGCGAGATAGCTCAGGTCGAACGAGTAATTGTAGCGGGTGTCGAAGGCAAAGAGGTTGGCGCTCGAGCCGCGAAAGCCCGCGTTGTAGATGCCGTCGGTGCGGACGGTGCCCTCGATGCGACTGTCCTGGTCGATCTGGTAGCCGAACGCGCCGGTGGCGCCATAGCGCGTCCACGCCGTGTTGAGCTCGGTCGCGCCGCCCGAGATCCCATAATTTCCGCGCGTGCTGGCGGCACCGCCGACATACCAGTCGAAGCCCTGGTACAGGCCGCCGCTCGCGGCCTTGCCTTCCAGCAAGCCCCATGAGCCCGCGTCGCCCTGCACGAAGTTGCCCGGCGCCGTGAGGCCGGTCTTCAGGATGATGTTGATGACGCCGCCCATGTTCTGGCTGCCGTAGATCACCGAGCTGGGGCCGCGCACGATCTCGATGCGCTCGACGTCGGCGGACGACAGCTTGGAGACGTTCGACGTTCCGGCGCGATGGCCGTTGATCAGGACCAGCACCTGGCCCCTGAAGTCGCGTCCCTGGCCCTCGGTCGAGGCGCCGCGGATGTTGATCGAGGTCTGGCCGGGCGTCCATTCGCTCATGAAGCCGACGGCATTCTCGTTCAGCAGCTCGGTGACCGACCGCGCCGTCGACTTGGCGATGCGATCCTGGTGAATCACCTGCACCGTGCCGACCAGGCGGCTGATCGGCTCGGGCCTTCCGGTCGCGGTGATGAAGCCCTCGGGCAGGAAGTATTGCTTGTGCCCCGGCTCGTCCATCGGCCGCGGCCCCAGCTGCTGTTGCGGCTGCTGATCCTGCGCGTGGCCGGTAGGAAGCCACGCAAAGGCCGCGAGGACGGCCGCGGAAACGAGACGCTTGCTCATTGTTGCCCCCAAACCAGAACGGTGGATCTTCTTGCGATGTCGAGCCGGAATGCGGCGCCCTGCCGCGACGCCTGTCGCTCGAGGTGCGCGGCCATGAGCGTGCGGCGCTGATCGTCGGCAGGCCAACCGAGGCGGTCGGCGAGATAGGCGGAAAGCTCGCCGATGTCGGGCACGATCCCGGTGAAGGTCCAATCGGCGAAGACGGTGTGATGCGGCCGCTGGTCGGCGGGAAGGCCGCCGAGCGCGATCTCGATTCCCGGCGTCTCGTCCTCGAGATGCCATTCCCAGGGCAGGCAGCCGGCGAAGCAGAGCCCGCGCGGCCCGGCGTGGGCGGGCACGACCCAGACGACACGTCGGCGCGCCCACGCCTTGCAGCGGGCAAGGAAGGCTTCGGGTTGTGCGAAGAAGGCCGGCATGGTGGCCGCCAGGACGGTGTCGTGCGACGCCGGCTCGACCGCGGCGCCCTGCCAGCCCATGGCAACGATCTGCGGAGCGATCGGCAGGCGTGCCAGGCGGGCGCGCATCGACGGCGATGGCTCTATCGCCGTCCATCCAAGCATCGGATCGGCGAGCGCGGAGCCGAGCTGGCCGCCGCCCGCGCCGACGTCGAGCAGACGGCCGACATCGGGGACGGCGGCGCGGATCAGCGGCGCCAGCGCCGCGACATAGTCGGAAGAATCGATCGCCGACGCATAGAGCTCCAGCGGATCGATGACACTCCGGCGCGCTGCCGGACAACAAGGGAAAGAGGACAAATGCGACTCGCGGCCAACGTCATCACGTCACCGCGAACCTGCAGCCAACCCATCCCGCGCCGCCTGAAGCGGAACGGTCCGGGTCGGTTTCTACATCGGGGCACCCCGCCCAATGCGCTCGCGCGTGACCGCTGCTGGTGGCAGGTCTCCTGGCTCGCGGGTCGCTGCCCTCGACCGCCTTCCCAGATGTCTCGCGACATCCAGTGGCATACCGGTCGCCGGCTCGCCGCTCACAGTTGCGGGGGCAGCCGCGGAATGATCACCGCGTTCCCTTTTGATCCCCTTGCGGGGAACCACCGCCGATCATGCTGGCAGCCGGCATGAAACGCGTCAAGTCGAGCACTTCAGCGCACAAGCGTCACGTCCTCGAGGTTGCGGCGGACCTCCCAGTGATGGCGCTCGAGCTCGGGGTCGAGATGTTCCTCGGCGGGGAAGCCGAGGCAGAGATAGGCGACGAGGTTCCAGCCCGCCGGCACATCGAGCACCCGCTTCACCGCCTTGGGGTCGAGGATGGAAACCCAGCCCATGCCGATTCCGTCGGCCCGGGCGGCCAGCCACAAGGTCTGGATGGCGGCCACCACCGAGTAGTGCAGGGTCTCGGGCATGGTCTGCTGACCGAGCCCGCTGCCGCTGTGCGTGCCGTCGTCGGAGAAGACGGCAAGATGCACCGGCGCTTCGCGCAGGCCCTCGAGCTTCAGCCCGGCATAGATCGCCTGCTTCTCGCCGGCATAGCCCGCCAGCGCCTTGTCGTTGGCATCGGTGAAGCTCTTCACGACGGCGACGCGACGCTCCGGCAATTCGACATGGACGAAGCGCCACGGCTGGCTCAGCCCGACCGATGGCGCGTGACTGGCGACCTCCAGCAGGGCCTCGATGCGCGGGCGTGCAATGGGATCGCGGCGAAATCGGCGTACGTCGCGACGCCACAGGACCAGGTCGCGAAACCGGGCGCGGAAATCGGCGTCGAAGGTCGGGGTCATGTCAGCTGCCTGTCGATGAAATGGAAGAAGGTCCCGCTCACGGCACCGCGGCGGGCGCCGCTCTCCAGCATGATCTTGCCGCCGGCATCACGGCACTCGACCAGCGGCTCGTCGCCGCTCGAGAGCACGCTGGCATAGTGGAACTCGTGGCCAAGGATCTCGGTGCCTGCAGCGCCCAGCGGGCACCGGCTTCGCAGGCGCGCGCGGCGATAGCCGAGGTGCAGGCGACGCCGGGCAAACGTCGTTTCGAGCGCCAGCAGGCCCGCCATCGCATGCCGCTGTCCCGACTGATCCACCATTCCCTGACCCAGCACCATGTAGCCGCCACACTCGCCATGAATGGCCACGCCGCGTCCGGCGAGCATGCGCAGGCCGGCGTGGAATCGACTTGCCCCGGCCAGGGCTCCCGCATGCAGCTCGGGATAGCCGCCAGGTAGCCAAACGACATCGGCACCAGGGTCAGGCTGCTCATCCGCGAGCGGCGAGAAGGGGCGCACGTCGGCGCCCGCCTCGCGCCAATGCGCGAGGAGATGGGGATAGTGGAAGGAAAAGGCCCGATCCCGCGCCAGGGCGATACGCTGACCGGGCGGCGGCAACGCCGCCGTCGCCGGCAGCGTTGCAAGCCGTGACGCACGCGCAGTGCCACGCACTCCATCGAGGTCGACGGCTGCCTCGATGACATCGGCGATGTCGTCGAGCCGCCGCTCCAGATCGTCGGTCTCGATCGCCTGAACGAGGCCAAGATGGCGCGCCGGCAGCACCAACCGTTCGTCACGCCCGACGGCACCGAACAGCCTGATGCCGACACGGTCGAAGGCAGGCCTGATCAGGTCGAGGTGACGGGCACTCGCGACGTTGTTCAGGATCACGCCCGCAACCGAAATGTCGTCGCGATAGCCCGCGCAGCCTGCGGCGATGGCGGCAGCGGTCTCGGATTGTCCCGCGACATCGAGGACCAGCACGACCGGCCAGCCGAGCAGCGCCGCGAGATCGGCCGTCGAGCCGCGCCCAGCCTGCCCGTCGCCCGCCGCGCCGTCGAACAGGCCCATCACGCCCTCGACGATCGCGAGGTCGGTGACCCCCGCATCGCTCGACACCAGGGCGGCAAGCGTGCTCTTGCTCATCGCCCAGGTGTCGAGGTTGCAGCTTGGCCGTCCTGCGGCGACGGCATGGAAGGCCGGATCGATGTAGTCGGGGCCGCACTTGAACGGCTGCACGGCAATGCCGCGGCACGCGAAGGCGCGCATCAGGCCAAGCGCGACGGTGGTCTTGCCAGCGCCCGAGCGTGGCGCGGCCACGATCAGCCCCGGCCGGCTCACCGCCACGGCACCAGCGACTCGAGCAGCTGCTTGCGCAACGCAGCGATCGCGCCGATCACGACGATGCACGGCGAGCCGATGCCATGCCGCGCCGCGTCCGTCGCCAGCGAGCCCAGCGTGCTGTCGACCACCTTCTCCTCGGCCGTCGTCGCGCCCTGGATCAGCGCCGCCGGCGTGTCCGCGCCGAGGCCGCCCTGCTCGAGGGCGGCGGCAATCCCGGCGAGCCGCGTCATCGGCATGTAGAGCACGATCGGCTGGCCGAGCCGGGCCAGCGCCGCCCAGTCGGCGATCGAGCGTTCGTCCTCGGCGCGATGGCCGGCGGCAAGAACGACGGCGTGGTTGGTGTCGCGCGAGGTCGCCGGAATGCCTGCCAGCGCTGCCGCCGTCAGGCCGGAGGTCAGGCCCGGCACGATGCGAAAGCGGATGCCGGCCTCGGTGAGCGCCGAGACCTCGTCCCAGCCGCGGCCGAAGACGAATGGATCGCCGCCCTTCAGGCGCACCACGCGCCGACCGAGCCGGGCACGCTCGATCAGCACCTCGTTGATGTCGCCCTGATGCGGCGACGGGAGGCCGCCACGCTTGCCGGCAGCGATCAGCTCGGCGCCGCTGCGGCCGAGCCGCAGCACGCGCGGATCGATCAGCGCGTCGTGCACGATGTCGTCGGCCTGCGACAGCGCATGCACGGCCAGCACCGTGAGCAGACGCGGGTCGCCGGGACCGGCGCCGACCAGCCACACTTCGCCGGGAGGAAAGGCCGGCAGGTCGGGAAAATTGTCGAGGGTCACGAGTCCCGGCCGCGAAAACGTCGTTGGTAGGCAGCGTCGTAGAGCGCGCTGTCGCGGAAGTCGCGCGCACCCAGAGCCTTGCCGACCAGGATCAGGGCGGTGCGCTCGATCGGCTGGCGCGCGACCTCGCCTGCAATTCCGGCCAAAGGTGCGCGGATCACGCGTTCGTCGGGCCAGCTCGCGCGATAGACCACGGCGGCCGGGCAGTCGGCGCCGTAGAACGGCAGCAGCCGTTCCGCCACCTTGTCGAGCACATGGATCGAAAGATGAATCGCGAGCGTGGCGCCGGTCGCGGCGAAGACCTCGAGCGTCTCGCCGGACGGCATGGCCGAGGCGCGGCCCGACGTGCGCGTCAGAACCACCGATTGCGCGAGCCCGGGCAAGGTCAGCTCCTGTCCCAGCGCGGCGGCGGCGGCGGCGAAGGACGGCACGCCGGGCGTGATCGTGTACGGGATGCCGAGCGCGTCCAGGCGGCGCAGCTGCTCAGCCAGCGCGCTCCACACCGAGAGATCGCCGGAATGCAGCCGGGCGACGTCTTGCCCGGCCTCGGTCGCGCGTCGGCACGCGTCGATGATCTCGTC
>JALHMO010000218.1 GCA_022844015.1 Reyranella sp. | reverse complement strand
CGCATCTGCCCGGCGCCGTGCGAGGCCTCCTGCACGCTCAACATCGACGACAATCCCGTCACCATAAAGTCGATCGAATGCGGGATCGTCGACCGCGGCTGGGACGAGGGCTGGATCGTGCCGCAGGTGCCGGCGCGCAAGACCGGCAAGCGCGTCGCCGTGGTCGGCTCGGGCCCGGCCGGCATGGCCTGCGCCCAGCAGCTCGGGCGGGCCGGCCATTTGGTGACCCTGTTCGAGAAGGCCGACCGGATCGGCGGGCTGCTGCGCTACGGCATCCCGGATTTCAAGATGGAGAAGCACCTGATCGATCGGCGCATGCGCCAGATGGAGCAGGAGGGCGTCGAGTTCCGCACCGGCGTCGAGGTCGGCGCCACGCTGTCGATCAAGTCTCTGCTCGAGGGCTACGACGCCGTGGCCCTGACCGGCGGAGCGGAGTGGCCGCGCGATCTCGAGGTGCCGGGGCGCGAGTTGTCGGGCATCCATTTCGCCATGGATTTCCTGACCCAGCAGAACAAGCGGGTCGCCGGAGACGACGAATCGCGGGCCGCTCCCAAGGGCACGCTCACGGCCAAGGGCAAGCATGTCATCGTGATCGGCGGCGGCGACACGGGATCGGACTGTGTCGGCACGTCGAACCGCCAGGGCGCCGCCTCGGTGACCCAGCTCGAGGTGATGCCGCGTCCGCCGGAGCGCGAGAACAAGGAGCTCACCTGGCCCGACTGGCCGCTCAAGATGCGCACCTCGTCGTCGCACGAGGAGGGCGTGGAGCGCGACTTCGCCGTGCTGACCAAGCGCGCCGTCGGCAAGGATGGGAAGGTGACGGCGCTGGAATGCGCACGCATCGAGTGGTCCAGGGGCGCCATGAAGGAAATCGAGGGCAGCCGCTTCGAGCTCGAGGCCGACCTGGTGCTGCTCGCCATGGGCTTCCTCGGTCCGCGCAAGCCCGGCATGGTCGAGCAGGCGGGCGTCGCCCTCGATCCCCGCGGCAACATCCTGGCCAACGTCAAGGACTACAAGACCAGCGTGCCCAGGCTGTTCGCCGCCGGCGACATGCGCCGTGGCCAGTCGCTGGTCGTTTGGGCGATCCGCGAAGGCCGCCAATGCGCCCGCTCGATCGACGAGACCCTGATGGGCAGCACGACCCTGCCGCGGTAGGCACTTCCCCAGCGTCTTCGCTGGGGAGTTACTCATGTTCCTCTGCGGCGAGGGCGCCCCGAAGGCCGTACCATCACCTGCGGCCCCCTTTCAGGGTCTCTCCCCTTGACGGCCCCCCTGACGCGTAGGGGCATCCGCATATGGAGAAAAGCCCGTCATCCCGACCGGAGCCGAGCGCAGCGAGGCGTAGTGGAGGGACCTCTCTCGTCGCAGAACCGACAAGATAAGGTCCCTCGACTGCGCCGCCCGACGGGCGGCTTCGCTCGGGATGACGGTGTTATTCCATGTGCGAATGCTCTGCTCGGACGGAGGAGAGGCGCATGAACTGTCGAAGTGGCGCGCCTTTCGGCCATGAACTGCCATGCGGGCTTTGCCCCTTGCCCCCGGCCGGAATCGCGGGCGACATATCCGGACAAGTGTATGGTCGGAGGAAAGGCGCATGGCTGACACGGGCCGGAGCGAAGGTGCCTATCTCGGCGGCATCCGCGTGCTCGAGCTTGCAGACGAGAAGGGGGAGTATGCTGGCCGGGTGCTCGCAGGCCTCGGCGCCGACGTCGTCAAGGTCGAGCCACCGGACGGCGAAGCCACGCGGCGGATCGGGCCGTTCCGCGGGGACACTCCTTCGCCGGAGGAGAGCCTGCATTTCTGGCACTACAATTTCGGCAAGCGCAGCGTCGTCCTCGATCTCGACAACCCCGAGGGGCAGGCGTCGTTCCTTCGGCTCGCGTCGGCAGCCGACATCGTGCTGGATGCGCGTCCTCGCGGCTATCTCGCGGATCGCAATCTGGCGTTCGAACGATTGCAGGCAGTCAATCCGCGGCTGATCTACCTGCGGATCAGCCCGTTCGGCGATACCGGCCCGTGGGCCGACTATCAAGGCAGCGATCTCATTCACCTGGCGCTGGGTGGCGTCATGATGAACTGCGGCTACGATCCCGATTCGTCGGGTCGCTACGACACGCCGCCGATCGCACCGCAGATGTGGCACGCCTATCACATCTCCGGAGAGATGAGCGTGATCGCGCTTCTCGGTGCTCTCGCGCACCGGCTCCGAACGGGCGAGGGGCAGCGCCTCTCTCTCAGCATCCACGAAGCGGTCAGCATGAATACCGAGAGCGACGTGCCGAACTGGATATTCCTGCGCCAGCGCCACTTCCGGCAGACCTGCCGGCACTCGATGACGACGGCGAGCCTGCCGGCTCTCGCGCGGACCCGGGACGGGCGCTATCTCCTGCCGTACAAGACCTATCTCCGCGCCACGGCCACCTATTCCTCTGACGCCCTTCGCGGGACCATCGCGGTTCTCGCCAAGCACGGAATGGACGAAGGCCTCGGCAAGCTGGAGCAGCTGGACGCGGAGACGGAAGCGCGGGTCGGCAAGCTGGTGGATCGTGTCGCGGCCAGCCTGGATTTCGATGCGGACCTTTGGCGCGATGGCCAGGACAACGGGCTGCCGTGGGCGCCTGTGCGGCGCCCCGAGGAGAATGCCCGCGATCCGCACTACATTCAGCGAGGCATCTTCGCCAACGTGCCGCATCCGGAAAGCGGGGCTTCGTACACCTATATCGGCGCCCGCTGGTACAGTCCCGATGCGCCTTGGACGGTTGCGGCACGACGGCCGCCCAGGCTCGGCGAGCACACACGCCCGGTCATCGAGGAGTGGGCAGCGCCGAGAGCGGTGCCGGCGCTGTCGCCCGACTGCGGCCTGGCTCGCGGGCCCGCCAGGGCGGGCCCCACGGGCAAGCCCTTCGCGCTCTCCGGTGTCCGCGTCGTCGATCTCGGATGGATGCTCGCCAGCGCCGGCGCCGGGCGCTACCTCGCCGCGATGGGGGCCGAGGTGATCAAGGTCGAGCACGAGTCGCGCGCCGACGGCATGCGCTTCGGCCCGGCGGCGTGTCCCCTCGGCGGGCGACCCGAGCGGCAGGCGGCCACGGCGACGATGCCGACGCCACCGCGCGACGGGCTCAACCGCAGCGGCTCGTTCATGGAGATCAACGCCGGCAAGCTCGGGATATCGCTCGACCTGAAGAAGCCCGAGGGCAAGCGGATCCTGGAGAACCTCATCCGCAACGCCGACGTGGTGCTCGAGGGCTACTCGCCGGGAACGATGGACCGGATGGGACTGGGCTACGCCCGCCTGAAAGAGCTGAATCCCGGCATCATCTATCTCCAGCAATCGGGATTCGGCCAGCACGGCACCTATGGTCGGGCCCGCGCCTTCGGCCCGACAGCGCAGGCGTTCAGCGGCATCAGCGACATGTCGGGCTTGCCCGAGCCTCGCCCTCCCGCCGGCATCGGCTATTCCTATCTCGACTGGTTCGGCGCCTACAACATGGCGACGGCGGCGCTCGCTGCGCTCTACCGGCGGGCCACGACGGGTCGCGGCTGCCACGTCGACGCCTCGCAGGCGGAGGTCGGCATCTTCCTGACGGGAACCGCGGTGCTCGATCACTCGGTCAACGGCCGCCGCTGGTCGCGATACGGCAATCGTTCGCCCTATCGGCTCGCAGCACCGCATGGCGCCTATCCGACACGAGGCGAGGACAGCTGGATCGCGATCGCCGCCTTCACCGACGAGCAATGGCGGTCGGTCGCAACCGCGCTCGGCCATCCCAAGTGGTTAGACGATCCGCGATTCGACAGCCTGGCGAGCCGGCGCGCCAACGAGGACGACCTCGATGCCCTGATTTCCCGCGCGACGGGCGCATTCGACGGCGCGGATCTCATGAATCGCCTGCAGGCCGCAGGGGTCCCGGCCGGCGTCTGCCAGACCGCGGAGGAGCGGTACGAAAGCGATCCGCAGCTTCGTCACCTGCAGTGGCTGGTCGAGCTGCCGCAGTCCGAGATCGGCACGTGGCCGGTGAAGGGCTTCCCGGTGCGCCTCGACCGCAGCCCGGCCTATGCCGGCGGCGTGCTCCGCCGCTCCGGTCCGAGCTACGGCGAGGACACCGAGCGCGTCCTCGCGTCGGTGCTCGGCATGACAGCCGAGCAGGTGGCCGGTTTGCGCGCGGCCGGCGTGGTGTGATCGTCCGGATGGCCTGAGGCGGCAACGCGGTCGCGAATCCCGATTGCTCCGTTGCGCACTTCGGGTGCCGGCAGAGGGGTGGCGGCTTGCCGATTACCGTGGGTTGTGTAAGATGTGCCTACGATCGACACGGCTCCGGCGGCGCGGCAGGGCATTCGCATAGGCCATCGCTCTCCGTCGTCCCGAGCGAAGCCGCCCGAAGGGCGGCGCAGCCGAGGGACCTTTCTTGCCGATGTTGCAGGAAAGGTCCCTCGACCGCGCCGCGCGATGCGCGGCCGCGGTCGGGAAGACGATGGTTCTGCTGCAGGCGAATGCCCAGCCTTTGCCGCAGGAACGTCCGCCGTGACGTTTCAACCTGGCGCCGGAGCCGTGCTCGCTTCCTCCGGTGGCCCTGCCGACCGACTGCCGTGTCCCGACCATCCTCCGGGTGAGGCAAACGAATGGCCGATGACGACGATTATTTCGGGCTCGACGACGAGCTGCTGAACCGCCTGGTCTTCAGCACGTTCGGCGACCAGCGCTACACGCAGGACAGCCCGATCATGCCCGACGTGTGGACTGCGTTCGCCCGGACACCAGGGGCCAGGATCGATCTCCTGCTGACGCCGAAGATGGGCGACTCGGCCAGCCAGCTTGCAGCGATGCTGAACGACCGGCTGGAAAGCTTCGAGCGGCATGAAGCCTACGAATCGCGGTTGCGCAGCCTGCCCCTCGGCGAGTTGGTCAGAAGTCTCGAGAACCCGCCCAGCTATGATGCACGCGCCGAGTTCGAGATCGCTTACAGCCGCAGCAGCCTCGTCGCGCGGGTCGACTTCCGCCACCTCATAGGCGTCATCATGCCGATGACCGAGTGGTGGAGGAAGCTTGGTCTCTCGGCCGGCGCGGTCGACGACTTCAAGCGAAGGCTGAACGCCCTCGACGGCGACACGCGAGAATTGGCACGCTTGATTGCCGAGACCGACGTGATCGTCAATCGCTCGGCCTGGGACTTTGTACGGTTCGGCGCGCTGGCGGGCTTCATCGAGCTGAAGCGCAAGGTCGAGGAGGAGGCCCGCAGGTCGGCAATCGTGCCCGGCTCCGCCGGCCATGGCGACCGCAAGCGAAATCTGGAAGAGCTGGCCGCGCGCCTTGCGAACGGGAACACGAAAATCTCGCAGGTCCGGGACATCATCGATTCCTACTGGGAAGTCGCCGGGGACGTTCTCGACTACGAGGACAAGCCGGAGAATCCCCGCGTCTTCATGATCACGGAGAATCGCAAGGCCAACCTGGCGATCGCCGAGTCGCGCGGCACGATCAAGGCCGATGCAGCGAACAACGTCTTCAGGATCGACACCAGCGACCTCGCCTGGGCCGTGATCGACGGCGGCATCGATGCGCGCCATCCGGCATTCCTCGATTTTCGGTCCGTGACCAGGGAGCTTGCGGCGCCCGGGGCCACGGCGGCGGCCTCCGTAATGCAGGACCAGGACATCCCGCTCGACCGGCTGGCCAAGTATTCCCGCGTCCGCGAAACCTACGATTTCACCTATCTGCGCCGCATGCTCTCGCGCAAGGATCTGCCCGGCCCGGAGGACGGCGGACCTTCGCTGGAGATCGCGTCCTACCTGCGCAAGACGTACAAGACGCAGCTCGATTCACTCAGGATCCGCACCGTGCTGGCGCGCGACATCGACTGGGACATCGTGAGGCCGCTGATTCGCGTCCCGCACGACCAGCTCTACGTCAAGCCGCGGCTCGGCCACGGCACGCACGTGGCCGGCATTCTCGGCGGGCAATGGCTCGGGAAGGACAATCCCGAAGGCATCGACCTGGTCGGCATCTGCCCTGAGATCGGCATCTACGATCTCCGCGTCTACAAGCCCGAGGCCGACAACGACGAGTTCGCCGTCCAGTATGCTCTGCAGTTCGTCGAGTATCTGAACCGCCACCGGGAGGTGCCGCTGATCCACGGCGTCAACCTGTCGCTGTCGCTGACCCACAAGGTGATGAGCTTCGCCTGCGGGCGCACGCCGGTGTGCGACGAGTCCAACCATCTGGTGAGCACCGGCGTCGTGGTCGTCGTGGCAGCGGGCAACGACGGCTACAAGACATTCAAGACCAACCAGGGCGACTACGGCGGCTACCACACCGCCAGCATCACCGACCCGGGCAACGCCGAGGAAGTCATCACCGTCGGCTCGACCCATCGCTCGCAGCCGCATAGCTATGGCGTCAGCTACTTCTCGAGCCGCGGACCGACCGGTGACGGCCGGCGCAAGCCGGATCTGGTCGCGCCGGGAGAGAAGATCACCGCGCCGGTGCTCGACTGCCGGGTCCAGCGCATGGACGGCACCAGCATGGCGGCGCCCCATGTCAGCGGCGCCGCGGCGCTGCTGATGGCACGCCATCGCGAGCTGATCCGCAACCCGCGGCGCATCAAGGACATCCTGTGCCGCACCGCGACCGACCTCGGGCGCGAACCGCAGTTCCAGGGCGCCGGGATGGTCGACATCCTGCGCGCCCTTCAGTCGGTCTAGAACGTGATTTCTTTAGGTGTAAACCTCACCCTGAGGAGCCGCGCGAAGCGTGGCGTCTCGAAGGGTGGCAACGACATGCTTTGTCCGGCCCTTCGAGACGCGGCCTACGGCCGCTCCTCAGGGTGAGGATATCTCTGGTGATTCAACCAAATTAGACGACGCTCTGAAGGAGGTTGGCCATGATCATCCTGGAGGCCCTGAACGCAAAGCACGGGGATGCGCTTCTGCTGCGCTACTCGGACGGCGGCGAGGAGCGGCTGTGGGTGATCGACGGCGGTCCGCCCGGCGTCCTCAAGGCCAGCCTGCAACCGCGCCTGGACGCGCTCCGGGCCGGCAGCGAGTCGTTGCGCGTCGACCTCGCCATGGTCAGCCACATCGACGACGATCACATTGCCGGCATGGTCCAGCTGACCAACCGGCTGGTCTCGCTCAGGGACAGCGGCAAGGTCCTCCCTCTGGACATTCAGCGCTTCTGGCACAATGGCTTCCACGAGATCGTGGGCGGCGGCGACCTTTCTGGGATCAAGGCCGCCGCTGCCGATGCCAGCCTCGCCGCGGCGAACGACGATCTGGGTGCGATCGCCGCAAAGTTCGGGGTGGGCACCGTCGCGGGGCAACTCGTGCTGGCGAGCGTCAACCAGGGCGTCGAGCTCCTGGCCAACATCGAGTCGCTCGGGCTTCCGCTCAACGAGCCGATGGGTGCCAAACGCATCCAGGCGCCCCAGAGCATCGCATTCGAGGGCGCCACGGTGACGTTCCTCGGGCCGCTCAAGGAGCGGTTGGATGCGTTGAAGCAGCAATGGGCCGACGCCGTCAGCGATGGCGACACCGCCAGGCTCGTCGGCCTGTTCCGCGAGGACCTCGACGACAGCGTGCCCAATCTCTCGAGCATCAGCATGCTGGTCGAGATCGGCGGGCGGAAACTCCTGCTGACGGGCGACGCGCGGGGCGACGATATCGTCGCGGGCTGGAAGGCCTCGGGCCGCGACACGGGCGCGCCGTTTCCCGTCGACATCCTGAAGCTGCCGCATCACGGCAGCGACCGGAACATCACCGCGGCGCTGTTCGAGCTGTTCCCCGCCGACCACTACGTGATCTCGGCGGACGGCAAGCATGGCAACCCCGATGTCGGCACCATCCGGGCGATGGCGAAGACCTTGGGCAACCGGATGTACACGGTCCATCTCACCAACCGGACCGCGGCCATGAAGAAGCCGCTGGACGCCCTGGAGCAGGAGCGGAAGAAGCCGGGACGCCGATTCAAGGTCCGCTTCCGCGGCGACGAGCCGTCCCTCAAGATCGAGCTGGCTTAGGAGAAAGATGGGCTGGAGCGTGATTGCTTTAGGTGGAGACCTCACCCTGAGGAGCCACGCGGAGCGTGGCGTCTCGAAGGGTGGGCAACGGACGTGCTTTATCCAACCCTTCGAGACGCGGCCCTTCGGGCCGCTGCTCAGGGTGAGGACATTCTCTGGTGCTTCAAGCAATGAAGATCACGCTCTAGCAGTGGCGACTTCAGGGCACTTTGGTCGCCAGGGTGGTCGGCGCGTAAGCGCCGAACGCCCAGCTGTACGGCAGTGCCGATCGCTGGCGCCAGGCGCGCTCGATCGTCACGCTCCATGAGCGCTCCACTCCGGCGGCCGGGTCGTCGGGATTCCAGTCGATGGTGACCCGACCCTGGAGTTGGAGCAGGTCGCCCGAATTGAAATCGATGAAGAGCAGGCCGGCGCGCGGATCGCCCAGCAGGTTGCCGAGCGTGTTGTAAAAGCGGTTGCCGCGAAAGTCGGGGATGGTCATGCGATCTGCGGACACGCCGACGAATCCCGGGCGTCCGCCGCGATGCGACATGTCGAGGCCGCCGCCGGTGACGCCGGCGCGCGAGCGGCTGGCCACGAAGAAGGTGTCGGATGCCCCGACAAGGATTTGGGCCGCCTCATCGAGACCACCCAGGACCTCGATGCGGTTCCCTGACCGAAGACGGGGCAACGGCGTGCGCGTCTGGATATACTGGGCACAGTTGCCGAAGCTTTGACTGACATTCACGGTCAAGCCGCCGTCGACGGTGGTCAGCGTGCCGTTGGCGCGATTGCGGCGGCGGTTGGTGAAATCGAGGCCGACCAGTCCGACATCCGCATTCTCGACCAGGCCCGGCAAAGCCGGGTCGCCATCGCGCGGAAGAGCCTCGATCCGCAGTGTCGTCGAATCCGGCGAGCGGATGAAGCCCGGCTCGCCGGTCAACGCCGTCCCGATCGGCCAGCCGCGTTCGTCGAGAGCGGCGGCGAAGATGTACGGCAATCCCGTGAAGAAAACGCGATGCTGGTCGGGCATGAAGGGGCGGATCGCAGCGCGACCGGGCGACTGGCCGGCGAGGCGCTGCGCCGCGCGTTCGTCCTCGTGGAACGGCAGGGATTCCGGCGCGCCGTCCTGCGCGCTCATGACAGGCCCTCCGGCCTCTCGGGGTGACGGGGGCCGCGGTCGCAGGTGACTCCCCGGCAGAGGTAGCTTCCGGTCAGCATTCAGGCACCTCGCTTCTCGTGGCAGCCAAGCTAGGGCCGGCCGATTGAGCCGGAAAGCCGAAGGACCTAGAATTCACTCTTGTGGAAAATGGATTAATCGAATGGATCGGCTGGACGAGCTCGCGATCTTCGTGCGCATCATGGATGAGGGCAGCCTGGTGGGCGCTGCGGGCCGCTTGGGTCGCTCGCCGCCCGCCGTCACCCGCGCGCTCGCCGCGCTCGAGGATCGCGTCGGGCAGCGCCTGGTCGACCGTACGACACGCCGGCTGGCGGCGACCGAGGCCGGCCGGGTCCTGTACGACAAGGCGCGGGCGCTGGTCGCCGATTACGATGCGGCGACGGCTGCCGCAGCCGGCACGCCGGTGCAGGGCCTGTTGCGCCTCACCGCTCCGCTCCAGTTCGGGCGGCGTCACCTGGCGCCGATCGTCGGCCGCTTTCTCGACGCTCACGCCGGCGTCGAGATCGAGCTGGTCCTCAACGACCGCAACGTCGACCTGATCGAGGAGGGGATCGACGTGGCGCTGCGCATCGGGTCGCTCGCCGATTCGTCGCTGCTGGCGCGTCCGGTCGGGCAGGTCCGGCGGCTGTGGGTGGCGAGCCCCGCCTATCTCGCTCGCCGGGGCACGCCGCGCACTCCGGCCGATCTCGCCGGCCACGAGGCCTTGCTCGGCACGTCGCGCGGCAACAGGGAATGGGCCTTCGCCGGCGGCCGGCGCGGCGCCCCGGCGAGGCTCGCGGGTCGACTCAGGGTCGACGACGTCGAGACGCGCCTGCGCGCGGCACGCGAAGGCCGTGGCATCGCCCAGCTGCTGTCGTACCAGGCGGCCGACGATCTGGCGGCCGGCCGGCTGGTGCGCCTGTTGCCCGACTGGGAGCGGCCGCCCCAGCCGGTGCACCTGCTGACCAAGGGCCGCGCCCACCGGGCGCCCCGGATCGACGCCTTCCTGGACTTCGCCGCCAAGCGGCTCAAGGCGCTGCCGGTCCTGTCGGGAGCGGTGCCGGGCTGACGACGGTGCGCACGGATCAATCAGGCGTCACGCCGAAGCGGCGTTGCCAGAATTCGCGGCTGCGCCGTTCGCCGATATCGCAGCCCAGCTCGTACTCGGGCCGGACGAATTTCGTGTAGTCCTGGTCGCCGCGGATTGCCCGGCGCACGGTTCCGCTGCCGCTCTGTGCCAGCTGAAGGCCCTCGCGCACGAGCCCGAGATCGCCGGTGTCGTAGTCGTGGCGCGGGCCGATGTCGGCGACCTCCTGCAGCAGCTTCTTGCGAACGGCCCGCGGGAAGTCCTCGAAGCTCTGCGCCACCTCGACGAACGAGCGCGGCCCGCCGATGACGCAGTGCAGATAGTAGCGGTCGAGATCGGTCTCGCTCGGGAAGCCGAACGGGTTGGGCCTGTCGTTCATGATCGGCAGCCC
>JALHMO010000217.1 GCA_022844015.1 Reyranella sp. | reverse complement strand
GCCCGTCTACCAGTCGGCTTCGTCGAAATCCTCGAGCTGCTGCATGACCTCGTCGTCCGCAGTTCGTGCCTTCTGGTCGTCGGCCGGCAGCGACAGCACGCGCAGCCGCGTCTCGGGGCCGATCAGGCCGACCAGCTCCAGAAGGTCACCGCGGGCGAAGGCGACGCAGCCGCGGGTCGGCGCATAATCGGGACGCGCGAGGTGCAGGAAGATGGCGCTGCCCCATTCGCCTTCCGGCGGGTCGTCGTTGTAGCCGACGACGACGACGAGATCGTAGAGCTCGTCGTCGCGCCACATCCTCTCGTGGCTCCATTGGTTGGGAATGCGGACCAGCCGGTTGTACGATGTGGAGCTCGGGTCGTCGCACCAGCCGTCATGCTCGTCGATCGGTCGAGCCGGCAAACGGGTCTTGGGCAGGACCAACCGGTCATTGCGGAAATAGACGCGGCGCAGCGGGAACGTGCCGGCCGGTGTGGCGGCATCGCCCTCGACCTTGTCTTCGCGCACGCCGCCTGCGCCCACGGTACAGCGCCAGCGGCGATCGCCCAGCGTCGCCCAACCAAGCGAGCTTTCGCCGGAGTCGGTTTGAACCGTCAGGAAGTCTGCCTCGGACATTGCCTCGAACTCCAGCGCTCTTCATAAAGGCTCGCTCGCGAGGGAGAAAGCCATGGCTTATGTCGTGACGCCGCCCGCCACGGTCGGCGTGCCGGTCAACGGGACCGGCGATCTGTTCCCGGTGCGGCGCATCTTCTGCGTCGGCCGCAACTATGCCGCCCATGCCCGCGAGATGGGCCATGATCCCGACCGCGAGCCGCCCTTCTTCTTCACCAAGCCGGCCGATGCCATCGTCGTCTGCGCCGATCCGAAGAACCCGACCAGGGTCGCTTATCCGTCGGCCACCAAGAACCTTCACCACGGGATGGAGCTGGTCGTCGCCTTGAGGTCGGGCGGTGCGGACATTCCGGTCGACAAGGCGCTGGATCATGTCTTCGGCTACGCCGTCGGCCTCGACATGACCCGCCGCGATCTGCAGAACCAAGCCAAGGACATGGGCCGGCCGTGGGACATGGGCAAGGGCTTCGACCAGTCGGCGCCGATCGGCGAGATCTTTCCGGCCGCGCGCATCGGCCACCCGGCCAAGGGAACCATCCAGCTCGACGTCAACGGCAAGACCCGCCAGAAGTCCGATCTCGACGCGCTGATCTGGAGCGTGCCGGAGACGATCTCCTATCTGTCCGGCCTGGTGGCGCTCGCCGCCGGGGACTTGATCTATACCGGCACGCCGGACGGCGTGGCCGCGGTCGTCCGCGGCGACACCCTGGCGGGCTTTGTCGACGGCTGCGGCACGGTGACCTGCACCCTCGTGTAGGCTCGCGCCCGGCCGTCGGCGTGTGCGTGAAAGCTGCGATTCCTCGCCAAGGGACCGACGTCAGCCGCGCTCTCGAGAGCCGACCATGAAGCGGACGCGTCGAAGGCCCGAACCGTCGCAAGCCTCGGGATCGCGATTTTGCCGATGCCGGGCGTTGCGGCCGACGCGGCAAGCGACCAGGCAGTCGAGGGCCATGGCAATGGCGCATTCCAGGTCTAGGTCTATCGACTGCGATCGTGCTTTGGAGGGAACATGCCTGTGTACGTGGAGACTTCGCCGCTCCATCGACTGGTGACCGTCGTCGCTCGAGGCAAGCTCACCTCCGATGAAGTGCGCGGCACGGCGCAAGAGCTGGCCGACGCCCGGGTTCGCCGGTTTGCCAAGATCGTCGAGGTCGCTGGCGCATACCTCGACCTCGAGCCCCAGGACATCGCCCATCTCGCCCAGATCCTGCGCGGCGATCCCGACAAGCGCGGCCCGATCGCCTTCGTCGTCGCGCCGGGGCGCGGCGAGTTTGCCCGGCAGTTCGCCGAACTCACGGCGCAGGAAGGTCCGGTCGATGTCTTCTACAAGCTGCAGGACGCCCGCGCCTGGATCGCGTCGATCCAGCACCCCGACCGCGCAGCGAGCGGCGGATCCGCCGCGCAGGCCGCACCATCGCAAGAAGACCGGTGGTCCGATCCGGATCGTCGCGGGACGATGATCCGTGGAAGGCAGCGGCGCGAGTTCACGACGCGAGGCTTGTTGGGCTAGCTCGACAGCAGCTTCTCGACCGCGGCGTCGATGAAGGCCGCATCCTCGGGGTTGTCGCGCGGGTTGCCGGCGCGATGGCCCCATACCGACGGGATCTCGACCAGCCTGCCGTGCCTGAGATGCGGCAGCTCGGCGCGATTGTCGTCAGTCTGGAAGTAGAGATCGGTGGCCGACGGCATCAGCAGGACCTGCGCCTTGATGCCGGCCAGCGCCATCTCGAGGTCGCCGCGGTAGAGGTCGTTTGCCGAGATGTCGCTGTTCTGCCAGGTCCACAGCTGGGCCAGCAGATCCGAGGCGTCGCGGCGCAGGAAGCTCGCTTCCCAGGAACGCACCAGGAAATCCTCGAGCGAGGCGAAGCCGAGCCCGCGCCACATCTCGCGGCGATAGAAGGTCTGGCTCAGTGCCCACCCGGCGTAGATGCGGCCCATCGCGCGCAGCCCGCGGTCGGGCCTGGCGGTGTACCTCGACCCGTCCCAGTTGGGATCGGCCTGCAGCGCCGTGCGCACGCCCTCGAGGAAGACAAAATTGTGCGGCGCCGTGCGGGCCGATCCACAATTGACCACGATGCGCTCGACCGCCTCGCCGAACAGCGCGGCCCAGTGATAGGCCTGCTGGGCGCCCATCGACCAGCCGTAGACCAGCTTCACGCGATCGACGCCGAACAGCTCGGCCATCATGCGGCGCTGCTGCATGACATTGTCGTACGTCGTGACCGCGGGAAAGCCCGGCGTGTTCGATGGCGACGACGACAGGCCGTTGGTGAACATGTTGGGGATGACGATGAAGTAGCGGCTGGGATCGAGGCAATGCTCGGGCGAGACCAGCCATTCGATGTCGGTGTGATGCGCCGAGTAGCTCGTCGGATAGAGGATGACGTTGTCGCGTTTGGGCGACAGCGTGCCGAACGTCTTGTAGACGATGCGCGCGCTTTCGAGCGCGCCGCCGCGCTGCAGGGAGACATTGCCGCAATCGAAGACGCCTTCGGCGGTCCTCACGCGAGGCTCCGGACGATCTCGCGCTGGACCTGGAAGTAACCCTTGCCGACGAATTTCAGATGCGGCCGCAGCAGGCGATGCGCCTCGGGCAGGTGATGGAAGGCGATGCTCGGGAACAGATGGTGCTCGGCGTGATAGGGCAGGTTCCACATCAGGAAGCGCACCAGCGGGTTGCTGAGCGTCGTCCGCGTGTTGGCAAAGCCGTCGTCGGAGTTCGGGCAGAGCGTGTGCTCGCACAGCAGGTAGAGCCGCAGCAGCGGCAGGCCGGCCAGCAACGGGATGAACCAGACCCACAGCAGGACGTCCGTCCCGAGGGCGATCGAGCCCGCGATCAGCACGGCGTAGAAGGCGAGCAGCCAGCGTCCCCAGCGCTCGACCTCGGGCCAGGCCGACGGCTCGATGTAGGTCACATCGCCGTGCCGGCCGAGCGGGAACAGGAAGATGTCGCGCGCTCGCAGCATCAGGAACGGAACGGAACTGATGCGGAAAAGGTACTGGCGCCAGGTGCGTGGCGTGCCCGAGGTGACGAGTTCGGGATCGCGATCGGGATCCTGTGTGTAGCGATGGTGGGCGTAGTGAAAGTGCCGGTAGAAGCCGGCGTTGTTCAGGATCGCGGCGCCCGACAGGAAGGCGAGAAGATCGGCCATCCAGCGCGTCCTGAACGAGCCGTAGTGCACTGATTCGTGCATGGCGCCGAACAGCGCGTTGACGAAGATGCCCTGCATCACCACGGCCGGGACGACCCACCACGAGCCCTTGGTCGCCAGCACCAGCGCGCCGCCGGCGATCAGCAGCGCGATATGCCCGGCGGTCTGCACCAGGCCATGGCGGTCGGACCTGGCGGACAGGCGCTTGAGGACGTCCGGCGGCACTACCCGCATCTGGCGGGCGCGCTGGCCGGTTACGGCATAGGTGCCCACGGCTGCTCCTTACAAGGGGACATCACGGACACGGGCATGGCACCTCCAGGACCTCGTTGAAGGCTAGCACGAATCGCGCCGCGCCTGCTCCAATCTGGGCGCAAGCCGATGATTTGCCGGGGTGAATCGGGATGGGAACGGACTGGTCCGGGCGGGCGTTGATCCGCCAGCGTTTCCCAGGAAAGGAGACTATCCATGAGCGACTACATTCCCAACCCGCCCAATCCGGAGCGCGAGCCGCGCGCCCCTGACCCATACGACGACAAGGCTGGCGAGGGCCGCGGGAGCGGCCTGGTGGTCGGCATCCTGGTAGCGATTGCCCTGGTGGCAGGCCTGCTCTTCTTCGCGGCGCCGAGGGGCGAGCGCACCGACATCGCTGAGCAACCGGCCGTCGAGCGGACGACCCCCGTGCCCGATCGGCCGGCCACGCCGGCCCTGCCGCCCGCTCGCCCGGCGGCTCCGGCAACGCCGGATAACCAGCAGAGGTAGACTGGCGCCAGGCCCAAAAAAAGCCCGACCACTGGCCGGTGGTCGGGCAAACAGGCATTGTCGTACAGCTGCCAAGCTACCACGTCCGGGCTGGCAGCCCGCACGCGGAAGATGCAGAGCTGCCTTGTGCGTTTGTGCGAATCGGCGTCGCCTGTATAGTCGCCCTCCTCCGACACGAGGGGAGTGACCATGGCGACCAACAGCAAGCATCCCGAGACGCTCGTTCTTCATGCGGGGTACCGCAGCGATCCGGCCACCAACGCGGTCGCCGTGCCGATCTACCAGACGACCAGCTACCAGTTCCGCGACACCCAGCACGCGTCGAACCTGTTCGGCCTGGCCGAGCTCGGCAACATCTACACCCGCATCATGAATCCGACCAACGACGTGCTCGAGCAGCGCGTCGCGGCGCTCGAGGGCGGGGTGGCCGCGCTGTGCCTGGGGTCGGGCCAGGCGGCGTCCCTTTTTGCGGTCCAGAACATCTGCCACGCCGGCGATAATTTCGTCGCCTCGACCGATCTCTACGGCGGCACCTGGAACCTGTTCGCCAACACCCTGAAGACGATGGGCATCGAGTGCCGCTTCGTCGACCCGGCCGATCCCGAGAACTTCCGCCGCGCCACGGATGCCAAGACCCGCTGCTACTACGCCGAGACGCTGCCCAACCCGAAGCTGACCGTGTTTCCGATCGGCGAGGTGGCGCGCATCGGCCGCGAGCTCGGCATTCCTCTGATCATGGACAACACGGCGTCCCCGGTGCTCTGCCGGCCGATCGATCACGGCGCGGCGATCGTGATGCATTCGACCACCAAGTACATCGGCGGCCACGGCACCTCGATCGGCGGCATTCTGGTCGACGGCGGCAATTTCGACTGGGAGAAGCACAAGGACCGCTTTCCCATGCTGAACACGCCCGACCCGAGCTATCACGGCGCCGTGTGGACGCAGGCGACCAAGCCGATGGGGCCCGTGGCCTACATCATCAAGGCGCGGGTGACGCTGCTGCGCGACATCGGCGCGCCGATGAGCCCGTTCAACGCCTTCATGTTCATCCAGGGCCTGGAGACCCTGCCGCTGCGCATGCGCGTGCATTGCGACAACGCCAATGCCGTCGCCAGGCACCTCTCGGGCCATGCCAAGATCGCGAAGGTCATCCATCCCTCGCTGATGTCCGGCGAGGCCCGGCGTCGTGCCGACACCTACCTGTCGCGTGGCCTCGGCGCGCTGGTGGGCTTCGAGCTCAAGAACGGCGTCGATGCCGGCCGCAAGTTCATCGACAACCTGAAGATGTTCTATCACGTCGCCAATATCGGCGACGCGCGCAGCCTCGCCATCCATCCAGCCTCGACCACGCACTCCCAGCTCACCCCGGAGGAGCAGGCCCAGACCGGCGTCACGCCGGGCTATGTCCGGCTCTCGATCGGCATCGAGCACATCGAGGACATCCTGGCCGACCTCGACCAGGCGCTGGCGGCGGTGTGATGCCTTGCTTCCGGCTGCTCTGGGTTTGAACGAGCGAGCCTCTTTCTTGTCATCCTGAGCACAGCGCTGGTCCTGAGCGAAGCCAAAGGAAAGGATCTCATCGCCAGAAGTCACGGAGTGGTTCGTGGCAGGCGGCGATGAGGTCCTTCATTTCGTCCAGGACGACAAGAATGCCCGGCTCAGATCTTGATGTCGGCCGTCTTGATGATCTCGCCGAACGACTTGGCCTGGCGCGCGATGGTCTCCTTGAAGTCGGCCGGCCCGAGATAGCTCGCATAGTTGCCGCTGGTCACCAGCTTCTCGGCGATGTCGGGCATCTCGGCGGCCTGCGCGATCGCCTTGCTGAGCTTGTCGATGATCGGCTGCGGCGTGCCTTTGGGCGCCAGGATGCCGTACCACGCATCGCCGCCGATCTTGCCGTAGCCCTGCTCGCGCAGGGTCGGGATGTCGGGCCGCCCGGGCCAGCGCTTCTCGCCGACGATGGCGAAGCATTTCAGGCGGCCGGCGGCGATGTGGGGCAGCGTCGTCGGGTCGAACTGCACTTGTATCTGTCCCGACAGCAGGTCGTTGGTCGCCGGTGCGCTGCCCTTGTAAGGCACGTGCACCATCTTCACCCCGGTCTCGATGTTGAACATCTCGCCGTACAGCTGGGTGATGGTGGCGAGCCCGGCCGAGCCGAAATTGATCTTTCCGGGGTTGGCCTTGGCGTAGGCGATGAACTCCTGGAGATTGTTGGCCGGTACTTGCGGGTTGACGCCCATGCCGATCCACGACGTGGCCGTGCGCGCAACCGGGATGAAATCCGTCGCCGGATCATAGGGCAAGGGCTGCAGATGCTGGGTGATGCAGACCATCGCCGTCGTGGTCGTGAGAAACGTGTAGCCGTCGGGAGCCTGGTTCTTGACATGCTCGGCGCCGATCGCGCCGCTGGCGCCGGCCTTGTTGTCGAACAGCATGCTCTGGCCGAGCAGGGAGCCGGCGCGCTCCAGCACGACACGCGTGGTGATGTCCGACGGACCGCCCGGCGGGTAGGGAACGACGATGCGGATCTGGCGCGCTGGCCAGTCGCCGCCCGCGGATTGCGCCGACACGATCGCCGGCGCCGCGACCACGCTTGCCATCGACGCCGACACGAAAAGACGGCGGCCGAGGCGTGCCCGGCCGGTGTTGAAACTACTCATGACTTTCTGCTTCCTCCCGAGACTCGTCGGCCGACTATACACGACGAACGCGCCGGGCCGCGGAGGACCGACGCGCTCGAAATCGACTTCCGGGATGCGGGTCGCATGGGCAATCCCGGCGCCTGCGTTCCCACCATCCTGCGCGAGGCGCTTGCGAAACCAACGCCATGCGCCGAGGGGACCTCGTCTCGGCAGCGACGCTCACTTCCTGGCGGCGGCGTCGGCGATCGAGGCAGCGACCCGGTTGGCCATCCCGAGCTGGGCGTCGAGGCCGGCGAGACCATGGCGCCTGGCGATCCAGTCGAAGTCGGTCCAGGCGATCATCACCCGTCCGGGAGCCTCGAGATAGACCAGCATGCGCACCGGCCAGTCGAGGCCGGCTTGCGGGCGGCCGCCGATGAACTGCGTGCCGAGCGCCGGGTTTCCGAACATCAGCAGCACCGAGGGCTTGACGCCGGGCACGCCCGAGACCGCGGCGAGTGCGCCTTGATCGACCTCCCCGAAAAGCAGGATGCCCTTGGTGGCGATATCCTTCTTCAGCCGCTCGACGGTCTCGATCATGCCGTAGCCCGACGGCACGGCGATCACGCCGGCGGCGCTCGCCGCAGCGCCGGACTTGGCGCCTTCGGCATGGGCGGAGGCGGTCGGACCGCCGATCGCCAGGGTGAAGGCGAGCAGGGCGGCGGAACAGAGGTGGGCAAGGCAAATCGGCATGTTGGTCTCCAGGATTGAATGCTGGAGCGACCCTGCCGCGTGACGCCGGTCGGCTGAAATGCCGTTGCTCTATCGAGTCGATGCCTGCCGCGCCGGGAACGGCGCGGCAGGCATCGATCCTGCGGTCTCAGGACGGCATCCTGTCGATGAAGCCCACGACCGAGGCGAGACGGCCGTCGGGCGCCAGGGCGCAGAAATCGACGCCTTCGACGATCGCCGGACCGCTGGCCGGCCCGAGCGACCAGGAGAACCGCACCGCGCCGTTGTGATGGTCGACCTTCGACGTCCGCTTCAGCACGAAGCCCGGGAACTTGCCCTGCACGCCGGCCAGCATGGCGTCGACGCCAGCGTGGCCGTCGCTGGTCATCAGCGGGTCGCAATAGCTTCCCCCTTCCGCCCACGCCCGGGCGATGCCGGCGCTCCGACGGACTGGATCGGTCTCGTTCCAGGTGGCGATGTAGGTGTCGATCACGGCATCGACCCCGGTCACCGTGGCGGTGGTGGACATGGCTTCCTCCTTTGGATGGTTGGTCCTAAGGCGAGGTAAGCCCGCGAGGGGTGCGTTGGCGATTGCCTGGGAGGTAATGAGAGGAGGTGACTGTAGGTATGGACAACTCCGGACGAGGGAATGCTAAAGCGATTATGCTATCTATACGCGTGTATCCTAGGAAGGATCCGAAGTCACCCCGCCGCCCGGCTCCATTGCTGACCAGACGCTCTTTGGAACTGCGTCGGATCGGAATGGTGCTGTGGGAACAATCCACAAAGGGGCCAGCCAACGGGGAAACTGCAAGCAAGCATCTTGCATTGGATGCAAATGAGAAGATGCTGCCTTCGGTTCTCCGTCTGATCAAGCGAACGAGCATCGCCTAATGCGGCGCCCCGAACATGAACAGCCATCCGCGGATTTGCTGCGCTTCGTGGGCGAGCGCAGCTTCAGGACGATCCTGGCCGACCCGCCATGGCGCTTCATGAACCGTACGGGAAAGGTAGCCCCCGAGCACCGGCGCCTGTCTCGATATGGCACCATGACGGTCGAGGAAATCGCCGCGCTACCGATCGGTCAATTCGTGGCCTCCACGGCTCACCTCTACTTGTGGGTTCCCAACGCCTTGCTGCCGGAAGGTCTTCAGGTCATGCGGGCTTGGGGCTTTGGCTACAAGAGCAACATCGTCTGGCACAAGCTTCGCAAGGATGGTGGATCCGACGGACGCGGCGTCGGCTTCTACTTCCGAAATGTCTGAGCTGCTTCTCTTCGGTACGCGCGGGAAGAATGCGCGCACGCTCGCGCCTGATCGTCGCCAAGTGAACTACATCGGGACTCGCAAGCGCGAGCATTCGCGCAAGCCCGACGAACAGTACGACATTATCGAATCGTGCAGTCCCGGCCCGTTCCTCGAGTTGTTCGCGCGTGGCGTGCGTGACAACTGGGCGACCTGGGGCGACCAGGCAGACGGCCTGTATGAACCGAGCTGGAAGACCTACGCGCACAATTCCGCGGCGCCCCGAGAGACAGCTTAGCTGGGCTCTTCTTCCTCTGTTGCTTCGTGCATGCAGAGCGAAGCAGCGGAGCTTCGAGCTTTCGACTGTCTGAAGAAAGGTGGCACGCGAGCCGACTCGGCCGGCAAGTCACTCGAGCGCTTTGGCCTCCTTGACGCGTTCCTCCAGTATCGCCCGGAGCGGCGCATCACAAGCTTTTGCGCGCCAGCGCCGCGCCCTCGGCGAGCGCGCGCAGCTTGCCGTAGGCGACGGCGAGCGTCATCGGCGCCATGCCGCAGTTGGTGCAGGCCTGGATGCGCTCGGGGTCGACGTACCTCGTGGCGAGCTTCAGCGTCTCGGCGACCTGCCGAGGCGTCTCGACCGTGTCGGACGCCACGTCGATCGCGCCCACCAGCACGGTCTTGGTCTTGAGAAGCTTCATCAGCTCGGGCGGCACGTGGCTTTCGCGGCACTCGAGCGAGACCTGGTCGATCCTGCTGCGGTCGAGCGCGGGAAAGGTCTGCTCGTACTGGCGCCAGCTCTCCCCCAGCGTCTCCTTCCACTTGATGTTGGCCTCGATGCCGTAGCCGTAGCAGATGTGCACGGCGGTCGTGCAGGCGAGGCCCTCGGCCGCCTTCTCCAGCGCCGGCACGCCCCATTCCACGGTCTCGCCGAGATAGACGTTGAAGGCCGGCTCGTCGAACTGCACGACATCGACGCCGAGCTTCTCGAGGTCGCGCGCCTCCTGGTTCAGAAGCTCGGCGAAGGCGAACGCCATCTTCACGCGATCGCCGTAGTAGCCATCGGCGAGGGTGTCGATCAGGGTCATCGGGCCGGGCAGCGTGAACTTGAGCTTGCGGCTCGTGGCGGCGCGGGCGATGCGCGCCTCGCGCTCGTGCACGAACTTGCGCCGCGTGAGCTTGCCGGTGACGGTCGGGCAGTCGGCCTCGTAGCGATTGTTGCGGATGCCCATGCGCACCTTCCTGTCGAAGTCGACGCCGTCGACCTCGGCCAGGAAGCCGTGCACGAAGTGCTGTCGCGCCTGCTCGCCGTCGCTCACGATGTCGAGACCGGCTTCCTCCTGGCGGCGAATGGCGAGGAAGGTCGCGTCGTCCTTGGCCTCGAACAGCGGCTGGCCGCTCAAGGTCCAGGGCGCCCACAGGACGTTCGGCGTGGCAAGCCAGGCCGGCTTCGGCAGGCTGCCGGCGAGCGTGGTCTCGAACATGTTTCCTCCCGATTCCTGTTCTTATGTCGTGTCTTCCGGATCGCGAGCGTCCCGCTCGCTCACGACTCTGAGCGAGCGGGAC
>JALHMO010000216.1 GCA_022844015.1 Reyranella sp. | reverse complement strand
GCGTCCCAGTCGACCACCTCGTCAATATATAGTGTCTCTCTACCCCATATGCTCGAAATCTGGATTCTATTACTGCTTTATACAACCCAAATGGATTCGATTATTTCGTCACAGACCCTGAGTATCTTGCCGACATCGAGCCGTGCGGCGTCGAGAAGTCGGTCTATATCCAGACCAACTGGCCGCCGGGCGGCGAGCTGGAGGAAGCGGCGTGGGTCCAGCAGGTCGCCGACCGGCACGGCTTCCCGCAGGCCTTCGTGGGCTACGCCGACCTGCAATCGGACTCGCTCGCCGCGACGCTCGATGCATTGCGCCGTCATCGCGGCCTGCGCGGCATCCGCCAGCAGCTTCATTGGCACGACAACCCGGCCTATCGCTTCGCGCGGCAGCCTGCGCTCATGAACGAGGAAAGCTGGCGCCGTGGCCTGCGCGCCGTGGCGGAGCGCGGCCTGCTGTTCGAGCTGCAGGTGTTCACGAGCCAGATGGCGGACGCGGCGCGCCTGGCCGGCGCTTTCGGCGATCTCACCTTCGTGCTGCTGCATGCCGGCATGCTGGAGGATCGGAGCGAGCAGGGCTGGGCGGCCTGGCGCGAGGGCATGCGGCGGCTCGCCGACTGCCCGAACGTGACGGTGAAGCTCTCGGGCCTGGGCACCTTCATTCATCGCTGCGACGCCGACGCGTGGGTGCCGGTCATTCGCGAGACGGTCGCGATGTTCGGCGCCGGGCGCTGCCTGTTCGGCAGCAACTTCCCGATCGAGAAGCTGTGGACCGGCTACGGCTCGATCGTCGATGCGGTGGCAGGTGCGCTCGACGATTGCACCCCCGAGCAGCGCGACGCGATCTTCTACGCCAACGCGGTCAGGATCTATCGGCTCTGACCTGGTCGCCTGCCAAGTGGAGGATGGTGCCGGCGCGACACGAGAAAGCAACAATGGGGAGGCTCCAATGGGCGAATGGCCGAGAAATGCGGCGTCGGTACAGGCAGATTGGCTGGATGGCGTGCTTCGCAAGAATGGCGTGCTGGCTGGTTGCAGGATCACGGGCGTGACCGCAACGGATGTCGGCACGGGCGTCGGCATCATGGGCGAGGTCGCCCGTCTCTCGATCGACTACGACAAGCCCGATGCCGATGCGCCCGCGACCGTCATTGGCAAGTTCCCGACCGCGGACCCGACCAACCTCGGCGTTGCCCGCGCGCTCTACTTCTATCCACGCGAGATCGCCTTCTACACGAAGCTGGCGCAGCACTCGCCGATTCGCACGCCGCGCCTGCTCCATGCCGATCTCGACATCAGCGACCACAGCTTCGTGCTGCTGCTCGAGGACCTGCGCGATGTCGAGCACGGCGACCAGATCGCGGGCTTGACGCCGGCTCAGGCCGAGGCGGCTGTCACGGCGCTCGCGCGCCTTCATGGCGCCTGGTGGGGCAAGGTCGATGCGCCGGGCATGGAGTCGTTGTTTGACTTCACCAATCCCGAGTACGGCGCGGCGGTGCAGGCCGGTTACCAGCACTTCCTCGGCCCGGCGCTCGACCGGTGCGGCGACTGCTACAGCCCCTACACCAGGAAGGTCGCGCAGGGGTTGGCGCCGGTCGCGGCCCGCGCCGTCGAGCAGGTATCCTCGAGCTGGCGAACCCTTCTGCATGGCGACTACCGCGCTGACAATCTGATGTTCGACGCGCGGCTGGGACAGGACGGCGTCGCCGCCGTCGACTGGCAGATATCGGGCAAAGGCGGCGCGCTCTACGACGTCGCCTACCTCATCTGCAACAGCATGCCGCTCGCCTACCACCAGAAGGCGGAGAAGGATCTGCTGCACCGCTATCACGACACCCTGCTGCAGTCCGGTGTCCAGGGCTTCGGTTTCGACGATTGCTGGAACGCCTATCGCTTTGCCGTGCTGTGCGGCTTGTTCGTCGCGATCTACACGACCGGCGGCATGGACGTCGGCAACGAGCGCGGGCTGGCCGCGATGCGCGCCATTGCCCGCCGGGTCGACGCCGCCGTTTCCCAGCTCGAGGTCGGTGACCTGCTGCCGCAGTGACCCGAGCCTGTTCCGCTCGGCCGGGTCGGGCCGAACGCAATGGGCCCTGCGCAACGCCGCCGATCGCCCGTGCACGCCCCTCTATGGTCTCGATCGCGGCCTCAGAGCGGGCGGCAGGCGCTCGAGGAATTGAAGGCTGGTCGCAACGCTTCGCATGGGGTCCGACGAGTCGTCCTGCTCGACGAACAGATGCTTCACGCCGACGTGCAGGGCCGTTCGGACGATCGCCTCGAGGTCCAGGACGCCGGCGCCGAGCTCCACCGTCGATCCATCCCGGCCGAGGTCCTTCAGGTGGACCAGCACGGCCCGGCCGCTGGCGTCCATGAGGCTTTTGACGGGATCGAGGCCTGCCTTGGCCAGCCAATAGACATCGAGCTCGAGCTTGACGTCGGCCGGGTCGGTTTCCCTCATCATCGACTGGAAGGGTGTCGTCCCGTCCTCGAACGGAACGAACTCGAAATCGTGGTTGTGATAGGCCAGCGTCACGCCGCCGCGGCGAAGGGTGCGCCCCGTCTTGTTCAGTGTCTCGCAGACGCGCTTCCAGTCGTCGGCGGTCCGGCGCAGATCGGCATCGATGGAGGGGCAGACGGCGAAGGTCGCTCCCAGGATGGCGGCCTCGGCGACGACGGCGCCGGGATCTCGCCGCAGGTCTTCGTAGCCTGCATGCATCGCCGGAACCCCGAGCCCGAACCGCTTCAGCCTGTCCTGGAGCAGGTCGATGGCGGCTTCGGCGAAGCCGGCAGTCTCGACCTCGCGATAGCCCAGCTCGGCAATGCCTCGCAGCGTGCCGTCGATATCGGCGGCGAGCGGATTCCTCACGGTGTAAAGCTGCAATCCGGGCAGCCAGCGCGTTGGCGACTGCGGGAACGCTGCCCTCGGCAACCCCAGCACGATCGGAAAAAGAGCGCGTCGCGCTATTGCCGG
The DNA here is from genome assembly GCA_022844015.1 of Reyranella sp. GTDB lineage: Bacteria > Pseudomonadota > Alphaproteobacteria > Reyranellales > Reyranellaceae > Reyranella. The sequence continues at coordinate 7,840 of JALHMO010000216.1, read as the reverse complement.
ACCCATTCGACCCTCGCGCTGGAACGGGCGACGTTGGTGCGCTTCCGGGGCGATACCGGCCCGCGAAGCGCATACAATGATAGAGGCCATGGGACGCTGGCGAAACGCCTTGCCGGGAGACGAATGCAGATGATCCGCTATGAAGTGCGAGACGCGATCGCGCAGATCCTGCTCGACAATCCGCCGGTGAACGGCATCAGCCACGCGCTGCTGGACGGGCTTATGGCCCGCTTGCGCGAGGCGGGCAGAGATCCCGAGGTGCGGGCCATCGTGCTCGCCAGTGCCGTGCCGGGCCGCTTCTCGGGCGGGCTCGATCTCGCCAGATTCCGCTCGAGCTCGCCTGCCGAGGCGCACGCGATCACGCACAAGCTCTATTTCGAGCTGTTCGAGCTGCAGTCCAGTCTCCCCAAGCCGGTGATTGCAGCCGTGACGGGTGCGGTCCGCGGCGGCGGGATGTCCATCGCCATCACCTGCGACATGCTCGTCGCCGCCGAGAATGCGACCTTTGGTTACCCGGAAATGGACGTGGGCTTGCTGCCGTCGATCCACTTCAATCATTTGCACCGCATCGTCGGGCGTTACCGCGCCTTCGACCTGTTGTTCACCGGCCGTGTATTCGAAGCGCGCGAGGCGATGGCGCTCGGTCTGGTGAGCCGCGTTGCGCCGGAGGAGAAAGTGCTCGCGAGCGCGCGCGACCTGGGTGCCGTCTTTGCCGGCAAGTCGCCCGAGCTGATGCGTCTCGGCAAGGCGGCCTTCGGGCGCGTCATCGACAGCGGGTACCGCCAGGGTGCCGCGGCGGCTGTCGATCTCGTCTCGACGGTCTTCGGCACGGCCGATTGCGCCGAAGGGCTCTCCGCCTTCGTCGAGAAGCGCAAGCCCCGATGGGAAAAGGCATGACGGCGGCACGTGTCGTAACGTGCAATTGCAAGTTAATCTGGCGCCTTCTGCTGCTGAACGGGCTGTTTGGCGTGATCGATCGCGAAACATTACTTGCGCCTGCACATAATGGGTGAGAGGCTCGCGCCGAGGTCGAGGCCGAGGGGAAGGCCGACATGTCGCGACGCGTGCAGCCGCTTTCGAGTCGTGATCGCCGCCCGTCCGGGACGAGCGAAGCGGGGACGGCCGCGTCCGATGGCGCTCCCGACTTCGTGCTCGAGCAGCATCTCTTCTTCTGGTTCACCCAGCTCCTCGACCGGCGCGACCGGCAGCTCGCGGCGGCGCTCAAGGCCGACGGGTTGCGTGCGCCGGAATGGCGGACCCTGGCGACGCTGCACAGCCGGCATCGCCTGTCGATGAGCGCGCTCGCCGATCTCACCTCGATCGACCGCACGACGTTGACGCGCGTCGTCGAGCGCATGGTGAAGGCCGGCTGGGTGACGCGCCTCGGCGATGCGAGCGACGCGCGGGTGACGAGGTTGACGCTGACCGGGTCGGGCGAGCGGCTGTTCGCGCGCATCTGGCCCAGGGTACGGCAGGTCAACGAGCGGGCGACGGCGAACCTGCCGGAGCCGGCGATCGGCCTGGTGCGCTGGGCGGTCCAGGAGATGTGCCGCAACTTCGATGCACGCAAATCCGAGGTGCAGGGTATCCCGACGGCAGGGGCCGGCGTTGCATAGCATGGCGTGGGCCCCGAGGATGGTGGCCCGGAGGAGGTCTTGATGGCAGTCGATATCGGCCTGGATGTCGTCCGGGCGGTGGAGCCCGATCGGGTCCATCGCAGCGTCTATTCCGATCCCGGCATATTCGAGCTCGAGATGGAGCGCATCTTCAACAAGGTGTGGACCTATGTCGGGCACGAGAGCCAGGTGCCGAACGTCGGCGACTACTGGACGGTGCAGATCGGCCGCCAGCCGATGGTCATGGTCCGCCATGCCGACCGCTCGGTGCATGTGCTCTACAATCGCTGCCCTCATCGCGGCGCCATGCTCTACGGCGACCGCTGCGGCAATGTCGGCAAGGGCATCATCTGCTCCTACCACTCCTGGCAGTTCGACACCGACGGAAGCTGCAAGGCGATCCCGCTCGACAAGGGCTACCAGGGCACGCGCCTGACGCCGGGCGACGACAACACCAACATCAAGGCTGCGGCTCGCGTCGGGTCCTATCGCGGCTTCGTGTTCGCCAGCCTCTCGGCCGACGGGCCGTCGCTGGTCGACTGGCTCGGCCCGGCCAAGGTGGCGTTCGACGACATGTGCGATCGCGCGCCGGAAGGCGAGGTCGAGGTCGTGCCGACCTGCTTCCGCGTGATCCAGCAGTCGAACTGGAAGATCTTCCTCGAGAATCAGCTGGACTCGCTGCACCCGGCGGTGACGCACGAGTCGACCGGGCGCGCCGCCGGCGAGGTCGAGGAGGAGATCAGCCGCAAGGGCGGCCACGCACCGCTCAGCTATCACTTCCTGTCGGCCTTCGCGACGCCGATCACCAAGTGGGATGCCTTCCAGACGCTGGGCTATCCTCGCGGCCATTGCATCCTCACCGGCTACATGGGACTTCGGCCGCGCGATCCCGATACGCTTGCTTACGAGAAGGTGATGGAGAAGGCCTACGGCAAGCAGCGCATGGAGGAGATCCTCGGCGTCAACATCCACCACGTGCTGCTCTATCCCGGCCTGTCGGTGCAGTCGCCGTTGCAGCAGCTGCGGGCGGTGCGGCCGCTCGGCGTCGACAGGACGCTGACCGAGATCTGGCATTTCCGGCTCAAGGGCGCGCCCGAGGCGATCTACCGCCGCGCGCTCGGTTACTACAATCTCGTCAACTCGCCGTCGACGATGGTCAATGCCGACGATCTGTGGAACTTCTGGAAGTGCCACAAGGGCCTCGAATCGGAAGGCGGCGACTGGGTGAGCTTCCATCGCAATGCCGGCCAGGACCACGAGACCAAGGAGGTCACGACCTCGGTCATCGGCACCTCCGAGCAGCCGATGCGCAACCAGTTCAAGGCGTGGACGCAGTACATGAACGGGGCGCACTGATGGCGCGGAAAGCGAGGACGGCGCGCAAGAGCGTGGCCCGGAAGGGTGCGGCCGGGAAGGCGGCGCCCCGAAAGAGGATGGCCGCGACGGCAACAGCCGCGGCGAAGGCGTCGAACGGGCACGACACGCTGCGCGAGGTCGAGCAGCTCCTCTACCGCCAGGCCGAGTGCCTCGACGGCAAGCGCTGGCAGGACTTCATCGAGCTGTTCGCCTCCGACGGCACCTACTGGATGCCGGCGGCCCCCGAGCAGACCACCGGCGAGGGCGTGCCGTCGATCTTCTGGGAGGACCGCGACCTGATGACCGTGCGGCTGAAGCGTCTCACCCATCCGCGTGCCTGGTCGCAGCGGACGGCCTGGGGCACCAATCACGTCATCGGCAACGTCACCATCGAGAGGGAGGACGCGCGAAGCGGCGACCTGGTCGTCCGCTCGCGCTTCCACATGATGGAGTTCCGCAACGACACGACCCGCCACTTCGCGGGCTCGTACGTCCATCATCTGAAGAGGACCAGGGACGGCCATCGCATCAGGCTGCAGCGCGTCGACATGGTGAACGCGCAGGGGCCGTACGAGTACGTGCTGCAGGCGTGGGTGTGAGGAGACATTCCGTTGTCGCGAGCGGCACCTACGCCTCACCCTGAGGAGGGCGCGAAGCGCCCGTCTCGAAGGGTGGGATCAGACGCAGTACCTGCTTCCCATCCTTCGAGACGCCGCGCTCCGCGCGGCTCCTCAGGATGAGGTCTGTGTGAGGTGCGCAGCCAAGAGGTGCCGCTTGAAGGTGGAGATCATTCCGCCGCGAGTCGTGCGCTTAAGGCGCAGAGCTATGTCCAACCAGGGGAGGGCATCATGAGAGGACTGATATCGGCGTTGGCGCTGTCGGCGATCGCGGCGCTTGTGGGATCGGCACCGGCCGGCGCGGCCGACAAGGTCAAGGTCGGGTTCCTCAGCACCCTGTCGGGCCCCGGCGGGGCGCTCGGCGTCGACATGCGCGACGCCTTCCTGCTGGCGGTCAAGCTGAACGGCGGCAAGCTCGGCGGCCTGCCGGCCGAGGTCGGCGTCGTCGACGACCAGCAGAAGCCCGACGTCGCGCGCGAGGCGATCGAGCGCTTCACCAAGCGCGACAATGTCGACCTGATCACCGGCATGGTGTTCTCCAACGTGCTGCTGCCGGTCATGCCTGCGGTGCTCGCGTCCAACACGATCTACCTCAGCACCAACACGGGGCCGGAGGACTATGCCGGCGAGAAGTGCAACCCGAACTTCTTTGCGGTGGCCTGGCAGAACGAGGACATTCCCGGCGCCATGGGCGAGGTGATGAACCAGCGCGGGCTGAAGAACGTCTACCTGATCGCGCCCAACTATCCGGGCGGGCGCGAGACGCTCGCGGGCTTCAAGCGCTTCTACAAGGGCAAGATCGCCGACGAGGTCTACACCAAGCTGGGCCAGCTCGACTACGCGGCCGAGATCGCCAACATTCGTGCCGCCAAGCCCGACGCGGTGTTCTTCTTCCTGCCGGGCGGCATGGGCATCAACTTCGTCAAGCAGTACGTCGCCGCCGGCGCCGACAAGGAGGCCAAGCTCTTCACGCCCGGCTTCTCGGCCGACGAGGACACCATCAAGGCGGTCGGCGAGCCGATGATCGGCATCCTCAACACCTCGCAATGGGCCGCCGACCTCGACAACCCGGCGAACAGGAAGTTCGTCCAGGAGTTCCAGAAGGCGTACGGCCGGCTGCCGACCATGTACGCCTCGCAGGCCTACGACGTGGCGCTGCTGGTCGACGCCGCGGTGAAGCAGATCGGCGGCAAGGTCGAGGACAAGGAGGCGCTGCGCAAGGCGCTCGTCGAGGCCAAGTTCGATGCGACGCGCGGAAAGTTCCGCTTCAACAAGAACAACTTCCCGATCCAGGACTACTGGCTGCGCGAGGTCTACAAGGACGCCGGCGGCCGCATCACCAACAGGACGATCGGCAAGGTCTTCACCGACTTCCAGGACGTCCACGCCGCCAAGTGCAAGATGAAGTAGTGTCCTCGGCTCACGTCATGTTCCCTTCCCCGCTAAGGCAGGGCATTCGCATATGACAAGACGCCGTCATCCCGACCGGAGCCGAGCGAAGCGAGGCGTAGTGGAGGGACCTTTCTTGCTGCAAGACCGGCAAGAAAGGTCCCTCGACTGCGCCGCCTCTCGGGCGGCTCCGCTCGGGATGACGGAACGTCTTGTTCTGATGTTCGAATCCTTGCCCGCTAGAGAGAGGGGCCAGGAGAAGGGGCGATGCACGTGTGTATCCTCTCAACCCCACCTCTCCCCCCAAGGGGGCAGGGCATTCGCATATGGCAAAAAACCGTCATCCCGACCGAAGCGAAGCGTAGTGGAGGGACCTTTCTTGTTGCAGCACCAGCAAAAAAGGTCCCTCGACTACGCCGCCTTCGGGCTGCTCCGCTCGGGATGACGGGATACTTGCCGTATGCGAATGCCCTGCTCTGGCGGGGGAGAGGAGCCCGAAAATCGCCGGCGATTCGACGGAGGGGTCATGCATCTTCGTGCTCGAGCCCATGACCCCTCCGCCGCCGTAAGACGGCGGCACCTCCCCAAGCGAAGCTTGGGGAGGCAATGATCTTGCCCCCCACCCTGATCGCCGAGCAGCTGCTGAACGGGCTGCAGCTCGGGTTGATGCTGTTCCTGCTGGCGGCGGGGCTGACGCTGGTGTTCGGCATCATGGACATGATCAACCTGGCACATGGCTCGCTCTACATGGTCGGCGCCTACCTCGCCGCCGCGGTGACCGAGGCTTCGGGCTCCTTCCTGCTGGGCATCGCCGGCGCGATCGTCGGCACGGCGCTGGTCGGCGTGGCGCTCGAGGTGGCCCTGTTGCGCCGGCTCTACCGGCGCTCGCACCTGTCGCAGGTGCTGGCGACCTTCGCCGTGATCCTGATCGCCAACGAGATCGTGCGCATGATCTGGGGCAGCCAGCCGATCCTGCTCAACATGCCGGCCGCGCTGTCGGGCCCGCTCGAGGTCGGCGGCTTCCGCTATCCCGCCTATCGCCTGGTGGTGATCGGTGCCGGCCTCGCCATCGCGCTGCTGCTCTACCTGCTGGTGACGCGCTCGCGCGCCGGCATGTGGGTGCGTGCCGGCGCGTCGGACCGCGAGATGGCCGAGGTCATGGGCGTCGACACGCGCACGCTGTTCACCTTGGTCTTCGCGATCGGCGCCGCGCTCTGCGCGGTGGCTGGCGCCTTGCTCGGCCCGCTGCTCGCCGTGCAGGTCGGCATGGGCGAGAACATCCTCATCCTGGCCTTCGTGGTCATCACCATCGGCGGCATCGGCTCGATCCGCGGCGCCCTGGTCGGCGCGCTGCTGGTCGGGCTGATCGACACTGCCGGCCGCGCCTTCCTGCCGTTCCTGTTCCGCCAGATGTTTCCCGCGGTGGTCGCCGCCGAGGCCGGCCCGGCCGTGGCCTCGATGCTGATCTACATGCTGATGGCGGCGGTGCTCTTCTTCCGGCCGACCGGCCTGTTCCCGGCGCGCGGCTGATGCGCGACACGCTGCGCATCCCGCTCGAGCCATGGCCGACACTGGCGGTCGTCGCCGGGCTGGCGTTGCTGCCGGCGGTCGCGCTCGCGGTCGGCCAGCCGTTCTACGTGGTGTTCGCGACCCGGGTGCTGATCTACGCCCTGATCGCCACCAGCCTCAACCTGCTGATCGGCTATGTCGGCCTGGTGAGCTTCGGCCACGCCGCCTTCGTCGGCGCCGGCGCCTACACCGTCGCCGTCCTCATGATGGCGGGGGTCGGCTCGGCCTGGCTGCTGTGGCCGGCGGCGATCGTCGTGGCCGCCCTGCTGGCGCTGCCGATCGGCGCGATCAGCCTGCGCACGCGCGGCGTCTACTTCATCATGATCACGCTGGCCTTCGCCCAGATGGTCTACTACCTCGTGGTCTCACTGCGCGTGCTGGGCAGCGACGACGGGCTCACGCTCGGCGCCCGACCGTCGCTCGGCGTCGTCGCGCTCGATCGCGACACGAGCTTCTACTATGTCGCGCTGGCGATCCTGCTGGCGGCGCTGCTCGGGATGCGCGCCCTGCTGAACGCGCCGTTCGGCCGCGCGCTGCAGGGCATTCGCGACAACGAGATTCGCATGGAGGCGATCGGCTTCCCGACCTACCGCCTGAAGCTGCTCGCCTTCGTCATCGCCGGCGCGGCAGCCGGCCTGGGCGGCGGGCTGCTCGCCAGCCTCAACGGGCTGGTCGGTCCCAACCTGCTGCATTGGCCCGAATCGGGCGTGCTGATGATCATGGTGATCCTGGGCGGCACCGGCCGGCTGCTGGGCGGTGTCCTGGGCGCCGCCGCGCTGCTGATCGCCCAGGAGGCGCTGGCCGGGCAAACCATCCATTGGCCGCTCGCGATCGGCGTGGTGCTGCTGGCCGTCGTGCTGTTCGCACCGCGGGGGTTGTCGGGCCTGATAAGGCGCGGCAGCGCCGGGCCATGACCGCGCCCGTCCTCTCGGTGACCGGTCTGCGGAAGCGCTTCGGCGGCATTCTCGCGGTCGACGATGTGAGCCTCGATCTCGCCCCGGGCGAGCTGCACGCCGTGATCGGCCCGAACGGCGCCGGCAAGACGACGCTTATCCATCTCCTCTCCGGCGCGCTTCCGCCCAGTGCCGGCACGATCCGGCTCGAGGGTCGCGACATCACCGGCCTCGCCATGCATCGTCGCGTGCGGCTGGGGCTGGCGCGCTCCTACCAGATCACCAGCCTGTTCCCGAGCTTCACGGTGCTGGAGAACCTGGCGCTCTCCATCCAGGGAGCGGGCGGCGGGCACGACCCGGCGCGCGCGCGCGCCGGGCTCGAGGCGGTCGGGCTCGCCCA
>JALHMO010000215.1 GCA_022844015.1 Reyranella sp. | reverse complement strand
ATCGGGGTCGACGAGAATCACCGGCCGCTGAAAGTCTACCGCCATCGCCTGGGCAGCCCGCAGAGCGACGACGTCCTGGTCTACGACGAGAAGGACAGCGGCTGGTTCACGCGGGTCGAGGAAAGCGCCAGCGGCCGCTACTGCGTCATCAACACGGGCGACCACGACACCTCCGAGAACTGGCTGATCGACCTGTCGCGACCCGACGCGGTGCCGCGCCTGGTGACAGCGCGCGAGACCGGCATCCGCTACGGCGTGTACGACCGCGGCGACGAGCTCTTCATCCACACCAACGAGGGCGACGCCATCGACTACCGCATCGCCATGGCGCCATTGGCGACGCCGGAGCGCATTCGCTGGCGACCGCTGATCGCGCATCGGCCAGGTATCTACATCGTGAGCATGGCGCTCTACGCCGGATACCTGGTGCGGCTGGAGCGCGCAAACGCGCTGCCGGCGATCGTCATCCGTCGGCTCGACGACGGCAGCGAGCATGCGATCGAGTTCTCCGAGGCGGCGTACGCGCTCGATGTCGTCGACGGCTACGAGTTCGACACCACGCGGCTGCGCTTCGCCTACTCCTCGATGACGACGCCGGCCGAGGTCTACGACTACGACATGGCCAGCCGCCAGCGCACCCTGCGCAAGCGGCAGGAAATTCCGTCCGGACACGATCCGGCCGCCTACGTGACGCGTCGCCTTCTTGCGATAGCGCACGACGGGGCGCAGGTGCCGGTGTCGGTCCTGCATCGGCACGACCTCACGCCCGACGGGACGGCGCCGCTGCTGCTCTACGGCTATGGCTCCTACGGCATGGCGATGCCGGCATCGTTCGCCGCCAATCGCCTGTCGCTGGTCGACCGAGGCTTCGTCTATGCCATCGCCCACATCCGTGGCGGCGCCGACAAAGGCTGGGGCTGGTACCTCGACGGCAAGCGCGAGCGGAAGACCAACACCTTCGCCGATTTCGAGGCCGTGGCGCACGCGCTGATTGCCGGGCGCTACACCGCGGCCGGCCGCATCGTCGCCCATGGCGGCAGCGCCGGCGGCATGCTGATGGGAGCAATCGCCAACCGCGCGCCCGCGCTGTTCGCCGGCATCGTCGCCGAGGTGCCGTTCGTCGACGTGCTGAACACCATGCTCGACGATACGCTGCCGCTCACCCCGCCGGAATGGCCGGAGTGGGGCAACCCGATCGGCGACGAAGCCGCGTTCCGCCACATACGCTCCTACTCGCCCTACGATAATGTCGCAGCGCAGCGCTATCCGGCCATCCTGGCGATGGCGGGCCTCACTGACCCGCGCGTAACCTACTGGGAACCGGCCAAGTGGGTCGCGCGTTTGCGTGCCACCATGACGGGTGGCGGACCGATCCTCCTGCGCACCAACATGGGCGCAGGCCACGGCGGCGCCGCTGGCCGTTTCGACCGGCTGAGCGAAGTGGCGATCGCCTACGCCTTCGCCCTGCAGGTGGTGAAACAGGTCCCGGGTTGAGCTTTGGCCTTCTGAATCGCGAACGCCCAACGTCATTGCTGGGAGCGCGCCATTTCGTTGGCGCTCAAGAGATGTGTCATCAACGAAAAGAGCGCCACAGGAGTGACGCGCTCCCAGCAATGAACAGCAGGAGAGCGGCATGGCGACCTACGACGCGATCGTTATCGGGACGGGGCAGGCAGGACCTGCCCTGGCAAGACGACTGGCGGGCTCGGGACAGACGGTGGCGATCGTCGAGCGCGGGCGTTTCGGCGGCACCTGCGTCAACACCGGATGCACGCCGACCAAGACGCTGGTCGCCAGTGCCTATGCCGTCCACATGGCGCGGCGTGGCGCCGACTACGGCTTCACCGTCGGCGGCGCCATCAGCGTCGACATGAAGCGCATCAAGGCGCGCAAGGACGAGATCGCCGGGGCGTCGACCCGGGGCGTCGAGCGCTCGCTGCGGCGGCTCGGGAACGGCACAGTGCACCAGGGCCACGCGCGCTTCGTGTCGCCCAACGAGGTCGCGGTCGGCGACGACGTGCTGCGCGGCGACCGCATCTTCATCAATGTCGGCGGCCGTGCCGCGGTGCCCGATATCCCCGGCCTCGACAAGATCGACTACCTCACCAACAGCTCGATGATGGACGTCGATTTCCTGCCGCGGCACCTGCTGGTGCTGGGCGGCAGCTACATCGGATTGGAGTTCGCCCAGATGTACCGCCGTTTCGGCAGCAGGGTCACGGTCGTCGAGGTCGGGCCGCGCCTGGTGCCGCGCGAGGACGAGGAAGTTTCGCGAGCGATCGCCGCCTTCCTCGGCCGCGAGGGCATCGAGGTCCGCACCAGCGCGCGCTGTCTCGGCCTTGCCAGGAACGGCGACGACATCGTCATGACTCTCGCCTGCGAGCAGGGCGCGCCGGAGGTCACAGGCTCTCACCTCCTGGTGGCGACGGGCCGGCGACCCAACACCGACGACCTCGGGATCGACCGCGCCGGGATCAAGACCGACGTGCGTGGCTACATCGAGGTCGACGACGAGCTCAGGACCAGCGTGCCGGGCATCTGGGCCCTGGGCGATTGCAATGGCCGCGGCGCCTTCACCCACACCGCCTGGAACGACTTCGAGATCGTGGCCGCCAACCTGCTAGACGGCGAGCAGCGGCGTGTCGGCGATCGCATTCCCGCCTACGCGTTGTACACCGATCCGCCGCTCGGTCGCGCCGGCATGACCGAGGCCGAGGTCCGGCGCAGCGGCCGTCCGGCGCTGGTCGGCAGGATCGCCATGGAGGATGTCTCGCGCGCCGCCGAGAAGGGCGAGACCGAGGGCTTCATGAAGGTGCTGATCGACGCAGAATCCAGGCTGATCCTGGGCGCCACTTTCCTCGGCACCAGCGGCGACGAGGCCATCCACTGCGTGCTCGATGCGATGTATGCCAAGGCGCCCTACACCGTCCTGCAACGCGCCGTGCACATCCATCCCACGGTCTCCGAGTTCATCCCGACGCTGCTCGGTGATCTGGTCCCGCTGGAGAGGAGCGCTCTCCATCCGGAAGCTTGACGCGAACCAGGACCTGTGTACCCTTCGATCAACTGCTGGCGTCCGCATGGCTTCGGAGCGTGGTGCCCTTACCAGCCGCAAGGTGGCAGGAACGGTAAGGGTCGCAGGCCGTACTACTTATTAGTACCGCGTACTTTCAGTACCGCGAGGATCCGGCCTCTCTGGGCCTGATCGCCCTTCTGAACAAGAATAGACACGCCTGGGGAACAACACGCCTGGGAGGCGACTGATCATGAAATCGTTCAGCAGACGCAAGGCGACTCTCGCGCTCGGCGCCGCAGCGCTCGCGCTCGGCTCACGCGCCGCCTCCGCGGCGACCTACACGCTGCGCTACTCCGATATCGGACCGCCGCGCGGTCCACGGGCGGAAACGCTCAAGTGGTGGGCGGCCGAGATCGAGAAGCAGACCAATGGCCAGGTCAAGGTCGAGTTCTTCTGGAGCCAGGCGCTGGTCAAGGGCAAGGACACGCTGAAGGCAGTGGGTTCCGGGCTCGCCGAGGCCGGGTCGATCCTAGGCATTTACACGCCGGCCGAGCTGCCGATCTGGAACTACGCCAACACGCCCTTCGGAGTCCGCAACATCTGGGTCGGCATGCGCACCTGGAACGAGCTGCGCCAGACCGTGCCAGAGCTGCGCAAGGAGACCGAGAGGCACAACATTCACATCCTGTTCAACTTTTCCACAGGGCCAGTCGACCTGCTGAGCCGCATGCCGATTCGCTCGACCAAGGATGTCACCGGCAAGAAGGTGCGCACCACCGGCGGCTGGACCCAGGTGATGCTGGGGCTGGGCGCGACACCGGTCGATATCGGCTTCGGCGAGCTCTATCAGGCGCTCGAACGCGGCACCGTCGACGCGACCATTAACTACATCCCGTTCGTGAAGTCGTACAAGCATTTCGAGGTCGCCGGCCATCTGACGGAGACGGAGATGGGCCAGGTGCTGGGCTATGGCGCTGGGATCAACCTTCGCCTGTGGAAGCAGATGCCGCAGGATATTCGCGATAAGATCACCAAGATCAGCGACGAGTACATGGATCGCTACGCGAAGGCCTACCTCGAGGATGCGAAGAGAACCAAGGCCGAGCTGATCGCCGGCATCGATGGCAAAAAGGTGCAGTTCTACGAGCTGCCGGATGCCGATCGCGCGGAATGGGAGAAGCTGGCCGCGCCATTCACCGAGAAGTGGATGGAGACCATGAAAGGCAAGGGGTTCGACGCCAAGGCCTTTCTCGCCACCTTCGAGAAGACGCGCGCGAAGTACGAGAAGGAGCTGAAGACCAACGGGCTCGCGATGATCCGCTAGCGCTTCTGCCCGATCCCATCCGCGACATGCGTTCCTCCGTGCAATCGGTGCTCGACGCGATCGACCGGATGCTGGTGGCACTCGCTGTCGCGGCTCTGCTGCTGATGACCGTCCTGTGCGTCGTCTCGGTGGGCGGGAGATATCTCTTCAGCATGCCGGTTCCCGACGATCTCACGTTCAGCGAGATGCTGCTCGTCGTGCTGGTGTTTCTGCCGTTTGGCCGGGTCCAGGCGTTGCGCGAGCATGTGTCGGTGAGCCTGCTCACCGATCTCATGCCGGCCCGGGCCCAGGCGTTGTGCCTCTTGCTCGCTCTGCTCGTCGGGCTGGCCTTCTTCGGCATGGTAACGGCCGCCACGTTCGAAGCCTTCTACGATGCCTTCGAGGCCGGCGCCTACTACTCAGGTCGCCTGGACTTGCCGGAATGGCCGGCGCGGTTCGCGGTCTTCCTCGGCTGCGCCGCCATGTTCCTGCGGCTCGTGCTGGATTTCGTCACGTCATTGCTTTCCTCCCTGCGCCGTTGACCGGAGCTGTCGTTCATGGACCCGATCTCGCTCGGCATCATCGGCCTCGTTCTGCTGCTCGTGCTGATCTTCCTGAACGTGCCGATCGGCTTCTGCCTCGGCCTGGTGGGTTTCGCCGGGCTGATCGTGGTGGTCGGGTGGCCACGCGGCGCAGCGTTCGACTTCGAGCGGGGCTGGAACGCCGCCTGGGCCTACCTTTCCTTCGAGCCGTTCTCGTTCATCGCCTCGTTCCCGTTGGTCGCAGTGCCGCTGTTCCTGTTCATGGGCTACGTGGCCTTCCACGCCGGCTTCACCCGCGACATCTACTACGCCGCACGAGTCTGGCTGTCGCGCCTGCCCGGCGGCCTCGCCATGGCCTCGGTCGCCGGTTGCGCGATGTTCGCTGCCGTCAGCGGTTCCAGCCTCGCGACCGCAGCTGCCATGGGCAAGCTCGCGGTGCCGGAGATGTTGCGCTACAAGTACGATAAGGGGCTCGCCACGGGGGTGGTGGCAGCGAGCGGCACGCTGGGCTCGCTTATACCGCCCAGCATCCTGATGGTGCTCTACGGCATCTTCACCGAGCAGTCTGTCGGCAAGCTGCTAATCGCTGGGTTCATCCCGGGGGTGCTGTCGGCGGCCATTTACATGGCGATGATCTGGGTACGCTGCGCGATCTCGCCCCAGCTCGCCCCGCTGCCCGAGCAGGCGAACTGGCTCGAGAAGGTGCGGGCGATCAAGGGCGTATGGTCGATCGTGGTGCTGTTCCTGATCGTCATGGGCGGCATCTATCTCGGCATCGTAACGCCGACCGAGGCGGCAGCGATGGGCGCCGCGGGAGCTTGGGTGCTGGCATTCCTCGCCCGCCGGGTCACCCGCGAGGGCGCGCGCTCCGCCATCGGCGAGACCGTCCTTCAGACCGCCAGCATCTTCGCGGTCGTCCTGGGCGCCAAGATCTTCGTTGGCTTCATCGCCGTCACCGGTCTCTCCGGCGTGCTGTCCGACTGGGCGGCCGGGCTCGACCTGCCACCGATCGCGATTCTGCTGGCCCTGTCGCTCGTCTACATCCTGCTTGGCACCTTCATGGACCCGCTCGGCATCATGCTGCTCACCCTGCCGGTGGTCACACCTGTCATCGAGAACCTCGGCTATGACCTGATCTGGTTCGGCGTGATCATGATCAAGTTCCTGGAGATCGGTCTCATCACGCCGCCCGTCGGGCTGAACGTCTTCGTGCTCAAGGGCGTGGTCGGCGATTCGGTGAAGCTCGAGACAATCTTCAAGGGCATCCTGTGGTTCCTGGCGATGGATGTGGTTACCTTGGTGATCCTCATCGTGTTTCCAGAGATCACCCTCTGGCTTCCGAACCAGATCTGGAACTGAGCCGAGGTACGCCAAGGCGCCCTATACCGTGCTGCAACGCGCCGTGCACATCCATCCGACGGTCTCCGAGTTCATCCCGACGCTGCTCGGTGATCTGGTCCCGCTGGAGGACAAGCAGTCCTGGCCAGTCGCCGCCCACACGGGGCATACGCCGACCGCCAGGACCCTGCCGGGCACTACTGCGGCGACAACCCCGGCGGCATGCGCCGCGCGTTCGAGGCCTGCTCGTAGGCGTAGGCCAAGCGCAGCAGCGTGGCCTCGCTCCAGGCGCGGCCGGCGAAGGTGAGGCCGAGCGGAAAGTCCGGCGTCTCCCTGTCGCCGACCCGACTGATGAAGCCCGCCGGCACCAGGACGCTCGGGTAACCCGCCTTGGCGGCGATGGCAGCGCCGGCACTGCCGGGAAACACCACGGCATCGAGGTCGTGCCGGCGCAGGTATGCGTCGAGCCCGCGCTCCTTGGCGGCCAGCAGATCCATGGCGCGCGCCGAGCGATACTCGAGCTCCGAAAGATCGCCGCGGGTTGCCTCGGCAGCGAGAAAGAGATCCTGGCCGAAGCGCAGCGCCCTGTCGGCATGGGTCTGGTTGAAAGCGATGATGTCCGCCATCGACCTGATCTCAGTGCCGACTGCCCAATCGCGCAAATAGAGATTGAGATCGCGCTTGAGCTCGTAGAGGAACACGATCGGCGGTGTCGCCGTCGTGCCCTTGCCGCGGCTGAGCGGATTGCGATTGAGCACAGCCATGGTCGTGCCGGGTCCGCCGATCCAGCCAGCCGTTGGCATGCTGGCGCGAACGAGGGTGGCGCCGCAATCCTCCAGGACCTCGAGCGCCTTCGCCATCACGGCCTTGGATTGATCGGGCAGCCGGCCGAAATAGACGTCGTTCAGCGGATCGTCGGGATCGCTCGGCACGCCAATGCGCATCCCCCTCAACCCGTCCCTGTCGAGGTCCTTTGTATAGTCGTCCGGCCGCTGCAACGGCGCCGTCGCTTCATCCAGCGCATCGCGCGCCGCCAGCACGTTCAGCAGGATCGCGGCGTCACGCACGGTGCGAGTGAGCGGGCCGGCCGTGTCCTGGCTGTGCGAGATCGGCAGGATGCCGGCGCGGCTGATCAGCCCGACCGTGGGCTTCACGGTGACCACGCCGTTCTGCGTCGCCGGACTGAGCAGCGAGCCCGAGGTCTCGGTCCCGATCGCTGCCGCGCAGAGGCCGGCCGCGACGGCGACGGCGGAGCCCGAGCTCGAGCCGCCCGGCGGTACGAGCGGTATGCCGCGATCGTCGAGCAACGTCGGCGCATACGGGTTCCGCACCTGACCGCCAAGCGAGCTGTAGCCCGACGGCATGTCGATCGCGATGATGTTGGCGAACTCGGTGAGGTTCGCCTTGCCCAGGATGACCGCGCCCGCCGCGCGTAGCCGCTTGACGACGGTGGCGTCGTCCCTGGCATGCGCCCCTTCGAGGGCCAGCGATCCCGCCGTCGTTTGCTGCTTGTCGCCGGTGGCGATGTTGTCCTTGACCAGGATCGGCACGCCGGCCAGCGGCCGTTGCGCCGACGGCGTCGCCGCATCGAGGCCGGCGGCAATCGACATTGCGTCGGGGTTGACCTGGCGAACGGAACCAAGCCCCGGTCCGCCGCGGTCGTAAGCGTCGATGCGCGCCAGGTAGGCACGGACGAGGCTGCCGGCAGTGGTCCTCCCGTCGGCAAGGGCCGCTTGCACCTCGGAGAGCGAGGCGTACTCGACGCCGAAGCTGGATTGCCCCGTGGCTTGCCTTGCAGTCATGGCGCCAATCGCGACGGGGAGCGCTGTAAGGTCGCGCCGCGTGAGCTCGCCGCGCCGACCGCGGCTCTCTTCAGGCTCTTCCCGTTCTGCCATTCCTGACTCTCCGGCGCCGGTGATCGCCGAGCATACCAGATGAAGTGACGTCCCCACCCAATGAACGGGGCAAAGCGGTTACTATCGATGAAGCAAGCAAGGCCGGCGCCGGTGGAGTGGTTGCCGCTTTCGATCGGGAACGCCAAGGGCGTCGCCCCGGGTTCGGTGCCCCGATGGACCGTCCGAGCGTGGCCAGGCCGACGAACTGAACTGCGGCTTGGCATTCCGACGCGCGACCGCTCGACGACATCGGGTGCCGGGAGATCGAAGGCTTCGACCGTCCGATGGGGTTGATCAGCGTCGCCGGCCCATCGTAACCTTTCTCCGAAGCGGGTATTGATGGTGGTCTAGTAGAGTGATCCCACGCCGCCTCTGGGAAGGGACGACAGATGGGATCGTGCGCTCGCGGCGCCGGTCGGGGCTGGCGCTGAATGGCGGCCAGCGGACCTGCGCAATCACCTCCACTGTTCCTGCGTCGGGCCGACGAGAGCCTGTCGCATGTCGAGGATGCCCTCAACCTGGTGGCCGCCCTCGCCATATTCTTCCTGATGTTCGTCGGCGTGGCGCAGATCATCGGCCGCACCGTCTTCGATTTCGCGATCTACGGCTATATCGACTGGATCGAGCAGGCGTCGTCGCTGTTCGCCTTCCTGGGCATCGCCTACGCCCAGCGCCTGGGCAGCCATATCGGCATGGACCTGACGATGTCGTGGCGGCCGTCGGCGCGCTGGCGGATCGAGCTGTTCGGCGTCGTCATGGCGATCGCCATCGTCACCGTGCTTGTCTATGCCAGCTTCTTCAACTTCCTGCGCGCCTGGCAGATCGGCGATTCGACCATGGACATTCGGCTGCCGACCTGGCCCGCCAAGCTGATGGTCCCGCTGGCGCTCGCCATGCTGTGGCTGCGGCTGGCGCTGCAGATCTGCGGCTACGTCCGCATGATCGCCCAGCCGGGCGCCGAGCCGGTCGCGGTGCCGAAGCTGATAACGCTGGAGAGCCAGGTACAGGACGAGATCGCTGACGTGCTCGGCCGGGAGCAGCGGCGATGATCGAGCTCGACCCTCTGGCCATCGGCGGCATCGGCATCGTCGTCCTGCTGGCGCTCTGCTTCACCGGCGTGCGCTTCGCCTTCGCCGGGGCGCTGGTCGGCACGACCGGCCTGGTCTGGCTGATCGGCTGGGACGCCGGGATCCGCACCGCCGGCATCGCGCCTTACACGGCCGGCGCCAACTACACGCTGTCGGTCCTGCCGATGTTCATCCTGATCGGCTACCTCGCCTACTATGCCGGCATCACCCAGAGCGCCTTCGAGGCGGCGCGCCGCTGGTTCGGCTGGCTGCCGGGCGGCCTGGCCACCGGCACCATCTTCGCGGTTGCCGGCTTCTCGGCGGTTTCCGGCGCGAGCAGCGCCGCCGCCGCCGTGTTCGCCAAGGTGGCGATCCCGGAGATGCTGCGGGCGAAGTACGACAAGCGCCTGGCTGCCGGCGTGTGCGCCGCCGGCGCCACGCTCGACTCGCTGATCCCGCCCAGCACGCTGCTGGTGGTCTACGGCATCATCACCGAGCAGTCGATCGGCAAGCTGCTGGTCGCGGGCTTCGTGCCGGGCATCGTGTCGGCGATGATCTACGCCTTCATCGTCACCTGGCGGTGCTGGCGGCAGCCCGAGCTCGGGCCGCGCATCACCGGCTACACCTGGCCGCAGCGTGTGAAGTCCCTGCCCGCGACCACGCCGATCTTCCTCGTCATCCTGATCATCTTCCTCAGCATGTATTTCGGCTGGGCGACGCCCACCGAAGCGGGCGCGCTTGGCGCCTTCTCGGTGTTCGCCTTTGCTCTCAAGGAAGGCATCAGTCGCGGCGAGCTGCGCCAGTGCCTGCTCGATTCGGCCAAGCTCACGGTGATGATCTTCACTGTGATCTGGGGCGTGCTGATCTTCGTGCGCTTCCTGGGCTTCTCGGGCATGCCGGAGGCGGTCTCGAAATGGGTGACCGACCTCGACATGCCGCCGCTCGCCATCCTGCTGGCGATCTACCTCCTGTATTTCATCCTCGGCACGGTGCTCGAGGGCATCGGCATGTTCCTGCTGACCCTGCCCGTGGTCTTCCCGGTGATCATGTCTCTGGGCTACGACCCGATCTGGTTCGGCATCGTGCTGGTCAAGCTATCGGGCATCGCCTCGCTGTCGCCGCCGGTCGGCCTGGTGGTGTTCGTCGTGAACGGCGTGCGGCCGGACATCCCCGTACGCGACATCTTCAAGGGGGTCTGGCCGTTCATCTTCGCCGACCTCGTCACGCTCGGGGTGCTGACCGCGTTCCCCGAGATCGTCACCTTCATTCTGGAGAGCACCGACTAACCAAGGGAGGAAGTCGTCATGAAGCGTAGAGTTTTGCTTTCGAGTGGTCTCGCCGCGTTGGCCGCGACCCCGGCCAGAGCCGCCGACAAGGTCACCTGGAACTGGGCGCTGTACGGCCCGCCGCGCGCGGTGACCGTGTGCATGGAGCACCTGGCCAAGGTCGCCAAGGAAAAGAGCGGCGGCAACTTCATCATCAACCTCAAGTACAACGAGCAGCTCGGCGACGCGAAGGACATGCTCGACGGCCTGAAGGTCGAGGCCTTCCAGGGCGCCTTCGTCGCCTACTCCTACGCGCCGGCGAAGACGCCGCTGCAGGGCGTGCTCGACATGCCCTTCCTCCCGATCCCCGACCTGGTCAGCCAGCACAAGGTGCAGGATGCCTACCAGGCCTGGAAGCCCGTCTCCGACGAGCTGTCGAAGTGGAACGGCATGCATTTCATGACCGTCCTGCTGCCGCAGTACGAGTTCATGGGCACCGGCAAGCCGCCGCGCAATCTCGA
>JALHMO010000214.1 GCA_022844015.1 Reyranella sp. | reverse complement strand
TGTCGCGGTAATCCGCGACGGAGGGGTCGAGAGCCCCAGTCCCGTTGCTCATGACCCCTCCGTCGCGGATTACCGCGACACCTCCCCACGCTACGCGTAGGGAGGAGAAGGACATGAGCGCCACGTCGGCAGAGATTACTCCGCCTCGAGTGGCACGCTCCCGGCAACGATCAACCGCGGCTACGCCGCGCTTTGCGCCTGCACCGGCTCGATCAGAAGCGCGTAGAGCGCTTCCGCATTGTCGGTCGCGCGCAGCTTGTCGACGAGGTTGCGATCGCGCAGCAGGCGCGATACCCGCGCCAGCGCCTTGAGATGGTCGGCGCCCGCCCCTTCGGGCGCGATGAGCAGGAACACGACGTCGACAGGCCTGTCGTCGATGGCGTTGAAATCGATCGGATGGGCGAGACGGGCGAACAGGCCCGAGGGTCTGGCAAGGCCCGGCAACCGGCCGTGCGGGATGGCAATGCCACCGCCGATGCCCGTCGAGCCAAGCCGCTCGCGCTCGAGCAGCCGGTCGAACAGCCGGCGCTCGTCGAGCTTCAGGAGGGTCGCGATCCGATTCGCCAACTCGGCCAGCAATGCCTTCTTGCTGGAAGCCTTCACGTTCGCCAGGACCGCCTCGGGACCGGTCAGCAAATCGGCGATTTCCACAATGTCACCAATGGGTTGCCACGCAGGGACCCGTCGCACCCCTGGGCGAAAGGTGCGCCCCTATAAGCGCCTCGACCGGACGGGTCAAGCTGGGCCGCGAGACCATTCCGGAGGCCCCGTCAGTCGGCCGAACCCGCCAGCATCGGCGGCGCCAGGGCGCTGTTGGAGAGCGCCGGCGGCAGGCTGCGGGCCATGCCCAGGCGGCCGAGACGGCGACGCTCGGCCGACGAGGGAATGCGCATGGCTTCGCGATATTTCGCCACGGTGCGGCGCGCGATCTCGATGCCCTCGCCCTTCAGCAGGTCGACGATGCGGTCGTCCGACAAGGGATGCTGCGCATTCTCGGCCCCCACCAGATGGCGGATGCGCGAGCGCACCGATTCGGACGACACGGTGACGCCGGGCGTGCGCGCAGGCAGAGCCGAGGTGAAGAAGTACTTGAGCTCGAAAATGCCGCGCGGCGTGGCGATGTACTTGTTCGAGGTGACCCGGCTCACCGTGCTCTCGTGCAGCTCGGTGGCGATCGCGATGTCGCGCAGCACGAGCGGTCGCAATGCACTCACGCCCTGGCGGAAGAAGGCATCCTGCTGGCGGACGATCTCGCGTGCCACCTTGAGGATGGTGGTGGCGCGCTGCTCCAATGTCTTCACCAGCCAGTTGGCGGACTGGAACCTCTCGGCGACGAAGTCGCGTTCCGGCTTGGCGCGCACCCCCTTCATCAGGGTGGCGTGATAGCTGCGATCGACCAGGACCTTGGGCAGCGCCTCGGTGTTGAGCTCGATGTACCAGCCTTCCTCGCCGGTGTCGGGATCCTTGGCGGGTAGCAGAACCAGATCGGGGGCAACCGGCTGGATCGGCTCGAACTCGAACGCCTGCCCGGGGCGCGGATCGAGGGTGCGCAGCTCCGCCAGCATGTCGCGCAGATCC
Organism: Reyranella sp.; assembly: GCA_022844015.1. GTDB lineage: Bacteria > Pseudomonadota > Alphaproteobacteria > Reyranellales > Reyranellaceae > Reyranella. The sequence continues at coordinate 9,425 of JALHMO010000214.1, read as the reverse complement.
TCGTCGTCGACGCCGCAGCGGCGGCGCAGCTGGCTGAGCTCGCCGGCCGCCACCAGGTCGAGATTGTCGAGCATCGCCTTCATCGCCGGATCGAGCCGATTGCGTTCGGCGAGCTGGGCGGCCAGGCACTCGGCCAGGGTGCGGGCGAACAGGCCGGCCGGCTCGATGGCGCGCAGCCTGGCCCAGACGGCTTCGACCCTGGCGAGCTCGGAGCCGACCGCCTCGGCGACGACCGCGGCGTCGAGCCGGCAGTAGCCCGCTTCGTCGAGGCCTTCGGCAAGCTTGAGCGCGATACGCCGCTCGACCGGGTCGGAGAACAGGATGTCGAGCTGTTCCAGGATATAGGCGGCGAGCGAGCGCGGACGGTCGGCGACGAAGTCGAGCGCGTCGGGCCCATCCTCGCGCTGGCCGACCCGGCTCGCCGCACCGTCACCGCCGCGGTCGGCATGCTCGCGCGTCCAGCGCTCGTCGGCATCGGCCAGCGCCGGCGCGGCGGCAGCCAGGGTATCGGCCGTATCCGTCGGGGCATCGGGAACGACGACCTCCGCTTCGGCCGCCTGCCCGTCATCAGCCGTGCCCTCGGTCAGCAGGGGGTTCTTCTCGAGTTCCTGCTGGATGAAGGCCGCGAGCTCGAGATGCGAGAACTGCAGCAGCTTGATCGCCTGCTGAAGCTGCGGTGTCATCGCCAGGGTCTGGCGTGACGTCAGGATGAGACTCGGACCGATACGCATGTGCCAACACCCCCGAAAGGCCGGTTAGACCTCCCCTATGGGGTACATAGCAAATTCCGTGCCAGTTTCCCGTCTCTTCTCCGCAGTCGTGAAATCGGCCCAGATGTCGGCCACGGCGGAACCTTCGCCCGAGCGAGCGCCTCGAGCTGGCCGCGCCACCCAGACCATTCCACGCCAGCCGTTATCCATCGTGAAGTCCCTGGCGGGGTCGCGAGTCAGCCCAAGCCGGCTCATGACCGCCTGCGATCTCGCGTTGTCTGCCGCAGTGTAAGCCAGGATCTCCTTCAATCCTGCGCGGCCGAAGGCGTCGTCGAGCGCCACCAGAGTGGCATCACCTCCGGGTCGGCATGCAGGGCCGCGAACACGACCCGATCGCTGTCCTGCCAGGGCCGCAAGCGCAAACGCGGGGTTTCGATCCTCAATGCTCGAAGATGTCGATCTCGGGCCATCCGGCGAGATCGAGCCGCGCACGGGTCGGCAGGAAGCGGAAGGCGGCCTCGGCCAGCTCGGTGCGACCCTCGCGCGCGAGCAAGGCGTCGAGCTTGCTCTTGAGCGCGTGCAGGTGGAGCACGTCGGACGCGGCATAGGCGAGCTGCTCGTCGCTCAGCGACTCGGCGCCCCAATCCGAGGTCTGCTGCTGCTTCGACAGATCGACGCCGATCAGCTCCTTGCAGAGATCCTTCAGGCCATAGCGGTCGGTGAAGGTGCGAGTGAGCTTGGCGGCGATCTTGGTGCAATAGACTGGCTCGCAGCGGATGCCCAGCGCGTGCTCGAGCACGGCGATGTCGAAGCGGCCGAAGTGAAACAGCTTCAGCACGTCGGCATCGGCGAGAAGAGCGGCCAGCCGCGGCGCGTCGTAGCGACCGCGCGGCATCTGCACCAGATGGGCATTGCCATCGCCCGCCGAAAGTTGGACGAGGCACAGCCGGTCGCGGTGCGGATTGAGGCCCATCGTCTCGGTATCGATGGCGACGCTTGCGCCGAACGACAGGCCGGCGGGCAGGTCGCCGCGATGTAGGGTGATCGTCATGCTATCGGGTGCCTCGCACACTTGGCCATGGTGCTCCGGCGAGAGCGGTGCTTCCCGCGATCCGAGCTCTTGAACATCGAGCAGTGCATGCGCTTCCCTTCGCTTGTCAGGATCGCGCCCCAAGCGCTCGCCCAACTGACGGCTCGTCGGCACGACATTTGCCCTCGGATCCGGATCGACCGGTCGGCCGCGCGGGCCATCCGTCGACGCGATCATCGCCGACCAGGCCGAGGCATTCCAGAGAGATGTGTATAGGGGGATGGATTGCGACCACCTCTCGGGTCGAGGGCGCAGAAGAACGCAGGCGCAACCACCACACGTCGCGGATCGCATCGGACTTCGATTGTCCAACTCATCCTTGGACTGGAAGTCAATTCATTTTCGAGTGAATAGTTCTGCTTGCACGGCGACAGGCGAACAGGCAGTTTCGCGTTGTAGTCTGTCGGGTGGCGTTGCGTGTTTTCCTCCAAAAGAAGCTTGGAACAGCGGGGCTCAACAGGATGTTTGCAAGCACGAGCGTCCAGGAATTCTTTCCCACGCCCGTCTGGACACTCGATCTGCAACCGGCTGTTGCCGAAGCCCTGAACCGCCAGCTGCTGTCCGACATAAAGCGCATGACGTCACCGCGGCCGATGGAGCTCGAGCTCGGCGGCTTTTGGCAGACCCAGACGGACATGCACACCCGGCCGGAGTTCGGCCAGCTGACGTCGCTCCTGCAAAAGGCCTGCAATGCGGCGCTCGACTTTCTCCAGATCGAGCATCGCGGGATCTCGATCACCGCCTGCTGGGCCAATATCGGTCCCACGGGCGGGCTGCACAGCGCTCACACCCATCCCAACAACTACTTCAGCGGCGTCTACTACGTCCACACGCCGGCCGGCGCCGAATCGATCGACTTCTTCGATCCCCGGCCCGCCGCGGTGGCCATGCTGGCCCGCACGCGCCAGCTCAACCGCTTCAACGGCAACCGGATGACGGTCAAGGTCCAGCCCGGGCGCCTGATGATATTCCCGTCCTGGCTCCTGCACGGCGTCCCGATGAACCGGACCAATCAGGAGCGCGTCAGCATTGCCTTCAATGCGATGTTCACCGATTTCACCGAGGTCATGAGCCCGCCCTTGAAACCGGGCAACCTGCCGTTCCGATCGCCAAGCGGCTGAAGATGACGGTGGTGCGGGCTTAGACGTCGCCCGGCCACGGTGACCGTCTCGACCAGTCCCGTATCGACGCTTCTTTCCGTACTCGGGTTACGTCAGACGGGCCTTCGGGTTGGCCATCGGCCGATGCACGCCCTCCAGCGCCATGCCGGCAGCCTTCGTCGGCATCGCCATCAACGCGATCCCGGGTGCTCTCGCGCAAAACGGATTGGCGGCGGGCTGCACTGGCCTGCGGCTCTTGGCAGGCAAGCCCGCCGCATGGTGCCCAGGAGAAGACTCGAACTTCCACGCCTCGCGGCGCTAGTACCTGAAACTAGTGCGTCTACCAATTCCGCCACCTGGGCACGGCATGCGGGCTAGTGCGGGCGGTGAGTTAGGGCCACGCCGCGCCGATGTCAACCGCAGCGCGCTTGCGCCGCGACGTCGATGGTTTATAGGCAGCGTCCATGAGGATCAGGCCATGAGGATCAGACAGGTCACGATTTTCGGCGGCAGCGGCTTCGTCGGCCGGGCCATGGTGCGGGCGCTGGCGCAAAAAGGCGTGCTGGTGCGGGTGGCGTGCCGCCGCATCGAGCTCGCCGAGCGGGTCAAGACGGCGGGCGATGTCGGCCAAGTCACGGTGATGCGCACCAACCTGCGCATGCCGCAATCCGTCGCCGTCGCCGTGGCGGGCAGCCAGGCCGTCATCAACGCCTCGGGCATCGCCTTCCAGCGCGGCCGGCAACGCTATCAGGAGGTTCATGTCGGCGGCGCACGGGCGATCGCCGAGGCGGCGACGGCCGCCGGCGTCGACCGGCTGATCCACGTCTCGGGCATCGGCGCCGATCGGCGCACCACGACCAATCCCTACATCCGGTCGAAGGTCGATGCCGAGGACGCCATTATCGCTGGTTTCCCCACAGCGACCATCCTGCGGCCGAGCGTCGTATTCGGCCCGGGCGATGCCATGTTCACCAGCATGGCCAGGATCGCGGCGCAGGTGCCTTTCGTGCTGCCGGTCGTCGGCGACGGCCTTGCCAGGGTGCAGCCGGTGTTCGTCGGCGACGTGGCCGACGCAGCCGACGCGGTGCTCGAGCGGCCCGAGACGGCAAGGAGCGTCTTCGAGCTGGGCGGCCCCACCGTCTACACCTACCGCGAGATCGCTGTGCTGACCCTTCGCGAGATCGACCGCCGCAAGCGGATCGTCGGCGTTCCGGCCAGCCTGATGAGGATGGCGGCCTTCTTTGCCGAGATTCCTGCCGTGGTTGGCATTACGCCTCAGATCACGCGTGACCAGATCGATCTCCTGATCCACGACAACATCGTGCGGGCGGGCGCCAACAACCTCGCGACCCTCGGCATCTCGCCGACCTCCGCCGAGGTCATCCTGCCGACCTACCTGGACCGCTTCCGCCTCGGCGGCCGCTACAACCAGCACGCTCCGGCCTGATCCTTGCCGTCAGCCAGGAATTGCCGAGTGACTTCGTTCGCTTAGCATAAATAGTCCCAATACGGTACTTATTATACAGCATTCTGTCAGAGAATGGATTGGCGTTCTCAGCAGAAGAGAATAATAGGTCAATACTATTGACTAACATTCCAAATCATGGCAAACACCACCCAAGAGCGCAGCTTTGGCGCGGGTAGTGCACGGCCGACGCAGCAAAATTTCAGGAAGTGCGGTGGAGTCCCCCCATGGCCGAGAGGATGTTGAAGTTCGTCGGGACGTCCCAGGCCATGCCGGACAAGCGGCCGGCAGCCGAGCGGCGGCGCGATTTCGACGAGATCTATGCCAACTATGCCCGTGAGAAGGCCGCCGAGCAGGCGGCGCGCTGCTCGCAATGCGGCGTGCCGTTCTGCCAGATCCATTGCCCGCTCGCCAACAACATCCCCGACTGGCTGAAGCTCACCGCCGAGGGGCGCCTCGAGGAGGCCTACGAGCTTTCCTCTGCGACCAACAATTTCCCCGAGATCTGCGGCCGCATCTGCCCGCAGGACCGGCTGTGCGAAGGCAACTGCGTCATCGAGAAGGGCTTCGACTCGGTGACCATCGGCTCGGTCGAGAAGTTCATCACCGACACGGCGTGGAGCCAGGGCTGGGTAAGGCCGATCCGGCCGCGCCGCGAACGGCGCGAGAGCGTCGGCATCGTCGGCGCCGGCCCGGCCGGCCTCGCCGCCGCCGAGCAGCTGCGGCGCAAGGGCTACCAGGTCACGATCTACGATCGCTACGACCGGGTCGGCGGCCTGCTGATCTACGGTATCCCCAACTTCAAGCTGGAAAAGGAGATCGTGCAGCGGCGCGAGGCCCTGCTGCGCGATTCCAAGGTCGCCTTCGAGCTGGGGTGCGATGTCGGCCGCGACGTCTCGCTGGCCGAGCTGCGCGAGCGCCACGATGCCGTGCTGCTGGCGACCGGCGTCTACAAGGCGCGCGAGATCGCCGCGCCCGGCGTTGGCCTGCCAGGCATCGCCGCGGCGCTCGATTACCTCACCGCCTCCAACCGAATCGGCCTCGGCGATCGGGTGCCGGCATTCGACTCGGGCGCGCTCGATGCCCGCGGCAAGCACGTCGTCGTGCTGGGCGGCGGCGACACGGCGATGGATTGCGTGCGCACGGCCGTGCGCCAGGGCGCGCGCACGGTGAAGTGCCTGTACCGTCGCGACCGCGCCAACATGCCGGGCTCGCAGCGCGAGGTGAGGCACGCCGAGGAGGAAGGCGTCGAGTTCGTCTGGCTCGCCGCGCCGCAGAGCTTCCTCGGCAAGGACAAGGTGAGCCACGTCCGCTCGGTGCGCATCCATCTCGGCATGCCCGATGCCAGCGGCCGCCAGGCGCCGCAGGAGATCGCCAACTCGCACGCCAACATCGAGGCCGACCTGGTGCTGACGGCGCTGGGCTTCGATGCCGAGGATCTGCCGGCCGCGATGGCCGCGCCCGACCTCGCGGTGAACGGCGGCGGCACGCTCAGGATCGACTGGCGCAGCATGATGACGAGCCTCGGCGGCGTGTTCGCCGCCGGCGACATCGTGCGCGGCGCCTCGCTGGTGGTGTGGGCCGTGCGCGACGGCCGCGACGCCGCCGAGCGCATCCATTCGTATCTGACGACAAGAGCGCAGGCCGCCCTGCGCCTCGCCGGGGAGTGAACGACGATGCTGACGCTGTACGACTACATGGACTCGGGCAACGGCTACAAGGTGCGGCTGCTGCTGGCGCAGACCGGCATGCCCTACACGCTGGTCGAGCGCGACATCCTCAAGGGCGAGACGCGCACGCCCGATTTCCTGGCGAAGAATCCCAACGGCCGCATCCCGACCCTGCAGCTCGCCGACGGCACGTACCTCGCCGAATCGAACGCCATCCTGTGGTACCTGGCCGAAGGCACGCCGTTCGCGCCGGCCGACCGGCTCGCCCGCGCGCAGACCCTGCAATGGATGTTCTTCGAGCAGTACAGCCACGAGCCCAACATCGCCGTGGCGCGCTTCTGGAAGCACTACCTCACCAGCCTTACGCCGCTGCAGGAGATGGACCTGCCGGAGCGCATGAAGAAGGGCTACGCCGCGCTCGACGTCATGGAGCGCCACCTGGCGACGCACGAGTGGTTCGCCGGCGGCCGCTACGGCCTGGCCGACATCTCGCTCTATGGCTACACCCATGTCGCGCACGAGGGAGGGTTCGACCTCGGCGCCTATCCGCACATCGACGGGTGGCTGAAGCGTGTCGCGGGCCAGCCCGGCCACGTGAAGATCAGCCACAAGAACTGACGACAGCACAGAGGAGACAGGCCATGCCGATGATCAACGTCCAGATGTTCGAGGGCCGCACGCTCGAGCAGCGCCGCAAGCTCGCCAAGGAGCTCACCGAGGGCACCTGCCGCGCGCTCGGCTGCACGCCCGACGCCGTGCAGATCATCCTGACCGACATCAAGAAGGAGAACTGGGCCGAGGCCGGCAAGCTGTTCTCCGATACGTGACGCTCAGGCCCTTCCGGGCCGCCTCATTCTCCTCCCAGCTTCGCTGGGGAGGTGCCGGCGTCTTCGCCGGCGGAGGGGTCATGAGCCGAGAGCGCGGCACTCTTGCCGCTCGAGAGTTGTGTGATCGACAAGAAGAACGTCCGTCGAGTGACGCGCTCCCGGCCTATGACCCCTCCGTCGCCGTCTGACGGCGACACCTCCCCAGCGAAGCTGGGGAGGAGAATGACGCGGTCCGGAAGGGCAGGACTGTGGTTCAGGAAAAGGTTCGTGCCATGACCGACAAGTTCAACGCCGAGCAGTTCGTCCGCGACTACCGGGACGGTGTCGCCGGGCTCACCGATGCCTACGGCTACAATCCGGCCAAAGAGTCCGACTCGTGCGGCGTCGGCATGGTGGTGGCGCTCGACGGCAAGCGACGCCGCGACGTGGTCGCGGCCGGCATCGATGCGTTGAAGGCAGTGTGGCATCGCGGCGCCGTCGACGCCGACGGCAAGACCGGAGACGGCGCCGGCATCCATGTCGAGATCCCGCAGGATTTCTTCCGCGACCACGTGCGCGATTCGAGCGGCGAGATGCCCGAGGTCGGCCGCATCGCCGTCGGCATGGTGTTCCTGCCGCGCACCGACCTCGGCGCGCAGGAGCGCTGCCGCACCATCGTCGAGACCGAGATCCTGCGCTTCGGCCACACCATCCTGGGCTGGCGCCAGGTGCCGGTCGACGTCTCGGTGATCGGCGAGAAGGCCAATGCCACGCGGCCGGACATCGAGCAGATCCTGATCGGCCGCGGCGATCCCAGGCTCGACAACCGCGAGTTCGAGAAGCAGCTCTACATCCTGCGGCGGCGCATGGAGAAGGCGGCGCAGGCCGAGAACATCGGTGAGTTCTACGTCTGCTCGCTCAGCTGCCGCTCGGTGGTCTACAAGGGCATGTTCCTCGCCGAGCACCTGTCGGCCTTCTATCCCGACCTGCTCGACGAGCGCTTCGCCTCGCGCTTCGCGATCTTCCACCAGCGCTACTCGACCAACACCTTCCCGCAATGGCGGCTGGCCCAGCCGTTCCGCGTGCTGGCACACAACGGCGAGATCAACACCATCCTGGGCAACGTCAACTGGATGAAGAGCCACGAGGCGCGGCTCGGCCACGAGCATTTCGGCCGGGCGATCGAGGATCTGAAGCCGATCATCCAGCCCGAGGCTTCCGATTCGTCGGCGCTCGACAACGTCTTCGAGCTGCTGGTGCGCGGCCATCGCAACCTGCCGATGGTCAAGACCATGATGATTCCCGAGGCCTCGTCGTTCAACCCGACTGTGCCGCCCAGGCACCGCGCCATGTACAACTACGTCAACGGCGTCATGGAGCCGTGGGATGGACCGGCGGCGATCGCCGCCGTCGCCGGCAAGTGGGCGCTGGTCGGGCTCGACCGCAATGGCCTGCGCCCGATGCGCTACGTGCGCACTTCCACCGACCTGCTGATCGCCGGCTCCGAGGCCGGCATGGTGCCGCAGGACGAGGCGACGATCGTCGAGAAGGGAAGACTCGGCCCCGGCGAGATGCTGGCCGTCGATATGGATCAGCCGGCGCTCTACAAGGACCACGAGCTGAAGGACATGCTGGCCGGCACGCACGACTACGCGGCGTGGACGGCGCGCACGGTCGAGCTCGATTCGCTGATCCGGCAGGACGCGCCGGCGGCCGAGCATTTCTCGGCCGACGAGCTGCGGCGGCGCCAGTTCGCCGTCGGCTGGTCGATCGAGGATCTCGAGATGATCCTCCATCCCATGGTCGAGGACGCCAAGGAGGCGGTCGGCTCGATGGGCGACGACGGGCCGCTCGCGGTGCTCTCCGATACCTACCGCGGCATGCATCACTTCTTCCGGCAGAATTTCAGCCAGGTCACCAACCCGCCGATCGACAGCCTGCGCGAGCGCAACGTCATGACCTTGCGCACGCGCCTCGGCAATCTCGGCAACGTGCTCGACGAGAGCCCCGAGCAGAGCGAGATGCTGTCGCTGCAGTCGCCGATCGTGCTCAATGCCGAGTTCGAGGCGATGCGCAAGTACATGGGCGACTCGGCGGCGCGCATCGACTGCACCTTCGACCCGACCGGCGGCCTCGATGCCATGCGCCAGGCCTTCGAGCGGATCTGCCGCGAGGCCGAGGAGGCGGTCCGCCGCGGCTGCCTGCATGTCGTGCTGACCGACGCCAATGTCGACAACGACCGTGCCGCGCTGCCGATGATCCTGGCGGCGGGCGGGGTGCACTCCTACCTGGTGCGCCAGTCGCTGCGCACTTTCACCTCGCTCAACGTGCGCTCGGCCGAGTGCCTCGACGTGCACTATGCCGCCGTCATCATCGGCGTCGGCGCCACCACGGTGAACCCCTACCTCGCCGAGGAGACGATTGCCGCCCGTCACAAGCGCGGGCTGTTCGGCAAGCTCACGCTTGGCCAGTGCCTCGCCAACTACAAGAAGGCGCTCGACGACGGCCTCCTGAAGGTGATGTCCAAGATGGGCATCTCGGTGCTGTCGTCGTACCGCGGCGGCTGCAACTTCGAGGCGGTCGG
>JALHMO010000213.1 GCA_022844015.1 Reyranella sp. | reverse complement strand
TCGGACTGGGGGGCGGCGAGCGCGCTCGGCGTCGTGCTGCTCGCCATGACGCTCGCCATCCTGTGGGGCGTCGGCCGGCTCATCGGCTTCGACCGTATCGTGGGAGGCCGCTAGATGCTGGGGCGGCCGGCGACGGAAACCCAGATCACGCACGGCCGCCGACTGTGGCTCTACGTGCTGGCCGGGCTCGTCCTGCTGTTCCTCGTCCTGCCGAGCCTGCTCGTGATCCCGCTGAGCTTCTCGGACTCGCGCTACCTCGCGTTCCCGCCGCCCGGCTGGTCGACGCGCTGGTACGAGGCCTATCTCGGCGCCATCGAATGGCGCGACGCGACGGCGATGTCGTTCACCGCGGCGACCCTGACGATGGTCATCTCGACTGCGCTCGGGACGCTCGCGGCCTACGGCATGCACGCCTCGCGCTCGCGCTTCACCCAGCTCGCCTACGCGACCTTCATGCTGCCGCTCATCATCCCGGGCATCCTGATCGCGATCGGCATCTTCCTGCTGTATGCCCATCTCGGGCTCAACAACACGCTCGCCGGCATCGTGCTGGCGCACTCGGTGATGGCGATCCCGCTGGTCGTGATCCTGGTCGCGTCGAGCTTCAAGAGCTACGACATGAACCAGGAGATGGTGGCGCGCAGCCTCGGCGCCAGCCGCCCGTGGGCGTTCCTCACGGTGACCTTGCCGCAGATCAAGACCTCGGTGATATCGGCGGCGCTGCTCGCCTTCATCACCTCGCTCGACGAGGTCGTGATCTCGCTCTTCATCGCCGGTGGCGACAAGGCGACCCTGACGCGGCGCATGTTCAACGCCCTGCGCGACGAGATCGACCCGACCATTGCCGCCATCTCGACGCTCCTGATCCTGATCTCGGTGCTGCTGCTCGGCCTGACCCAGCTGCTGCAGCGCTCGCCGGGCCGGCAGCCGGCGACTGCCGCCGAGCCGGCGCCGCGGGAAAGCGCCAAGGCATAGCCGCTACGGTTCGCGCTGTGCCGAAGGAATCAGCCACAGATGAACACAGATGAACACGGATGCTTGATATGATTCGGGACGTCTTGGCTGGCTGCCGGGACAAGTCTCCTGGAGCGTGATGTTCTTGGATTGAAGCAGCAAGTAATGACCTCACCCTGAGGAGCCACGCGGAGCGTGGCGTCTCGAAGGGTGGGCAACAGGCTTGCTTTCGCCCACCCTTCGAGACGCGGCCTGACGGCCGCTCCTCAGGGTGAGGTTTTCTTTGCAGCTTCAATCCAAGAAGATCACGCTCTAGTCCGTCGTGAGAACACGGCTCATGATCCGTGTGCATCTGTGTTCATCTGTGGCGGAATTCTTCTGCGGCAGGGGCAAGGGAGACGGACGATGGCGACGAACGATCGCGAGCAGCTGAAGGCCTGGATCGACGAGGATCGCGACACCCTGGTCGGCTTCCTGCGGGCCTTCGTGCGCTGCAAGGGCCCGAACCCGCCGGGCGACACGCGCTCGACCGCCGACTTCCTCACCGGAGAGCTCCGGGCGCGCGGCCTCGACTATCGCATCATCTCGCCGCATCCCGAGATGCCGAACATCGTCGCGACCTTCGCGGCCGGCCGGCCCGGCAAGCATCTCGTGCTCAACGGCCACATCGACGTGTTCCCCGTCGCCGACGACGGCCACGGATGGACCCGGGACCCGTGGGGCGGCGAGCTGGTCGACGGCAAGGTCTACGGCCGCGGCGCGGCCGACATGAAGTGCGGCACCTCGGCGTCGATCTGGACCTACATCTACCTGTCGCGCCTCAAGGATCGCCTCAAGGGCCGGCTCACCCTGACGGCGGTGTCCGACGAGGAGACGTTCGGCCCCTACGGCGCCCGCTATCTCATGGAGCATCACCCCGAGGTGCACGGCGACGCGCTGCTGAACGGCGAGCCGTCGAGCCCGTTCAGCGTGCGCTTCGGCGAGAAGGGCCCGCTGTGGCTCGAGTTCACGGTGCGGACGGCGGGCGCGCACGGCGCCTACACGCACGCGACGGCGAGCGCCACCAAGATCGCCATGGCTCTCGCCGGGCGCCTCGAGGAAGTGACGGAGATCAGGCCCGAGATTTCCGACAACATCGCGCGCGGCATCGATGCCGGCCGCGCCACGATGGACCGCGCGATGGGCAAGGGCGCAGGCGACATCGTCGACAAGGTCACGCTCAACATCGGCACTGTCAGGGGCGGCGTGAAGGTCAACATGGTGCCGTCGAGCGCCGTGTTCGAGACCGACATCCGCCTGCCGCTCGGCGTGACGCGCGAGCGCGTGCTGGCCGAGGTCGAGAGGATCCTGAGGGACTTCCCCGACGCCACGGTGAAGGAGACGAACTGCAACCTCCCCTCCTGGGTCGACCCGGGCTGCGACATCATCGAGATCGTGCAGAGCACCGTGGAGGAGCTGCGCGGCTTCCGCCCGACGCCGATCGTCAGCCTCGGCGGCACCGACGCGCGCCTGTGGCGCTACCGCAACATCCCGACCTGCGTCTACGGCCCCTTCCCGCACGGCATGGGCTCGCACGACGAGCACGTCGACGTCGAGGAATTCCTCCACATCGTGCGCACCCATGTGCTCGCGTCGTACGACTACATGACGCGGTGAGCCTCTCGAATGCCCTGCAGTTACGCGGGAGCCGAGCAGGATGTGCCCTACCTCGCCTTCAGCACCGTCCTGGCGCGATCGGGATAGTCGGTGATCAGGCCGTCGACGCCGAGGGCGATGAGGCGGGTCATCTCGGCGGGGTCGTTGACCGTCCACGGGATCACCTTCAGCCCGAGGCCCTGCGCTTCCTTCACCGTATTCGCCGTGACGTTGCGCCAGAACGGCGACCACACCGCGCAGCCCGCCGCCTGGGCCAGGCGCGGCAGCGAGCCGCCGTGCGCCTGCAAATCGAGGCCGCCCAGCCACGGCGACGGCTGGCCGCCGGCGCGCCGCACCGTGTCCATGTTGTTGCTCTCGATCGACAGGCAGGCGGTGGCGATCTCCGGCGCCAGGCGGCGCGCCGCCAGCAGGCCGCGCCAGTCGAACGACTGGATGGTGGTGCGATCGGATGCCCTGGCGTCTCGGACCTGCTTGACGACGAGCTCGGCGAAGCGCGCGGGATCGAGCGTCACATCCGGCTTGGTCGGGTCGGTCTTGATCTCGATGTTGAAGCGCAGCGGCGGCCCGCCGAGCGCGAAGACCTGGGCCAGGGTCGGGAAGCGCTCGCCGTCGGCCGGCTTCTGCTCGGGATAGAGCTTGCCGTAGCGGCTCTCGGGGTTGACGCGGCCGATGTCGTACCGGGCCAGATCGGCCGCGCTCAGCGTGCGGATCGCCGGCCCGGCCGTCGCCAGCCACTTGCCGTCGGGACCGCGCGTCAGGTCGGGGTTGAGCACCGGGTCGTGGCTGATCACCACGACGCCGTCGCCGGTGACGGCGAGGTCGGTCTCGAGCGTCGTCACGCCGAGGTCGATGGCGGCACGGAAGCCGGCCAGCGTGTTCTCCGGGGCGAGCCCGCGCGCGCCGCGATGGCCCTGCAGGTCGAAGGCGCCGGCCGGCAGGATCTCAGCCGCCCAGATTGCGCAGGCGAGCGATGCGATCCTCGACAGCCGGGTGAGTGGCGAGCAGCGCCGGCGTCTTGCTGGTGAAGGTCTGGACGGGGTTGACGATGAAGAGGTGCTGGGTGGCACGGCTGACTCCGGGAAACGGCGCGGCCTTGTCGGCGAGCTTGCCGAGCGCGGAGATCAGGCCGTTGGGATTGCGGGTGAACTGGACGGAGGTGGCGTCGGCAAGATACTCGCGCTGGCGCGACACCGCCATCTGCACCGCCTTGGCGGCGAGCGGCGCCACAATGGCGACGACGATCAGCACGATGATCAGCAGGCCGCCGCCCGAGCCCTTCTTGCCGCTGCCGCTGCTGCGGCCCGAGCTGCCCCACGCCGTGGTCCTGAGCAGCACGTCGCAGACCAGGGCAATCAGGCCGACCGTGACGCCCACCACCACCATGTAGCGCGTGTCGAGATTGGCGAGGTGGGCCATCTCGTGCGCCACCACGCCCTGCAGCTCGTCGCGGGTGAGCGTGTCGAGCAGGCCGCGGGTCACGGCGATGGTGCCGTTGCCGACTTGGCTGCCGGTGGCAAAGGCGTTGAGCGCGTCGGTCTCCAGCACCATCACCCGGGGCATCGGCTGGCCGGCGGCGATCGAGATTTCCTCGACCACGTTGTAGAGCTGCGGGGCATCCTCCTTGCTGATCGGCTTGGCGCTGGCCATGCCGAGCACTAGCCGGTCACCGATGACCAGCGAGATCAGGCTCCAGACCACGCTGACCACCGCCAGCACGGCGGCGATCGCCAGGCCCGCCCTGCTCCACAGTGGCACGCTGTCGGTCAGCTCGCCCTCGAGCGCCCAGCCGACCAGGTAGCCGGTGAACGCCGCAATGCCGGTGAGCGCCGCCAGCAGCAGCATCGTGTTGCGCCGGTTGGCCTTCTGCGCGGCGACGAAGTCGGTGGTGGCGGTGGCGCTCATGAGTTGGCTTCATTCACCCGGCGCCACACCCGCCACCTCATCCTGAGGAGGCCGCATTGCGGCCGTCTCGAAGGATTGGCAACAGAAACCACCCTTGCGGCCCACCCTTCGAGACGGGCGCTGTGCGCCCTCCTCAGGGTGAGGTTATTCTGTTTCACCGCAGCGCCACCTTGGGCACCTCGCGCTCGGCTTCCGGCATGTTGAACAGCTCCATCGGATGGAAGCCGAGTGACGCCGCGGCGACCACGGCCGGGAAGCTCTGGATGCGCGTGTTATAGGCGTTGACCGAGTCGTTGTAGAACTGGCGCGCGAAGGCGATCTTGTTCTCGGTCGTCGTCAGCTCTTCCTGGAGCTGCTTGATGTTGTCGTTGGCCTTGAGCTGCGGATAGTTCTCGACCAGGGCGAACAGGCCGCGCGTAGCGGCGCTCAGCGCCGCCTCGGCCGGGCCGGATTGCGCGGGGCCGGTAGCCGCGGCGGCGGCATTGCGTGCCTGCACCACCTTGGTGAGCGTCTCCTGCTCGTAACCCATGGCGTCCTTCACGACCTGCACCAGGTTGGGGATGAGGTCGTGCCGGCGCTTCAGCTGAACGTCGATCTGGCTCCATGCCGTCTGGCCCTGGTTCCGGGCGGCGACCAGGCCGTTGTAGATCGCGATCAGCCAGACGGCGATCGCTGCGAGTACGCCGACGATGATCCAGAAGCTCATGCCTCGATCTCCCCCGATGCGGGCCACTCCGACGCGGGCCACTCCCACGCGGGCCACTCCGATGCGAGCTGCCCCGATGCGGCGCCGCTCTTGCCGCCCGAACCAGTTTAGTCATGAATGCGCCACCTGCGGGAGGACCAATCATGGATGCAGTTGCACTGCTGAAGGAATTCTGCGGCGCCGTCGAGCGCCGCGACGGCCGGGCGTTCGCCGGCCTGTTCACCGAGGACGGCGTCTATCACGACGTGTTCTACGGCGCCTTCGAGGGGCGCGCCCGGATCGCCGAGATGATCGACGACTGGTTCCATCGCACCGCGCGCGACTTCCGCTGGGACATGTTCCGTCCGGTGACCGACGGCAAGACGCTCTACGCTTACTACACTTTCAGCTACGTCTCGACCTTGCCCGAAGCTCAGGGCAGGCGTGTCGGCTTCGACGGCGTGTCGATCATGACGTTGCGCGACGGCAGGATCGCCGAGTATCGCGAGGTGACCAACGCCGACCTCGGCCTGCTCGACATCGGCTTCGCGCCCGAGCGCGTGGCCAAGATCATGGCCAGGGAGGGTGCCCGCATCAAGGCGCGTCCGGAATGGGAGCGCCATCGCGCCTGAGGGCGCGCGAGTCCCGTCCTCTGTCGGAGCGACGGCGAGCCCGGCCGGAATGGTGCCGCCGCCGGGTCGCAGGGTGCGGCAGGGCATTCGCATTTGGCATTGTTCTTCGTCATCCCGACCGGAGCCGAGCGCAGCGAGGCGGAGTGGAGGGACCTTTCATGTTGTGGAAGCGGCAAGAAAGGTCCCTCGACTGCACCGCCAATGGCGCTGCAAGCAGCGCCTGATCGGGTGGCTCCGCTCGGGATGACGATGAAGAATGCCAAATGCGGATACCCCGCAGGGCGCGGGGGCCG
Organism: Reyranella sp.; assembly: GCA_022844015.1. GTDB lineage: Bacteria > Pseudomonadota > Alphaproteobacteria > Reyranellales > Reyranellaceae > Reyranella. The sequence goes on along the minus strand of JALHMO010000213.1, from coordinate 4,883 downwards.
ACAGGCCCCCGGGCGCACGCCGCTCAGGCGACCTTCGTGCCGCGTTCCGCGGCGAGCGCGGCTGCGATCTCGTCGAACACGCCGTGCCAGCCCGTCCCGCCCTTCTGGCGGAACAGTCTCATGGTCGGATACCAGGGGCTGTCGTCGCGGCCCAGCAGCCAGCGCCACTCGGGCGGTCTGCCGAGCGCCACCCAGGTGCGGACGCCGAGGGCGCCGGCGAGGTGGGCGATCGCGGTGTCCGAGGTGATGACGAGATCCAGGCACTGCATGATGGCGCTGGTGTCGGCGAACGCGTCGGGCCCGCCGTCGAGATCGCTTCCCAGCGTCTCCACGATCATGTCCTGCGGGAGGTTCTCCAGCTGGCCCTCGCCCTCTCCCTTGTGCAGCGATATCAGGCGAACGCCGGCGAGGCCACTCAACCGAGAGAAGTGGCCGACCGGGAAGGAACGCCGGTGATCCTGCTTGAAGCTGGTGCTGCCCTGCCAGCAGATGCCGATCTTGAATCCGGTGTCGCCGATCCTGCGCCTCCAGCGGTCGACCAGATCCGCCTTGGCGAAGAGATACGGCACCGTCGCGGGAATGCTTTGCAAGGTCGTGCCGAAGATCAGGGGCAGGCTCATGAGCGACAGCACGTGGTCGTACGTCGACGATCGATCGTCGAGGTCGACGATCCTTGCCGGGAGCGAGCGGACGAGGGCCTGCAGCTTTTTCGGCGGGGCGAACAGGACAGTCGCGCCCTGGCGATGGAGCAGGTCGACATAGCGACAGAACTGGATCGTGTCGCCCAGCCCCTGCTCGGAGCACACCAGCACCGTCTTTCCGGACAGGTGGCGGGCGGCGGGCAGCCGGGTCGGCCGGAACGGGCGATCGGCCGGCCAGTCCGGCGGCCTGCGCCACTCGTAGTCGAGCAGGCCATTCTCGAAATCGCCCTGCTGCAGCCTGCAGATGCCTCTGCTGAGGTAGGCATCCGCAAAGTCGGGTTTCCTGTCGATCGCGGCGCCGTAGCCCGCGAGTGCCTCGTCGAGACGGCCGAGGTCGCGCAGCGCGTTGGCACGGTTGAAATGGGCCTCGGCGGACCCTGGGTTGAGGTCGATCGCCCTGTCGTAGCTGGCCAGCGCCTGCTCGAGCTGCCCGAGGCTCTGCAGCACGAGGCCGCGATTGGCGTGGGCCGCCGCATAGTTCGGCCGGAGCGCGATGACCGTGTCGAAGCCGGCCAGCGCCTCGTCGAGTCGCGTCAGGCTTTCCAGCGCGACGGCACGGCCGAAATGCGCCTCCGCCCAGGCGGGCTTCAGCCCGATCGCCGTGTCGAAGCCGGCGAGCGCGTCGTCGAGCCGCGCGAGCTCGCGCAGCGCATTGCCGCGATTGTAGTGCGCCTCCGCAACGCCGGGATCGAGCGCGATGGCCGCGTCGTAGCGTGCGAGGGCGTCGTCGAAGCGCCGAAGCTCGCGCAGCACGTTGCCGCAATTGAAGTGCGCCACCGCAAGGTCGGGCCTCAGGTCGATCGCCGCGAGGTAGGCGGCGAGCGCCTCCTCGTCGCGCCCGAGCTTCTGCAACGCGAGGCCGCGATTGGAATGGGCCGCCGCGTAGCCCGGCTTCAGCGCGATTGCCTTGTCGAAGCTGGCGAGCGCCTCATCGGGCCGCTTCAGCCTGTCGAGGACGACCCCGCGCTCGAAATGCGCCTCGACCTGGTCGGCCTTCGCGGCGATCGCGCTGTCGAAGCTCGCGACCGCCTCTTCGAGACGTCCGAGGTCGCGCAGCGCCAGACCGCGATTGTAGAGCGCCGTCGCATCGCCGGGATTCAGGCTGATCGCCTCGTCGAAGCTGGCCATGGCCTCCTCGAGGCGCCCGAGGCCGCGCAGCGCGAGGCCGCGGCTGCAGTAAGCCGGTGCCCGGTCGGGGCCGAGCGCGATGGCCCGGTCGAAGCTCGCGACTGCCTCGACGAAGCGGCCGACGCTGCTCAAGGCGTGGGCGAGGTTGAGATGGGCTTCCGCGAGATCGGGCAGCAGCTCGGTCGCCCTGCGGCAACTGGCGACCGCCTCGTCGAGGCGCCCGAGCTTGCGCAGCGCGAGGCCGCGGTTGGAATGGGCCGCAGCATTGCCGGGATCGATCTCCAGGTGCCGGGCCAGCAATTGAACGCCCCGGCCGGCATTGCCCTTCTGGCACTCCGCGCTGCCGGCCAGGAACAGCAGGCCCGCGTGCTCGGGGAACTGCCCGAGCAGGCGATGGTAGATCGCGAGCGCGCCGGCGATGTCGCCGGCCCGATGGAGCGCCTGTGCCTGCCGGAAAGCCGGGCTGCGATCGAGCCCGCCCGTGGTCTTGCGCGCGGCCACCGTCGTCAATCGCCTCGCCTCGTCAACCGCGCCCGGCGCGCGGCAGGCGCCATGGCCAAGGCAAGCGTGGCGGCATCGCGTCGGCTGCCCTGCCTCAGTCGCGCAGCAGCTCGTTGATCGAGGTCTTGGAGCGGGTGCGCTCGTCGACCGTCTTCACGATCACGGCGCAATAGGTCGAGGGCCGGTCGGGGCCGCCGCCGATGTTACCCGGCACGACCACGGAATAGGGCGGCACCTTGCCGACATGGATCTGGCCGGTCGCGCGATCGACCACTTTGGTGGTGGCGCTGATGAAGACGCCCATCGACAGCACGGCGCCGGTGCCGACGATCACGCCCTCGACGACCTCGGAGCGCGCGCCGATGAAGCAATTGTCCTCGACGATCACCGGGTTGGCCTGCAGCGGCTCGAGCACGCCGCCGATGCCGACGCCGCCGGACAGATGGCAGTTCTTGCCGATCTGGGCGCACGAGCCCACGGTCGCCCAGGTGTCGACCATGGTGCCGCTGTCGACATAGGCGCCCAGGTTGACGAACGACGGCATCAGCACGACCGACGGCGCCACGTAGGAGCCGCGGCGCACGATCGAGCCCGGCACGGCGCGGAACCCCGCCTTGGCGAAGCGGGCGGCGTCCCACCCCGTGGTCTTGAGCGGCACCTTGTCGAACCAGGGCGCGCTGCCCAGGCCGGGGAAGGCGGCGCCGCCGTCCATCGGCACCGAATCGTAGAGCCGGAAGGAGAGCAGCACGGCCTTCTTCAGCCACTGGTGCACCACCCACTCGTCGCCGAGCTTCTCGGCCGTGCGATAGGTGCCGTTGTCCAGCCCGGCGATCGACGCCTCGACGGCGTCGCGCACCTCGCCCCTGGTTGCGCTGTTGATGCCGTCGCGCGCTTCCCACGCCGCATCGATGGCGGCCTCCAGCCCTTTGCTCATCGCTCCCCTCGTACAATCCAGGAGCGGGCCCCTCTCAGACTCTTGCTCCTCTCCCCGCCAGGGGGAGAGGTTGGGTGAGGGGGATACGCACGTCGTCGCCCGCTCACCTGGCCTCTTCCCCTGGCGGGGAAGAGGAACATGAGTCATGCCCGCTCCGCAGCCTGCAAAAATGCCGGCGGACCATAGCGGTGGAGGGCGGGGAGTCAATGTTCCGGCTATCCTGCCGCCATGGCGTTCAAGATCCCCGAATCGGTCCTGGTCGTGGTCCATACGGCGCGGCTCGACGTGCTCCTGCTCGAGCGCGCCGCGCAGCCCGGCTTCTGGCAGTCGGTGACCGGCTCGCGCGAGCCGGACGACCCCGACCTGCGCGCCACCGCCGGGCGCGAGCTTCTCGAGGAGACCGGACTCGGCCAGGGCACGCTCAGCGACTGGCGGCTCGCCAATCGCTACGAGATCTGGCCGCAATGGCGCGCCCGCTACGCGCCCGGCGTGACGCACAACACCGAGCACGTGTTCGGCTTCCTGGTCGACAGCGCGACCGTCGCTACCCTCGATCCGGCCGAGCATGTCGCGCAGCTCTGGCTGCCCTGGCAGGAGGCGGCCAGGAAGGTGTTCTCGCCTACGAATCGCGACGCGATCCGGCAACTCCCGCGGCGGGTGGCGATGCGTGCGTGAGCTTCACGGATCGGGACTATCGGTGGCTGCCCGGCGGCTTCTCGAAGCGCGGGTCTTCAGGTCAGCCTGTCGACGCCGCAGGCGAACGAGTTCGCGCCGGCGGCAGCTGGCCGCATTTTCCGTGACGCCGGCGAGGGTCGCCATTGACATGTGATACACATGCACATAACGGTATCGCATGTCGGTCATGATCCAAATTCGGCACGTGCCGGATGCGTTGCACCGCCGCCTCAAGTCGAGAGCAGCGCTGGCCGGGATGTCCCTGTCGGACTATCTGCTTCAGCAGATTCGCGAGATGGCAGAAAGGCCGACGGCCGACGAACTGCGCGCGCGCCTGGCGCGGCGGTCCGCGGTGACGCCATCTATGGACACGGCTGACGCCGTGCGGGCCGAACGTGACGGCCGGTGATCGTCGTCGACGCCTCCGCCCTGCTCGAGGTCCTGTTGCAGACGTCCATCGGTTCGTCGGTTGAAGATCGGCTGCTCGATAGCATTCACGCGCTTCATGCTCCTCACCTGCTGGACATCGAGGTCGTCCAGGTGCTCCGTCGGCTGGTTCTCGCGCGGGACATGGATGGGGAGCGAGCACAAGCGGCCCTGGATGATTTCCTGGCGTTTCCGGTGCACCGACACGCTCACGATATCCTGATGCCCAGGGTGTGGGCGCTGCGCGACAACTTCACTGCCTACGACGCAGTCTATGTGGCGCTCGCCGAAGTGCTGGATGCAACACTGCTCACTCACGATCGACGGCTTGCACATTCCGCCCGGCGGCTCGTTCCTGTCGAGCTCGCATAGCCCCGGAAGATGAACACCCCATCCCGCGAAGCCTCGAAGCTCGGCCAGTTCAGCTGGGCGCTGTTCGACTGGGCCAACCAGCCCTTCTTCACCATCGTCACCACCTTCATCTTCGCGCCCTACTTCGCCAACGTCATGGTCGGCGA
>JALHMO010000212.1 GCA_022844015.1 Reyranella sp. | reverse complement strand
CGCTTCCCCCTCCAAAATCAACCTCCCCCCCCCCGACGCTCGCGGTCCGAAAGAGAGTGACTCCGCCGTAGGACAGCGCCCCGCTCAAGAGGGCGCGGCATCGAGCAACAACGATCGATTGGGAGGACACGTCAATGCAGGACAGGATTTCGCGCCCCTCGCGCCGTGCCGTGATCGCGGGCGCCCTTGCCCTCGGTGCAGCGCCAGCCATCATTCGGAGCGCTTCCGCGCAACCCGCCACCTCCGTCTCGCCGAAGCTCGCCGAGCTCTACGAGAAGGCCAAGCCCGAGGGCGAGGTGACGATCTGGGCACCCGGCGCGCCGGGCGTGCAATGGATCCCGCCGGAGTTCGCCAAGCGCTTTCCCGCCGTCAAGGTGAATTGGCTGGGCGACCAGCAGGCGAGCTCGAAGATGATCGCCGAGAAGCGCGCCGGCCGCCACGCCGTCGATGTCTGGACCTTCTCGCTGGGCGGCACGCTCGAGGTGCAGAAACGCGGCCTGCTCGAGAAGTTCGACTGGCGCCAGTACGGCGCGCAGGATCGCGACATCTTCTGGGACGGCGAGGCCGTCGCCAACCACAACTACGTGTTCGTCCCGATCTTCGCCAAGGCCAAGCTCGCCAAGGAGCAGGTGCCGCGCGCCTGGGACGGCCTGCTCGATCCGCAGTGGAACGACAAGCTGGTGTCCGACAGCTTCCTGCTGCCGCGACTGGGCGGCTACCTGGCCATCGACTGGGGCCTCGAGCGTACCGAGCGCTGGATCAAGGCCCTGATCGAGCAGCGCAAGCTCCTCGTCGCGACCTCGCCGGTCGCGAATTTCCTGAAGTCGGGCGAGCGCCAGCTGGCGGTCGCCGAGAGCACCGGCGGCGCCTTCCTGATGAACAAGGATGGGCTCAATGTCGGCTACCAGATCATGGAGATGGTGCCGGCGACCCAGTTCGTGCTGGGTGCCGTCAAGCAGGCGCCGCATCCCAACGCTGCCCGTCTGCTGATCGCCTGGCTGATCTCGCCGGAAGCCAAGATGCTCTACGAGCAGGTTGCCGGCCAGCCCGACATCCGCGCCAACTCGGCCTCGCCGCTCGCCCAGGAGATCAAGGCGGCGGGTGCGCGGGTGATCTACGAGGATGTCGAGACGATGAACCAGCGCGCCGAGTATTACCGCAAGCTGATGGCGGTCGTCCGCGGCCAGGGCTGACCGCCGATGGCCGTGCAAGCCGAAGAGGCGGCACCGATCGTCCGCGCGGCGCGCCGCACGCGGCGCGGCCAGCTCGGGCTCGCCGGTTCCCTCCTCCTCGCGGGGGCCGCTGCCGCTGCGCTCTATCTCGTGCTGGCGCCACTGCTCGCGCTGCTCTTCACCGCCTTCCGCGGGCCGAGCGACCTGCTGCCGTTCGAGCCTGGCGCGCACTGGACCTTCGACAACCTGGTCGAGGTCTACGTGAAGACGCCGCTACTCTCGACCGTGCTGCCCAACACCGCGATCTTCGTGCTGGGCTCGGTGGCGGTCACTTTCTTCACCGCCTTCACGCTCGCCTGGCTGGTCGAGCGAACCGACCTGCCGTGGCGCACGCCGATCTTCACGGCGGTGCTGTTCCCCCTGCTGGTGCCGGGCATCGTCATCGCGTTCGCCTGGACATTGCTGTTCGCGCCCAACGCCGGATGGGTGAACGTGGCGCTGCGCGCCGTGCTCGGCCTCGACGCGCCGGGGCCGATCAACATCTTCAGCATGCCCGGCCTGATCCTGTGCCAGGGCATCGCCTCCGTCCCGTTCGTCTTCCTGCTGCTGGGCGCGGCCATGCGTACCATGAACCCGGCGCTGGAAGAGGCGAGCAGCGCCTCGGGCGCGCGTCCGCTCACCACCTTCCTTCGCGTCACCCTGCCGGTGCTGCGGCCGGGCGTGTTGGCGCCGTTGATCCTCGCCACCCTGGTGGCGCTCGAGCAGTTCGAGATGCCGCTGATCATCGGCTTCCCGGCGCGCATCAACGTCTTCGCCACCCGGCTCTACTTCGACCTCAACCCGGAGGACGAGCTGCCGGCCTACGGCAGGGTCGCCGCGGCCGCCCTGCTCTTCCTCGCCGCGGCCGTGATCCTGCTCATCGTCTACAACCACCTGATCCGGCGCGCCGAGCGCTTCGTCACGGTGACCGGCAAGGGCTACCGGCCGACTCGCTATGCGCTGGGGCGCTGGCGGCTGCCGGCACTCGCCTTCGTCGGGCTCTATCTCGCCGTCGGCGCCATCCTACCGTCGATCGTCCTGGTGTGGACCAGCTTCTCGGGCGGCAGCACCGACTCCCTCAACCTCGATGCCTATCGCGCGCTGTTCGCCGACCACCGATTCTGGCCGGCGGTCGGCAATACCTTCATCGTGGCAGGCCTCAGTGCCGGGCTGATCACCCTGATCGGCGCCCTGCTCGCCTGGCAGATCCTGCGCCTGCGCTTTCCCGGCCGTCGGCTGCTCGATGCCGTGAGCTTCATGTCGATCGGCATCCCCTCGGTGATCACCGGCTTCGCGGTCATGGTGCTGCACCTCACCATCCCGATCGGCCTCTACGGCACGGTGTGGATCCTGGTGCTGGCGTACTCCTACCGGCTCGCCGTCTCGAGCCGGCTGTCGCGCGCCTCGCTGATGCAGATTCATGCCGAGCTCGAGGAGGCATCGTCGGCCTCGGGCGGACGCTGGCTCGACACGGTGCGCCGTGTCGTGCTGCCGCTGCTGGCACCATCGCTGCTGGCGAGCTTCCTGCTGCTGTTCATCGTCGGCTTCCGCGAGTTCACCATCCCGCTGGTCCTGCAGTCGCAGGACAACTGGGTGCTGAGCGTCATCATGTGGCGGCTGCAGGCCGACCGGCAGACCGCGCAGGCCGCCGCCGTCGGCACCCTGATCCTGCTGTTCGTCACGCCGGTGATCTTCGTGCTGCGCCGGCACCTGCTCTCGAGACAGGGCGAGTCGTAACCGATGCTGACCGTCAGAGGCCTCACCAAGACCTACGCCACCGCCGACGGCGACTTCCAGGCGCTGAAGGGCATCGACTTCGACGTCCCGCAGGGCGGCTTCTACACACTGCTGGGCGAATCGGGCTGCGGCAAGTCGACGACCCTGCGCTGCGTCGCCGGCCTGGAGGAGCCGGATGGCGGCTCGATCGTGATCGCCGGCCAGGTGGTGACCGACATCGAGCGCGGCACCCAGCTGCCGGCCTTCGAGCGCGACATCGGCCTGGTGTTCCAGTCCTACGCCATCTGGCCGCACATGGACGTGTTCGGCAACGTCGCCTACCCGCTGCGCGTGCAGCGTCCCAGGCTCGCCGCCGGCGACATCAAGGCGCGGGTCATGGACGCGCTGCGCCTGGTCGGCATGGAGAGCTTCGCCGGCCGGCAGGCGACCAAGCTGTCGGGCGGGCAGCAGCAGCGCGTCGCCTTCGCCCGCGCCCTGGTGCGCCGGCCCAAGCTGCTGCTGCTCGACGAGCCGCTCAGCAACCTCGACGCCAAGCTGCGCGAGCAGATGCGCTTCGAGCTGCAAGAGCTGATCTCGCGCACCGGCGTCACCACGCTCTATGTCACGCACGACCAGTCCGAGGCGCTCGCCATGTCCGACAGGGTGGCGGTGATGTCGGCCGGCCGCATCGTGCAGAGCGGCGCCCCGCGCGAGGTCTACGGCCGGCCGACCAATCGCACCGTCGCCGACTTCCTCGGAAGCGCCAATTTCTTGCGCGGCAGGGTCGTCGAGGCACACGACGGCGTGGCGACGGTGGCGCTGGCTGGCGGCGCCAGCACCCTGCATGTGCCGTCGCGCGCTGCCCTGGCGGCCGGCACGACGGTCGACGTGATCTTCCGGCCCGAGGACGTGACCACGCGCCTCGACCCGAGCGACGGCGCCATCGAGTGCGTGCTCGAACGCGTCGTCTTCCAGGGCGGCTCGAGCGAATGCCAGCTCCGGCTGGGCTCGACCGCGTTGCGCAGCGTCGTCCATCCCTCGCTCGCCGCCCGGCCCGGCGACCGCGCCTGGATCGTCCTCCAGCCCGAGCGCTGCATCCTGTTCGCGGCGGATTGACTCTGAGTCCTCCCCAGCTTCGCTGGGGAGGAATCTCAGAACGGCAGCCCTGCATAGTTTTCCGCCAGCGCCGTCTGGGCCGCGCGCGAGCCAGCCAGGTAATCGAGCTCGGCGCGCTGCATCTGCGCCTCGAAGCTCTCCTCCGGATGGAGCTTGTGCAGCAGCATGGTCATCCACCACGAGAAGCGCTCGGCCTTCCACACGCGCGCCAGCGCGGTGTCGCTGTAGGCGGCCAGCAGGCCGTCGTAGCGCTTCTCGTAGTGGGCGATCAGCGCACGGCAGAGATAATGGACGTCCGAGGCTGCGAGGTTCAGCCCCTTGGCGCCGGTCGGTGGCACGATGTGGGCGGCGTCGCCGGCGAGGAACAGCCGACCGTGCTGCATCGGCGTCGACACGAAGCTGCGCAGCGGCGCCACGCTCTTCTCGATCGACGGCCCGCGCGTGATGCGCGGCGGCGGATCCGACCCGAGCCTGAGCTCGAGCTCGTCCCAGACGCGCGCGTCGGGCCAGTCCTCGATCCTTTCGTCGAGGGCGCATTGGATGTAGTAGCGGCTGCGCGTCGGCGAGCGCATCGAGGCGAGCGAGAAGCCGCGCGCGTGGCTGGCATAGATCAGCTCGTCCGAGCAGGGCGGCACGTCGGCCAGGATGCCGAGCCAGCCGAACGGGTAGGTACGCTCGAAGGTCCTGGACTTCGTGGCCGGCAACGCCGGCCGGCTGACGCCATGGAAGCCGTCGCAGCCGGCAATGAAATCACAGACCAGCGTGTGATCGACGCCCGCCAGCCGATAGCTGAGGCTCGGTTGCTCGGAGTCGATGCCGTGCAGGGCCACATCAGCGGCCTCCCAGACGATCGGGCCGTCGCCGGCAAGGCGCGCGGCGATCAGGTCCTTGGTCATCTCGGTCTGGCCGTAGACGGTAACGGTCTTGCCTACCAGCTCGCGGAAGTCGACGCGAAAGCGCCGGCCGGCGACGGTGATCTCGACGCCATCGTGCACCAGTCCCTCGCGATGCAGGCGGTCGGCGACGCCGGCCTCCTCCATCAGCGACACCGTGCCCTGCTCCAGCACGCCGGCCCGGATCCGTGCCTCGACATAGTCGCGCGAGCGTGCCTCCAGGATCACGCTGTCGATGCCGTGCACCCTGAGCAGGCGCGCCAGCAGCAACCCTGCCGGTCCCGCGCCGATGATGCCGACCTGTGTCCGTTCCTGTGTCGTCACGTCGTGCTTCGCCTCCCTGTCCCGATCCTATTCGCGATTTGTTTGGCCCCACAACAAATTCGCCCGGGAGTGTGCCGCCTAAGGCGGAGTAACCCTCCGCCAACGTCGCGTTCGTCGCATGCTCCTCCCCAGATCCGCTGGTGCTTCGCTGGGGAGGACAATGAGATGAGCGCCACGGGAGTGGCGCGCTCCCAGCACATGACACTCCCCAGCGACGACGCTGGGGAGGAAGATCACTCAAGCCGGCTTCAGCCCCGACAGGAACCGCTCGACGACCGCCGCGAACTGCTCCGGCATGTGGTCGGGCAGCGGCACCATGCCGTTCTCGATCTCGACCAGGGTGCTGCCGGGAATGTCGCGAGCGACCCGCGCGGCATGCGGATAGGCGTGCGGGTCGGCGGTCGGCGCGACCACCAGGGTCGGGCAGCGAATCAGGCCGAGGCGCGGCTCCATGACATAGCGGCCGACCACGCGATGGCCTTCGGCGGCGCGCGGGCCGGCACGCAGCGCGTCGATCACGAAGCGCTCCAGGAGATCGCCGCGACCGTCGGGATAGAAAGCCTGGCGCATCGCCCACAGCTCCACGAGGTGGCGGCCGTCGGCCGATGCCGTCACCTCGTCGACCACCTTCTTTCCGACCGACGCCGCGCGCCGCGCGGCATCGACGTAGGGCGAGGCCGACAGCACCAGCGCCGCGACCCGCTCCGGCCGCGACGCGGCCATCTCGACGGCGATCGCCGCGCCGGTGTGATGGCCGACCACGATCGCCCTGTCGTGGTCCAGCGCCGCCAGCAGCTGGTGGGCGGCGTCGGCCCACGCCTCGATCGAATCCTGCCCGGCCGGCAGCGGCGTCGAATCGCCGAAGCCTACGGTATCCATGGCGAGGGCACGCCAGCGTCTGCCGAGCAGCGGCAGCACGTCGCGGAACTCGTCCCACGAGCGCGGCGTCTGGTGCAGCAGGAGGACCGGGCGCCCGCTGCCGCAGGCCGCGACATGGACGACGCCGCCCCGTATGGGCACGAACGACCGCTCGATCGCAGGCATCCTTGGTGTCGTCATCCTCGACCGAGCAGGCAAAGCAGAAGAGCCACACTCGCGACGCTACACGCTACGTCGGTTGGCGGCGAGCATCCTCGATGCGTTTCTCCTCGCCCTACAGGGGCTGGCCGCCGGCGTCCCGGATGATCGCACGCACCTGCTCGGCGGTCTCGAACAGCCGCTGCGTGTAGCCGCCGAGCTCGATGGTCGATCGCGCCCCGCCGACCATGTCCTTGGGTGCAAGCGCGACGGGGCCGATCACCCGCAGCGCGTCGAACCAGACCCTGGTTCCATCCGGCGCGGTGACGACGGCCAGCGACGGCAACGCAGGCCTGACCAGCGCGATCACCTGGTCGAGCGGCTCGCGCACCAGCGACATCGTCTCCCAATCGATGCGGGTTTGCGCGCCGCGGTTCCCGGCCGCGCTCTCATCCGCCAGGGTACGCCGGATGCGCACGATCCGCGCGGCATCGATCGCGATCGCCAGGCCATCCAGGCCCGTCAGCATGATCATCGCCGTCCCAAGGTCCCACTCCCACGGCACAGTCTATGGATGCACGATCATCCATGCAACCGCCGATAGCCTCACGCTTGAAAGAGCTATCGCAATAACATCGCGTCTCGTCGCGCGGGCTTCTCGCGAGCGACAAGAAGTCCGTGGACAGCGGCACGCGACGTTGGGAGGCTACATCGTTGAGAGTATTCACAACGGGCATAAACGAGCCTCCCATGCTGGCCGAAATCGACTCGATCGACACGCTTGCCGAGCGATGGCTGCTGCGCTTCGAGCAGGCACTGACACGCGGCGATGCGGGCCTGCTCGAAGCGCTGTTTCATGGCGACAGCCATTGGCGCGACGTGCTGGCGCTCTCCTGGGAGTTCAGGACGCTGAGCGGCCGCGAGCACTTTCTCGGCCCCCTCGGCGCCGACGCCGGGCGGAGCCGGCCGCATCATTTTGCGCTGAGCTCGGGCCGCATGCCGCCGCGCGTGGTGATGCGCTCCGGCGTCCAGGCGATCGAGGCGATCTTTCAGTTCGAGACCGCGTTCGGCCGCGGCAGCGGCGTGCTGCGCCTCACGCCGGCCGACGGCAGCGCCGAGCCCAGGGCGTGGACCCTGCTGACCGCGCTCGACGAGCTCAAGGGGTACGAGGAGCAGTCGGGTCGCGCGCGCACCTCCGGCAAGGCGCATTCGCGCGACTTCCGTGGGCCCAACTGGCTCGACCTGCGCCGGAAAGCCTCCCGTTACGAGGATCGCGATCCGGCGGTCGTCGTGGTCGGCGGCGGCCAGGCGGGTCTCTCGATCGCCGCCCGGCTGGGCCAGCTCGGGGTCGATACGCTGATCGTCGATCGCGAACGGCGCATCGGCGACAACTGGCGAAACCGCTACCACGCCCTCACCCTGCACAACCAGGTGCAGGTCAATCATCTGCCCTACATGCCTTTTCCGCCGAGCTGGCCGACTTACATTCCCAAGGACAAGCTCGCCGGCTGGTTCGAGACCTATGTCGAGAGCCTGGAGCTCAACTACTGGGCGGGGACCGAGCTCGAGGGCGGCAGCTACGACGAGCGTCAGGGCCGCTGGACCGTCACCCTGCGCCATGCCGACGGCACGCGCCGTCAGATGCAGCCGCGCCATGTCGTGCTGGCCACCGGGGTGAGCGGCATCCCCAGCCTGCCCGACATCCCGGGCCTCGAGGACTTCGCCGGCAAGGTCGTTCATTCGAGCCGCTACGAGGACGGCGAGGCGTGGGCCGGCAAGCGCGCGCTCGTCGTCGGCACCGGCAACAGCGGTCACGACATCGCCCAGGACCTCTGCTCGGGCGGCGCCGAGGTGACGCTGGTGCAGCGCAGCCCGACCCTGGTCGTCAACATCGAGCCCAGCGCCCAGCTGCCCTATGCGCTGTACGACGAGGGCCCCTCGCTCGAGGATTGCGATCTCATCACCACCTCGATCCCGACCGTCCTGTCGAAGCAGAGCCATGTCCGCTTCACGCAGCAGGCCAAGGCGATGGACAAGACGCTGCTCGACGGGCTGCGGCGCGCGGGCTTCAAGCTCGACGACGGCGAGGACGGCACCGGGTGGCAGTTCAAGTACCTGACGCGGGGCGGCGGCTACTACTTCAATGTCGGCTGCTCCGACCTGATCGCCGAGGGCGCGATCGCGCTCCGGCAGTTCGCCGACATCGATCGCTTCGTGGCCGAGGGCGCGCGGATGCGTGACGGCAGCGTGCTGCCCGCTGACCTCGTGGTGCTGGCGACCGGCTACAAGGGGCAGGAGCACCTGGTCGGCAAGCTGTTCGGCGAGACGATCGCCCGGCGGGTCGGCCCGATCTGGGGCTTCGGCGACGGCCAGGAGCTGCGCAACATGTACACCCGCACGCCGCAGCCCGGCCTGTGGTTCATCGCCGGCAGCCTGGCGCAGTGCCGCATCAACTCGAAGTACCTCGCGCTGCAGATCAAGGCGAGCGAGGTGGGGCTGCTGGGAGCGATGTAGTCATGCTCTTCTGGACCGCGAGCGTCCTCGCTCGCTCTTCCTGATGAGCTCGATGAGGCGCGTTCGGCTTCGCCGGGCCGCGCCATGAGCGAGCGAGGACGCTCGCGGTCCGGAAGAGCATGAGTCCGCGTCAGCTCGCCGCCATCGCCAGCGCGTGGATCATGCCGGCCACCGCGCTCGCCAGCAGCACCGGGATCATGCCCATCCTGAAGCGGAAGATGGCGATCGCGGCGGCGGCGGCGAGGATCAGCGACGGCCAGTCGACCGACGACAGGACGGGCACCAGCACGCTGGCGCCGAGCAACGGCGTCGGCACGACCTCGGCGAACAGCACGTGGAGGGCGAACCACACGGCCAGGTTCAGGATGACCCCGACCACGGCCGCGGTGATCGCCCCCAGCGCCGCGCCGAGCGCCCGATTGGCGCGCAGCGCCTCGACGAACGGCGCGCCGAAGAAGATCCAGAGGAAGCACGGCACGAAGGTGACCCAGGTGGTGAGCAGGCCGCCCAGGGTCGCCGCCAGCAGGGGCGGCAGGCTGCCCGGCTCGCGCCAGGCGGCGAGGAAGCCCACGAACTGCGTCACCATGATCAGCGGGCCGGGCGTCGTCTCGGCAAGGCCGAGCCCGTCCAGCATCTCGCCCGGCTTGACCCAGTGGTAGTGCTCGACCGCCTGCTGGGCGACGTAGGCCAGCACGGCATAGGCGCCGCCGAAGGTGACGATCGCCATCTTGCTGAAGAAGACCGCGATCTCGGTGAACACGTTGCTGCCGCCCAGCGCTAAATAGAGCAGCGCGACCGGCACCAGCCACAGGCCGAGGAACACGGCGGCGATCGACAGCGACCAGCGGAGGTTGGGCCGTGCGTGCTCGGGCGTCTCCTCGCCGAGCAGCGACTCGCGATCGGCGACCTGGCGGGCGCCGACCCTGCCGTGGCCGCCGCCGGCCAGCAGCGGCTTGTAGCCGGCAACGCCCCCGGCGTAGCCGATCAATCCGGCGCCGAGCACGATGATGGGGAACGGCACGCCGTAGAAGAAGATGGCGATGAACGACAGCGCCGCCAGCGCCACAAGCACGTTGTTCCCGAGCGCCCGCTTGCCGACGCGCAGCACCGCCTCGATCACGATCACCAGCACGGCGGCCTTGAGGCCGAAGAACAGGCCCTCGACTATGGTGAGCTTGCCCAGCAGCACGTAGACCCACGACAGCGCCATGATCGACAGCAGCCCGGGCAGCACGAACAACGTGCCGGCGAGCAGGCCGCCCTTGGTGCGATGCATGAGCCAGCCGATATAGGTCGCGAGCTGCTGCGCCTCGGGGCCGGGCAGCAGGGTGCAGTAGTTGAGCGCCTGCAGGAATCGGTTCTCGCCGATCCACCTCTTCTCCTCGACGATGATGCGGTGCATGACGGCGATCTGGCCGGCCGGCCCGCCGAACGACAGCGCGGCGACCCGCGCCCACACCTTCATCGCCTCGCCGAACGACACGCCGTGGCTCGTTCGCCTCCCCGGCGAAGCTGGGGAGGTGTCCGCGCCTGCGCTGAGCGAAGCCGAAGGGTCTGCGCCAACGGAGGGGTCGTGAGTCATGCTCGCGCTCCCGTCGTCGGCTGGTTGGCCCTGAAACAGTCGTAGAGGTCGTCGAGCACGGCGGCGCCGCGTGCCAGGCGCTGTACGTCGTCGCGCTGCCCGGCAGCGATGCCTGCCATCAGGGTGCGGATGCCGGCAGTCTCCTCGCGGCCGAACTTGCCGTCCTTGAGATCGATGTCGTGGATGATCTCGGCGATGGCGGCGAGCGCCGGATCGTCGAGGCCGGCGCGCTTCAGCAGCACCTCGAAGGTGCAGCGGTCGCCCTCGTGCGTGTACTCGCCCTCGAACATGTCGAAGCGCACCTCGCCGGCGCGCGGCGCGTAGCTGCGGCTGGCTACGAACTTGAAGCGTGCCCCGCCGTCGATGAAGCGGCGGATCAGCCAGGCCGAGGCGATGCGATCGACCTGGACGTGCTCGCGCGTCACCCAGACCTTGCCGCCGAGCGCCGAGGCGGCCGACGGGCTCTGTGCCGTGCTCATGGTGTCACTCCCTTCCTGGAGGCGGCGCTCGAGATCGACGACCAGCCGCTCCGCCGTCGCGCGCTCCGATGCGCCGAAAAAATCGATGGCGGCCGTCTCGCCGAGCCGCTTGCGCAGGCGACCGACGGCGCCGCTGATCTCGGCCAGCAGCGCGGCCGGCGCCGCGCCGCTCGCCGCCTCGCCGTCGAG
>JALHMO010000211.1 GCA_022844015.1 Reyranella sp. | reverse complement strand
CGCCAGGGGCGGCGCCGCGGCGCTGGCCGCGGGCGGCATGACGCTGGCGTCGCGCGCTGCACGGCCGGCGGCGCCACGGCATCATCACCTGCCGGCCAACGCCGACACCGTGCACTGGGGCTATTTCAGCCGGCTCCTGAAGGCCCGGCTCGAGATCGATCCGGGCGACTTCGTCACGGTCGAGACCCTGACCCATCAGGCGAGCGACGACCGCGAGCGCATGATCGCGGGCGACCCCGGTGCCGAGAGTGTCTATCTCTGGACGAAGGACACCAAGGGCGTCGCCCGCCGCGGTGCCGGCGAGGGCGACGGCAACGGGCTCGGCGTGCACATCTGCACCGGCCCCATCCTGGTGCGCGGCGCCGAGCCCGGCGACGTGCTGGAGGTGCGCATTCTCGACGTCGTGCCGCGGCCGTGCGCCAATCCGCAGTTCGAGGGCCTCGCCTTCGGCAGCAACGCCGCCGCCAACTGGGGCTTCCACTACAAGGACTTCCTGGACGGCGACACGCGCGAGGTCGTGACGATCTACGAGCTCGATGCGACCGGCGAACGCAACTGGCGCGCGCGCTCTACAACTTTCGCTGGCCGACCGTGATCGATCCGTTCGGCGTGGCGCATCCGACGATCGACTATCCGGGATTACCCGTCGACCACGGCAAGACGCTGCGCAACTGGAAGGTGCTGGAGGGCGTGCGCATTCCCGTCCGGCCGCATTTCGGCGTCATGGGCCTGGCGCCGAAGGAGGCCGACTTCGTGAACTCGGTGCCGCCGAGCTACACCGGCGGCAACATCGACAATTGGCGCATCGGCAAGGGCGCCTCGATGTACTACCCCGTCGCAGTGCCCGGCGCGCTCCTGTCGATCGGCGATCCACACGCCTCGCAGGGCGATTCCGAGCTCTGCGGGACCGCCATCGAATGCTCGCTCACCGGGACCTTCCAGGTGCTGCTGCACAAGGCCGCCGATCTCGGCGACACGCCGTTGCAGGCGGTCGACTTCCCGATGATCGAGACCCAGGACGAATGGGTCGTGCAGGGATTCAGCCATGCCAACTATCTCGCCGAGCTCGGCGCGAATGCCCAGAGCGAGATCTTCGCCAGCTCGTCGGTCGACCTCGCCATGCGCGACGCCTTCCGCAAGATGCGCCGCTTCTTGATGACCGCGAAGAACCTCACCGAGGACGAGGCCATCAGCCTGATGTCGATCGCCGTCGATTTCGGAGTGACCCAGGTCGTCGACGGCAACTGGGGCGTCCACGCCATCGTGCGGAAGAGTATTTTCCCGTCATGATTCCTCCCCACGCTTTGCGTGAGGAGGTGTCGCGTCATACGCGACAGAGGGGTCGCGAGCATCGCGACTGCAGCTCATGACCCCTCGGTCCGCGATTACGCGGACACCTCCCCAGCTTCGCTGGGGAGGTGGTGCGAGTGGCGCGCTGCCAGAGAAGAGTCAAAACCTCAGCCGCTTCCCCACCGCGAGCGGGACCAGCTTGCTGTCGCCGAAGGCGTTGGCCAGCGCGGTCATGGCGCGCCAGCCGGTGCAATGGCCGGCGGCGATGACGTCGAGGCCGAAGCCGCCGAGTGCCGTCACGGTCTGCGGGATGATCCGCTCGTTGGTGCCGGAGAGATGCAGGCCGCCCAGAACGGCGTGCAGCTCGACTCCCGGGAAGCAGTCGCGCGCGTGGGCGAGCACGTTGATCACGCCGGCATGGCTGCAGGCGGTCAGCACGACCAGGCCCTTGCCGCGCACGTTCACGGCGATGAAGCGCTCGTCGACCAGGAGCTCGTCCGGTTCCCAGCCGCTGCCGTCGGCGGTGCGCCGGTGCTGTCCGGGCAGGCCGACCTCGAAGCCGCTGCGGCGCGGGATCTCGCCGCTCACGAACACCGTGCCGCCGGCCGCAATGGTGGCCTCGCGCGTGCTCACCACCTTGGCCCCGTGCGCCGTGAGCTCGGCCGGCGAGGGCACGTCCTCCATCGGCCGGAACGAGCCGTCGGGCAGCCTGGCGGCGCGGCTGCGGAACATGTCGGGATGCACGTAGCACGGCACCGTGCGGCCGCCGTTGCGGTCGAGCGCGAGCTGCAGGGCGCGCAGCATCGCGCCGGCATGATCCCAATGGCCGTGGCTCAGCACGATCGCCTCGAGCGGGCCGAGATCGATGCCGAGCCGCGAGACGTTCTGCTCGAAGGTGCGATCCTCGGGTCCGCTGTCGAACAGCAGGGTGTGCGTCTTGCCGCCCGCTCGGAGGGTGAGCAGGCACGACAGCCCGTGCGCGGCACAGCACAGGCAATTGCCGCCCAACACCCAGGCGCCGCCGCGCCGTCGCCCGAGGCCGCCCAGCTCGGTTTCCACGAAGCTCGGCACCGAGGACAGCGAATCGGTGACGTTGTCGACGACGATCTGGATGTCGAGTGACTCGACCTCGGAGAGCTGGGTCATGATCTGGGCCAGGTTGGAGAGCGCTTGGCGAGGAAGGCGTCGACGCCTTCGGCGAAGTCGGGTGTCCCTGCGAGCTCGGTCACCGTCTCCAGCTCGTAGGCCATGCCGTCCTCGAAGGTCGAGCCGCCGCCCAGGGTGACAGTGCGCCGGATGGCGGCGAGAGCGGCGGGCGACTTGGCGGCGAGCTCCTCGGCATAGGCCTGCACGCGGTCGCGCAGGGCCGCCAGCTCGACCAGCTCGTCGACCAGGCCCCAGGCCAGCGCCTCGGTCGCCGGCACCAGGCTGCCATCGTAAAGGTAGCGGATGGCGCGCGGGCGGCCGATCAGGCGGGCCAGCGCCTGCGTGGTGGCGATCGGCGGGATGAAGCCGATGCGGATTTCGGGCTGGCCGAGCCGCGCGTTGGTCGCGGCGAAGCGCAGGTCGCAATGCAGGGTCATCTCCAGCCCGCCGCCCACCGCCGTGCCGTTGATTGCCGCCAGCAGCGGCTTGGGCGATCCGCGCAGCAGCCGCACGATGTCGTGGCAGCGCATCGCCCACTGACGCATGCCCGCCGGATTCATCCCTTTGAAGACATTCAGATCGGCGCCGGCGCTGAAATAGGCCTCGACGGCGCTCCCCAGGACCAGCACGCGCACCTCGCGATCGGCCAGCGCGGCGGCGATCGCTTCGTGCGTCTGGTCGACCATCGCGTGGGTGAAGGCGTTGACCGGCGGCCGGTCGAAGTCCAGCCACCCGACATGGCGGACTGTCGACGAACGGATGAAGGAGGCTGCGGCGGGCGACGTCATGACTTGCTCCTGTCGCGCACAGCTTGCCGCACTGCGTCCTCGAACGCCATCATGGCGCGCGTGCGGGCACGCGAGCGCCGCGTGATCAGCGAGAGCGGCGCCGAGGCCTCCTCGATCGCGACCGGCAGGAGGCGCAGGCGGGACTGGCGGGCAAAGTGCCTGCCGACCTCGCGCGGCACCATCATCAGGCAGTCCGAGGTGCCGAGGATCGCGACGCAGGAATAGAACGACGCCGAGCGATAGGCTGGTTGCGGCGGCCGCAGTCCGCGCCGCAGGAAGGCCTCGGCGAAGAAATCATGCAGGGCGGTGTTGGTCGGCGCATCGATCCAGTCGGCCTGGGCGAGCTCGGGCCAGGAAACCCTGCGCCTTCGGGAGAGCGCCTGATCGGGGCCGCCGACAATGCAGAACGACTCGGCGAACAGGAAATCGGGCGACAGGTCCTCGTTGTCGGCGAACTCCGGCAGCATCCGGCCGATCACCAGGTCGAGCCTGCCCTCGGCCAGATCGGTCAGCGCACCGTCCGCGCCAGCCGGGCGAGCAGCACCATGGCCAGCAGCGACACTGTGGCGGCAGCCAGCAGCAGCCATAGCGCGCCCATGGCCCCGTGGAAGCTGAGCACCGCGGCGATCGCTGGTGGCGCGACTGCCGAGACGATTCCCTGGGGCAACGCCAGGCGGCCCATATAGGTGCCGAACTGGCCGCGCCCGAACAGCGCGAGCGGCAGGGTGGCGCGCTGCACCGCCTTCAATCCGTTGGAAATGCCGTAGGCTGCGATGCAGATCAGCGCCGCGACGAAGTTGCCGCCGGCCAGCATGGCGAGCCCCAGACCGAGGGTCAGCACGGTCGACCCGAATACGGCCGAGCGCATGATCGAGTAGCGATGGCCGAACAGCAGCTCGAAGACGCGTACGATGACCTGGGCCGGCCCGATCATCGAGGCCAGCAGCACCGCCGAGGCCGGCGGATGGCCGAGGCCACGCAGGATCTCGATCATGTGGACCATGGCGCCGGTGAAGACGAAGGCGCCGCTGGCCAGCGTCAGCGACAGCAGCAGGAAGGCGCGCGAGCGCACCTCCGGCGAGACCCCGCCCGGCGCCGCGGTGGCGGCTCCGGTCGCGAGATGGACCGGCGGGCGGCGCGGCAGCACCAGGAAGTGAACCGGCGCGCAGGCGAACAGGTGGATCGCCGCGTACACCAGCAACGTGCCGCGCCAGCCCACGGCCAGGTCGAGCGCACCCGACAGCGGCCAGAACACCGTCGAGGCAAAGCCGCCGATGATGGCCAGCAGGGCGATCGCCCGCCGCGCGCCGGGACCGGTGACCTGGGCGAGCGCGACGCTGGCCGGCGTGCTGAGCGCCAGGGTCGAGGCGACGCCGAGGCCGGCCCAGCACAACAGGTACGTCGTCATGCCCTGCGACAGCGCGAGCGCCGACAGCGACAGCGCGTAGAGCACCGAGCCTGCCGCCATGAGCGTGCGCGCGCCGGTGCGATCGATCAGGCGGCCGACGCGCGGCGCGAGGATCGCACCGACGGCGAACATCACGGTGATGCCGCCGAACACGATCTCGGTCGGCAGGCCGAGCGCGTCCTCGATGTGGCGGCCGAGCACCGAGGGCATCAGGAAAGTGGTGCCCCAGCCCACGATCTGCGTGAAGCCGAGGCCGATCGTCGCCCGGGCAGCGGGCGAGAAGATCACGCTGCCAGCGACCTTTCCGGGTAGAGCGACAGCAGGCCCGCTTCGCTGGCGGCGCAGACGCCGCGCTCGGTGATCAGGTTGGTGACCAGCCGCGCCGGGGTCACGTCGAACGCCGGATTGGCGGCGGCGCTGCCTGCGGGCAGGATGTCGACCGTCACGACCTCGCCCGAGGCGGTGCGGCCGGTGATCCGGCCGACCTCGTCGGCATGCCGCTCCTCGATCGGGATGTCGCGCCGGCCGTCGGCGATCGTCCAGTCGATGCTGGGCGACGGCGCGCCGACATAGAACGGCACGCCGTTGTCGTGCGCCGCGAGGGCCTTCAGGTACGTGCCGATCTTGTTGCAGACGTCGCCGCGGCGGGTTGTGCGATCGGTGCCGACGATGCAGAAATCGACCTTGCCGTGCTGCATCAGGTGGCCGCCGGCATTGTCGGCGATCACGGTGTGCGGCACGCCGTGACGTGCCAGCTCCCACGCCGTCAGGCTGGCGCCCTGGTTGCGTGGCCGCGTCTCGTCGACCCAGACATGGATCGGGATGCCGGCATCGTGCGCCTGGTAGATCGGCGACAGCGCCGTGCCCCAGTCGACGGTGGCGAGCCAGCCGGCATTGCAATGCGTGAGCGCCTCGAGGCGCTCGCCCCTTGGCTTCAGCCGACCGATCAGATCGAGCCCGTGCCGGCCGATGCTGTGGCAGATCTCGGCGTCCTCGTCGCAGATCTCGGCCGCGCGGCGATAGGCCGCCTCGCGCCGCCGGCTGGCCGGCAGGGGGCCGAGCAGGGCGCGCAGGTCGTCGAGCGCCCAGCGGAGATTGACCGCCGTCGGGCGCGACGACATGAGCTTGGTGTACGCTTCGGTCAGCATGCCATCGGATGCGTCCTTCGCCATCGCAAGGGCCATGCCATAGGCGGCGGCGGCACCGATCAGGGGTGCGCCGCGCACGATCATGGTGCGGATGCCGCGCTCGGCATCCTCCAGGCTCCGCCAGTCGCGCACCACGAACTGGTGCGGCAGCAGGGTCTGGTCGATCACCTGCACGGTCGCGCCGTCGGCGCCGAGCCAGATGGTGCGGTAATGGGTGCCGTCGACCTTCACGTCATTGCCTCTCATGATTCACCTCCCCAGCTCTGCTGGGGAGGTGTCCGCGTCTTCGCGGACGGAGGGGTCATGGGCCGGAGCGCGCCACGTGAGGCAGAGTAATCTCCGCTGATGTGGCGCATTCTTCGGCTGCAAAGAGCGAAGAAGCGCCACAGAGGTGAACGCCCCTGGCCAATGACCCTCCGTCGCCGTGAGACGGCGACACCCCAGCTTCGCTCGGGAGGAAGGATGAAGGGCGAAAGTCGAGCCTCTCGCCGGTCGCGTCAAGCGATCGCGCGCGCCACCGCGTCGATGATGGCGGCCGTGTCGATGCGGTAGGCGCGGTAGAGATCGGGAATGTCGCCCGACTGGCCGAAGCTCTCGATGCCGAGCGGCATGACGCGCTGGCCGCGCACCGAGCCGAGCCACGACAGCGCCAGCGGATGACCATCCATCACGGTGACCAGCCGCGCCGCGCGCGACAAGGGCGCCAGCAGGTGCTCGACGGCGCTCTCGGCCGGCTCCAGGCGACCGACCGTGCGTCCGCGCGTGCGCTGGGCGGCGAGCCAGTCGCCATGCAGGCGATCGGGCGAGGTGAGCACCAGCAGGCCGGCGCCGGCGAAGTCGCGCACCACGCTCTCGTGCGCGACGATCGCCTCCGGCGTGACCGCGCCCATGGCGACGAGGGCGATCTCCGCTCCCGGCTCGGGCGGCGCATACCAGTAGCCGCCGGCGACGATGTCGGCCTCCTGCTGCGGCGACAGGGTGCGCGCCGGCTGCGCCAGGCTTCGGGTCGACAGGCGCAGATAGACGGCGCCGCCGTCGGCCTGCTGCATGTAGGCGAGCCCATGGCGCATCAGCACGGCGAGCTCGTCGACATAGGCCGGCTCGTAGCTGAGCAGCCCGGGCTGGCCGATGCCGATCAGCGGCGTATGGATGCTCTGGTGCGCACCGCCCTCGGGCGCCAGGGTCGTGCCCGACGGCGTCGCCACGATCATGAAACGCGCATCCTGGTAGCAGGCATAGTTCAGCGCATCGAGGCCGCGGGCGATGAACGGATCGTAGAGTGTCCCGATCGGCAGCAGGCGCGCGCCGAACAGCTGGTGGCTGAGGCCCATCGCGGCGAGCTGGATGAACAGGTTGTTCTCGGCGATGCCGAGCTCGAGATGCTGGCCGCGCGGCGTCTTGCGCCACAGCTGGGCCGACACGACCTTGAGCTCGCGGAACACGTCCTCGGCCTCGGTATGGGCCCACAGGCCGCGCCGATTGACCCACGCGCCGAGGTTGGTCGACACGGTGACGTCGGGCGAGGTGGTGACGATGCGGCGCGCGAGCTCGCTGTCCTCGGCGGCGATGGCGTTCAGGATCTTGCCGAAGCCTTCCTGCGTGCTCGACTTGCGGTCGCTGGGCCGCGGCAGCGCCGCCGGAATGTCGATCACCGGCGCCTCGGTGCGGCGCCGCCCGGCGGCGTTGAAGGGCGCGGCATCGACGAAGGCCTGCAACTCGCCGGCGCCGGCCGAGAGACCGGCGAACTTGTCCCATTCGCTGCCGTCCGCGATACCCATGCCCTTCTTGAAACCCGCCATCTGGTCGAGCGTCATCAGGCCGGAGTGATTGTCCTTGTGGCCGGCGAACGGCAGGCCCTGGCCCTTGATGGTGTAGGCGATGAAGCAGGTCGGCTGGTCGTCGTCGACCTTCCCGAAGGCATCGAGCACCGCCTCCATGTCGTTGCCGGCGAGGTTTGTCATCAACCTGTGCAGGGCGGCATCGTCGTGCTGGTCGAGGATGCGGCGAATGCCGGGATACTGGTTGAGATCGCGCGTCAGCGCCTCGCGCCAGCCCGCGCCACCCATGAACACCAGCGCGGAATAGAGCGAGTTGGGGCACGCGTCGATCCACTGCTGCAGCTGCTCGCCGTCGGGCTGGGCGAAGGCGGCTTCCAGGAGCTTGCCGTATTTCAGGGTGACGACGCGCCAGCCGACCAGCTCGAACATCTCGCCGATGCGACCGAACAGACGGTCGTTGACCACGCCGTCGAGGCTCTGGCGATTGTAGTCGATCACCCACCACAGGTTCCGGACGTCGTGCTTCCAACCTTCGAGCAGGGCTTCGAAGATGTTGCCCTCGTCGAGCTCGGCGTCGCCGACCAGGGCCACCATGCGGCCTGTGGGCCGCGTGCCGTCACCGAGCGCCTTCAGCCGCACGTAGTCCTGCACCAGCGAGGAGAACAGCGTCATGGCGACGCCGAGCCCGACCGAACCGGTCGAGAAGTCGACATCGTCGACGTCCTTGGTGCGCGACGGATACGACTGCGCGCCGCCCAGGGCGCGGAAGCGCTCCAGCTTGTCGCGTGTCTGATGGCCGAACAGGTACTGGATGGCGTGGAACACCGGCGAGGCGTGCGGCTTGACGGCCACGCGATCCTCTGGCCGCAGCACAGAGAAATAGAGCGCCGTCATCACCGTGGCGAGCGAGGCGCACGAGGCCTGGTGGCCGCCGACCTTCAGCCCGTCGCGGTTGGGACGGATGTGATTGGCGTGATGGATGGTCCAGGCGCTGAGCCACAGCACCTTGCGCTCGAGCTCGCGCAGCAGGCGCAGACGCTGCCCTTTCAACTCCCGAATCGGGGCGATCGTGGTCATGCTGGAGGCATACGCCTGTTGGCGTGAAAGGTCCTTGCGTTTGCGCCTTGTGGAAGGCTGTATAGGGTAGATCGTTCCTGATTGGGGCAAGTTGGCGCAATGATCGACCTCGACGCTATCGACCGGCGCATTCTCGACCGACTGCAGCGCGACGGCCGGCTGAGCAATGCTGATCTCGCCCAGCAGGTCGGCCTGTCTTCCTCGCCGTGCTGGCGGCGGGTCAAGGCGCTGGAGGAGGCGGGCGTGATCAGGGGCTACACGGCGCAGCTCGACGCCAAGGCGATCGGCCTCTCGGTCAACGTCTTCATGAGCGTGTCGCTCACCACCCAGGTCGAGAAGGCCCTGCAGGCCTTCGAGCGCGCCGCCGCGGCGCGGCCCGAGGTCATGGAATGCTACCTGATGACCGGCGACAGCGACTATCTGCTGCGCGTCGTCGTCCGCGACCTCGAAGCCTACGAGCGCTTCGTCATGGACTTCACCAAGATTCCCGGCATCGCCCAGATCAGAAGCTCCTTCGCGCTTCGCCCGGTGAAGCAGGGCACCGCGCTGCCGCTGGGGTGACGAGGATCGCACCGACGACCTTATCTTCTGTCGGGAGCGCCACTCCCGTGGAAGAGCAGGGCAATCGCATGTGGCACAAAACCTCCGTCATCCCGACCGGAGCCGAGCGTAGCGAGGCGGAGTGGAGGGGTCCTTCTTATTGCAGCACCAGCAAGAAAGGTCCCTCGACTACGCCGCCAATGGCGCTGCAAGCAGCGCCTGATCGGGCGGCTCTGTTGCTGGTGCCCGGGTTCGTGTGACGGCGCGCGATCTGCTACGCTCGGCGGCGCCGGGAGGAAACAAGCCATGCCGACGCCAGTCGCCTTCGATGCCGCCATCGGCCGCCAGTTCATCAGGTATGCCCGCCTGGTCGCCGGACGCGGTTATATCCACAACACGCTGGGCAACATCGTGATGCGCGCGCCGCATCCCGACCATCCGCACGGGCTCGCCTACACCAAGCATGCCGAGGTCTCGCTCGAGGAGATGGAGCTCGAGAACATCGTCATCACCGACGTGCCGACCAGCCGGATCGTGTGGGGTGAGCGGATGACCAGCGTCGGCCACAATCTCAGCCGCGAGATCCTGCGGCTGCGCCCTGACATCAACGCCACGATCCACGTGCACGACGACGCGGTCATCGCGCTGCTCGGCTCGGGCGCGCCGCACGAATTCAACGTGCTGTCGCTCGATCCGCCCTTCGTGCTCGGCAAGCCGGTGCACTTCGTGCCGGCCCATGTCGATGTCGAGGCCGACGTGAGCTCGGTCGCCGACTTCATCCAGGGCACCAACTCGGTGGTGCTGGTCGGGCACGGCATCACGACGCTCGGCCGCACCGTGTCGGAGGCCTATCACCGGCTGAACACGCTGACCGCCGAGGTGCGCCGCTGCCTCCAGGCCGAGCAGCACGCGGCGCTGATGGGCACCAAGGTCGTCTATCGCAGCCAAGCCGAGATCGAGGAGATGTACCGCTTCGCCGAGCACATCATCTACCCGACCCGCCCGGACCATGTGATGCAGGACGAGGCCGCGGAGTAGGAGCCCTCCATGTCATCCTGAGCGCAGCGAAGGATCTCATCGCCGCCGGGATCAGAGTACTGTCGCGGTGACGAGATCCTTCGCTGCGCTCAGGATGACATGAGGGCTGCGCTCACATGAGGCGACCTGCGCAGGAGATACTCAAATCTCGATCGTGCCGCTCATGACCGGCACGCAACGGCCGCCGATGTAGGTCGCGACGACCGTGCCGGCCTTTTTCTCCGCCGCCGCCTCCAGGATGCTGGGGCGGCCCATGTCGAAGCCCTGGCCGATTGTCCTGGCGAACGTGAGGTCGGCCTCGGGGCGATAGTGGGCCAGCAGGCCGATCAGGGCGACATTGGCGCCGCCGGTCGCGGGGTCCTCGGGGATTCCATGCAGGGGCGCGAACATGCGCGACTGGATCTCGACGCCGTGCTCCGCGGCCGGCACGTAGAGATGGATGCCGATGACGCGTTCTCGTGGCAGGTGGCGCGTGAAGACGTCACCGCGTGGCGCCGCCGACCTGAGGGCGTCGCGCGACGCGAGCTCCACGAAGATCAAGGGCGCACCGCACGAGGCGATGAGCGGTCGGTGCGTATCGAGGCGGATGTCGGCCGGCGCGAGCGAGCAGGCGTCGGCGATCAGCTCGACCGGATACTCCTCGCCAAGGGTGAGCGGCACCGGCGCGGCGAGGCGGGCTGCGACGACGGCGCCGCCTTCGCGCGTCAACTCCATGTTCACCAGGCCGGCCTTCTCCTCGAACACCAGCCGGTCGCCGCTAAGCTTGCGGCCGTGGCACTCGCCGGCGCGTGCCAGCACGAAGGCGGTGCCGACATTGGGGTGGCCGGCGAACGGCATCTCGGCCTTGGGCGTGAAGATGCGGACCTCGGCGGTGTGCCTGGCGTCCCTGGGCGG
>JALHMO010000210.1 GCA_022844015.1 Reyranella sp. | reverse complement strand
CACCAGCGCCCTCGCGCGCTGGAAATCGCCGAGCTGCGCCATGGCGATGCCGCGCAGCGCCAGCGCCGGCGCATCGTCGCGCAGCGCGACCCGGTTCAGGGCGCCGAGCGGATCACCGGCCGCCAGGGCGCGCGCGGCGGCGGTGATCAGCGAATCCATGGAAATCCCGCCACACTTGTCACTCCCACCGGTCCGGCCCCAGGCTCCACATTCGGCGCGTCACCGACCACCCTCCCACAGCATCGAGGAGCACATCATGACCACCGCCAATACCACTATGAACCATCCCGTCGTGACCCGGCAGCAATGGCTTGCCGAGCGCACCAGGCTGATGGCGCGCGAGAAGGAGCTGACCCGCCTCGGCGACCAGATCGCGCGCGAGCGCCGGGCGCTGCCCTGGGTGCGGCTCGACAAGGACTACCGCTTCGACAGCCCGGCCGGGCGGCGCACGCTCGGCGAGCTGTTCGGCGGCCATCGCCAGCTGCTGGTGCAGCATTTCATGCTCGCCCCGGGCTGGGAGCAAGGCTGCAAGAGCTGCTCCTACATGGCCGACCACACCGACGCCACGCTGGTGCACCTGGCGCAGCGCGGCGTCGCCTTCGCCGCCGTCTCGCGTGCCCCGCTCGACGAGATCGAGCGCTTCCGCCGGCGCATGGGCTGGACGTTCCCCTGGGTGTCCTCGCACGGCAGCGACTTCAACACGGACTTCCATGTGAGCTTCACTGCCGACGAGCTGGCCAACGGCACGGGCGACTACAATTTCGGCGACACGCCGAAAGGCGAGGAGATGCCCGGCGTCAGCGCTTTCTGGAAGGACGACACCGGTGCGGTCTTCCACACCTACTCGACCTACGGCCGCGGCGTCGAGGTCATGATGCACACCTACCGGATGCTCGACCTGACGCCCCGGGGCCGCGACGAGGACGGGCTGCGCTTCACCATGGAATGGGTGCGCCACCACGACCGCTATGAGCCGCCGGCGACGGCCGCGAAGGCGGCGGGCGCCGCCGGCGCGTGCTGCGGCCGATGAGCCTTTCCTGCCCCGCAGTCGGCAGCAGGATCGGAGGCGGCCCGCCGAAGCCGGGCCGCCTCGGCGCCGCCGACTGGCTTGCGCTGGCGGCCGCCCCGACCTTTGCCGGGATGGCTCTGCTTTCGGCCATCCTCGGCGGCGGCGAGATGCTCTGCATCGCCGGCCCGGAGGGAGCTTCGCTGCTCACCGGCATGGTTCCGATGTATGTGCTGATGAGCGCTTTCCATGCAGCGCCGTGGCTGAGATTGCGGCGAGGGCCTGCCGGGCGCCGGCGCGAGGGCCATGCCGCCACTGCCCTCGGCGTGAGCTAGGGACCCGACGCCCCGAGGTCGACGAGGGCGAGCCCGGACTGCCGATCGTGTCGCTTGCGCAGATGCACCGGCGACTCGGTAAGCACGAGCTCCAGGGTAGGCCGGATCGTCGCCTTCAGGAGATGCCCCGCCAGCGCGCTGCAGTCGCGGCGACCGAGCACGCAATGGACATGGATGGCGGGAGCACCATCGGGCCCGAGCGCGACGTCGCCGGCGAGCGAGGCAACCTCGACCTGCTCGGCAAACCTTCGCTCGATGTATTCCTTCCTCTCCCAGTCGAAGTAGCCGAGGGTCACATCGCAAAAGGCGCCGATCGCGGTGAACTGCGCGGCGGAAAGCCCTTCCTGCGCGGCGAACCGATCGAGCCGGTCCATCAGCTCGTCGCCGGTCTCGAAGATCAGCACGAAGGTGCGCTGACCATCCTCGTGCAGCAGTCTCGACTCCATGCCTGCCTCCGGCGTGTGCCCCGCGATCCAGTTCGACAGAGGCCAACGCGGCGTACCGGCCGGAGTTCCCGCTCGTTGGCGCCGTTCATGGTCCCCAACATGCCGTTCGAGGACAAGGACCTGGCGCTGCTGACGCCGATCGCGCTGGTGCAGATGATCGTGGCGACATCCTCGCGCCTGCCGGTCAGCTCGGTCGCGGAGCTGATCGCCTATGCCAAAGCCAATCCAGGCAAGGTGAACTACGGCTCGTCCGGACCCGGCGGCATCAGCCACCTCGCGGCCGAGCTGTTCAGGAGCGCCGCCGGCATCGACGTCGTGCACGTGCCCTATCGCGGCGCGGCGCCGGCGATTCAGGACCTGTTGGCGGGGCAGGTCCAGCTGGCGGTGCTCGACGTCTCGGTGCTGCTTCCGCACATCCGGTCCGGCGCCATCAAGCCGCTCGCGGCAACCAGCAGGACGCGCTCGGCCCTGCTGCCCGACGTGCCGACCACGACCGAGATCGGGCTGCCGACGGTGCTGTCCGACAACTGGTACGGGCTCGCCGCGCCTGCCGGCATCCCGAAGCCCATTCTCGACCGCATCCATGCCGCCGCCGTCGAGGTCCTTGCCACCCGGGACGCGGCCGAGCCGATGCTGGCGCAGGGCGCCGTGATCCGGCCGATGACGCCAGCCGAGTTCACCGACTTCGTTCGCCAGGAGCGTGAGAAATGGGGCCCCGTGGTCAAGGCGAGCGGCGCCAAGATGGAGTGAGGGCTGCATCACAGGTGCAAACCCGCACGCGCGATGATCGCCCTCTTCGCGGGGAGCGCGCCACTCCGAGCGTGTGGCTTTGTTCAACGTAGTCGCCCTTCTCCTGTCATCCTGCGTAAGGCGCGGTTTACCGCGCCGTAAGCGAAGGATCTCATTGCCAGAAATTCCAAAGTACACTTGTCCAAACGGCGATGAGGTCCTTCGCGCCGCTCAGGGCCCAGAAAAATCCGCAGTGGCGAACTCATCAGTCGCCAAAGAACGACGGTCGACAAAGTCACAGGCGATTCGTGGCGCTCTGCTCGTCGATCACACATCATATGAGCGCCACAGAGTGGCGCGCTCCCGGCTATGATTCGGTGTGTCATGTCACCCTGTCGCGGTCCGCAATGAAGTCGTAAGCTTCCCGCAGCAGGCCGGTCAGCCCGGTTCGGGGCTGCCGGGTACCAGTGACCATGAATCAGCAAGGGCGGTGGTGTCATCGATGCAGGCGTGGATCATCGACGCGAGCGAGATGGATGCCGAGGACATACTCAATTTCCGGTCGAACCTTCTCCATCCCAACCCGGAGATCAGGTCGTTCCTGAGGGCGGACAACAAGGCCACCACGATCGTCATCGCGCCCAAGGGCTTCGGCAAGACGCTGCTGCTCAAGGCCAAGCGGCTCTCAATCCAGGACAAGTACGCCCACATCCTGCCGAGCGGCGCCCTGGTCGAGAAGCCAAGCGGCCTGCCCAGCGTCATCCCGACCAGCGACTACGGCGACCTGCGCGACAGCGAGGGCTACTGGCGCTCGGTGTGGCTGCTGTCCTTCACCATCGCCGTCCTCAAGGCCACGCACTGGCGGCCGGGCCGCTCCAGCCGCGCGCTCGCCGCGATCCTGCAGGACGACAACCTGCTGTCGGTCTGGGAGATTTTCGACCACATCCTGTCGGCGCCGGTGAACACCTATCACCAGCTCAACAACGACTACAACGACGCCCTGCTGCCGGCCTTCCGGCGGCTGCACGAATCGACGGCGATCTTCGTCGACAACATCGACGAGTACTACGAAGGCATCCTGCGCGAGATGAATGCCGGCCGCGAGCGCCCGGCAGGCGGCCGCGTCAAGCGCAGCTTCTGGCATCTGGCGCAGTATGGCATCGCCGCCGCGGCGCGCGAGCTCAGCCACATCAACACTCACGTCAAGATCTACGTCTCGATCCGCAAGGAGGTCCTCCAGGGCATCATCGGCGACACCTATTTCGGCCAGCAGCTGCGCAGCAAGTCGCTGATCGTGAGCTACACCGACAGCGACCTGCTGGAGATCGTCCACAAGAACATCGCCCATTCCGACGCCGAGGATCTCGCCGATCCGCGCTCCAACGACCCGGCGACGGCGTTCTTCGGGCCGCTGAAGCGCGTCACCCATCCGACGACCGGCGACGAGGAGGAGGTGCTGGGCTTCTGGCTGCGCCATACGCTCGGCCGGCCGCGCGACGTCGTCTCGATCGGCAAGGCGATCGCCAGCATGCCGCCGGCAAACCGCAGCGAGCGCCGCGTCCGCGAGGCCGTGCGCGCCGAAGCCAAGACCATCGCGACGGCCTACTTCGCCGAGATGGCGCCGCACCTCGACGGCTTCGACTCCGACCTGCTGCTGCGGCTGATCGATCGCAACGTGCTCGCGCCGGACGACCTGACGCGCATCTCCGAGGCCTACGCCGCCGCCTGGATGGAAGCCTTCGGCGAGGCCGCGCCGCACACCGCGCATCCCTTCTGCGCCCTCTTCAAGCTGGGACTGCTGGGCTATGTCGGCCGCGACGCCGAATCGGGCGAGGACGTGCAGATCTTCCGCCTGCCCGGCGAGCACCCGCTCGACAACGTCCGGGTCCTGCCGCCGGCGCGCCTCTATCTCGTCCATCCGGCGCTCGACGACCTGGTCGCCGAGCGCAACCCGCAGTATTTCGAGAACCTGAACGACCGCAACGTCATCGGTCGCGGCCGCCGCTGGCTGCGCGAGCGCGTCATCCACTACGTGCTGAAGGGCGACGTCAGAGGCCATTCGGAGACCATGCGCGACGGGCTGCGCACCAAGGCCTTCGCCGCGGTGTTCGATGGCATCGTCTCGGCCTTCGGCTCGCGGCTGGCTCATGCCGAGCGCTCGCAGGGCGATTCGCTGCTGCTGATCGACGACAACCCGATCAAGCTTCTCCTGGCGGCGCGCAACATCCAGCGCGACCTCGGCCGATCGGAGTTCGCCTCGCAGCTCCGGTTCGCCGGCGATGCCGGTTTCGTCGAGATCGCCGTCGGGCCGCGCCAGGCCGAGCCCTACGGCATCGCGCTCCAGAACGCTGCCCGCCTGGAGCCCCATGTCGAGCCGACCGCCATCTACGTCACCGAGGAGTTCGTCCGGCATGTCACGGAGGACCGCGGCAATCACCTGCCTTTCGACTTCGTCCGCCTGGGCCCCGAGGACCTCCGGAACCTGCCGTGGCAGGACGGCCTGTTCGACATCTCCAAGGCCGGCGGCGAGCCCGCGATCCTGACCGCGGTCTACCGGGTCAATTTCCATCGAGCTCCATGATGACGCGCCGCGAGCGCGCCACGCCGTGGCGCTCTTGTCATGCTCCTCCCCAAGCTTCGCTTGGGGAGGTGTCCGCGACTGCCCTGAGCGAAGCCGAAGGGTCTTCGCGGACGGAGGGGTCATGAGCAGCGGGACTGAGGCTCATGACCCCTCCGTCGCCGTAAGACGGCGACACCTCCCCAAGCGAAGCTTGGGGAGGCGCATGATAAGAGCGCCACGGAGTCGCGCCCTCGCGGCTATGAGCACTGATTGGCAGGAGATACCGTGACGACACACGAACTGCAGCGCACCGTTCCCTTCCAGGGCCTGCGCGTCGTCGACGCGAGCCGCGTGCTCGCCGGGCCGTCGTGCGCCCAGTTGCTGGCCGACATGGGCGCGGACGTCATCAAGATCGAGAGCCGCGAGGGCGACGAGAACCGGCGCTGGCCGCCGCTCATGGCGAACGGCCTCAGCAGCAACTACGCCGCGGTCAACCGCGGCAAGCGGGCGATGACGCTCGACATGAAGGCGCCGCGCGCGACGGAAATCCTCGGCAAGCTGGTCGCGTCGGCCGACGTCTTCCTGCACAGCTTCCTGCCCAACACCGCCGAGCGCCTCGGCCTGCGCTACGAGACGATGCGCGCCACGAACCCGCGCCTGATCTTCTGCTCGATCTCGGGCTACGGCGCCGAGGGACCGCTCAGCAACAAGCCCGGCTACGACCTGATGGTGCAGGCCTTCGCCGGCCCGATGTCGGTCACCGGCTACGACGACGGCCCGCCGGTGCGCACCGGCGTCTCGTTCGTCGACATGGCGACCGGCCTCAGCGCCTACGGCGCGATCGTCACAGCGCTCTATGCCCGCCAGCACACCGGCCAGGGCACCTGGGTGCGCACGTCGCTGCTCGAGACGGCGGTGTCGATGCTGAGCTACCACGCCATCGCCTGGCTGCAGGCCGGCATCGTGCCGCGCAAGCAGGGCTCGGGCGGCGCCAACCAGGCGCCCTACCAGGCGTTCCGTTGCCAGGACGGCCACGTCCTGGTCGGCGCCCCCAACGACGCCGCCTGGCAGCGCCTGTGCACGGCGCTGGAGGACCCCGCCCTCGCCGCCGACCCGCGCTTCGCCACCAACGCCAGCCGCCTGCAGCATCGCGAGGTTCTGGTCGGGCTTCTCGAGGCGCACCTGGTGAAGCATCCCGGCGAGCACTGGAGCACCCTGCTCGAGCAGCACGGCGTCGCCGTCGCGCCGATTCAAAGCCTCGATCGCGTGTTGACTGGCGCCCAGGTCCTGGCCAACCGGATGGTCGTCGAGGCGCACGACTCGGACGACCGCGCCTGGCCGCTGCTCGGCACCCCGTTCAAGATCGGCGACAGCGGCACGGCGGCCGGATCGTCGCCGGCCCTGGGCGAGCACACCGACGAGATCCTGCGTGAGCTCGGCTACTCGGACGCCGATGTCGCGAGCCTGCGGCGCGACAGGGTCGTCTGAGCCTTCCTGTCATCCTGGGCGCAGCTCACGCGTCGTCCTGGGCGGAGCTACATGTCATCCTGAGCGCAGCGAAGGATCTCATCGCCGCCTGCCACGAGGCAAAAGATTCGTGGCCTTCCGTCATGGCTGCAGCGGTTCTGAAACTCCTGGCGGCAAGATCCTTCGCTGCGCTCAGGATGACAAGAGAGGACAAGTGAGCTGCGCTGTGGATGACAAGCGGGCTGCGCTGGGGATGACGAGTGGGTTGCGCTGCGGATGACGAGTGAGCTGCGCTCGGGGACGCGGGGCTCGACGCGGTTCAGCGCTTGCGCTTGTCGGAGACGATCACGCCTTCCTTGAGCACCAGCTGGAGCCGTCGCACGTTCTCGATGTCGTCGAGCGGGTTGCCGTCGACCACGATCAGGTCGGCGAGCTTGCCGACCTCGACGGTGCCCAGCTCCGCGCCCATGCCGCAGACGGCCGCGCCGTTGCGGGTCGCCGCGACCAGCGCCTGCCACGGCGTCGCGCCGTCACGCACCCACAGCCCCAGCTCGAGCAGCGCCGCCTCCTTGAGCGGCCGTATGTCCGACCCCAGCGCCATCCTGACGCCGGCCTTCAGCGCCTTCTCGAACCACATCCGGTGGACGTCCG
The DNA here is from genome assembly GCA_022844015.1 of Reyranella sp. GTDB lineage: Bacteria > Pseudomonadota > Alphaproteobacteria > Reyranellales > Reyranellaceae > Reyranella. The sequence continues at coordinate 4,104 of JALHMO010000210.1, read as the reverse complement.
AGGCGGCATCGGCGCGGCAGCACAGGTCGGGCGCCAGGTTGCGCCGCTCGACCCAGCCCAGCTCCCAATGATTGGTCGCCTGGTGGGGCGTGAGATGGCTGATGGCGAGCGTCGGCACGTACCAGGTATCGTGCGCGAGGAACAGCTCGATGCACTCGTCGTCCATGATGTAGCCGTGCTCGACGCTGTGCGCGCCGAGCCGGATCGCGTTCTTGACCGCCTCGGGATTGGTCGCGTGGGCCATCACCTTGAACTCGCGCAGATGGCAGATCTCGAAGGCCGCCTTCAGCTCGTCCTGCAGCAGGAAGGAGTTCTGATGCCGATCCCAGGCCGGCCCCATGATGCCGCCCGACAGGTTGAGCTTGATGTGGTCGACGCCGTTCTTCATCTGCTCGCGGATCGCCTTGACGAAGCCGTAGGGCCCGTTGCACTCGAGCGCGTGCCCCGACGTCAGGAAATGGCCGCCGGTCGTCGTCAGGAAGTGACCGGCGGCGAACAGGCGCGGGCCGACATGCTGGTCCGAGTCGAAGGCCCGCTTCCAGGCGACGTCCATGTAGCTGTGCGAGCCGGCGCAGCGCAGCCCGACGATGCCCGACTCGGTGAGCGCTGCCTGCAGGCGATGGCCGAACAGCGTGACCTGGTCGGCGAGCGGCATGTCGTCGACCGCGTAATAGTCGGGATGGATGTGGACGTCCCACAGGCCGGGCATCAGGCAGGCGCCCCGCAGGTCGATCACGGTGGTATCGCCCCCGCCGGAGGCGCCCCCGTCGGGCGTGGTGCCGTCGGTGCGGATCTCGCGGATGCGGCCGCCCTCGATCAGCACCGCGGCCCGCTCGACGGCCCGGGGCTGGACGCAATCGACGAGCGTCGCGTTCTCGAGAAGGGTGCGCATGGGGTCACGACCAGGTTGTTTCCCGGCAATGATGCCGATTTCGGCAGCGCATGTCTTCGGCTTGGCGAAGCCGGCTGGTCGGGGTTCCGAACGGCGATCCTCCGGCCGGCGGAACTGACGAGAGCGAGCGCCGGCGAGGGGCGACGGCAAGGCGCAAGGCACGGAGTGAAGGGTCGTGCATCGCTCGCCACCGCACGCAGCACGACCCTCGGATGCACGTTGTCGCGTCGGACAACCATCGCTAACATCGTGCCAGCAGGCGTCACATGGGGGAGACGGCATGGTTGGCTTCACCGCACCAGACAGCCGCTACGAGCCGCGCGCCGGATGGCGGCTGACGCTCGCCCAATGGGCAGAGCAGCACCCAGGTGCCCCGACGAGCTGGCAGCACCAGATCGGCGTCTACTGGCGCTGGCGGACCTTGGGCGGCCTGTCGCTCAGGGAGGCGTGGAGAGACCTGAACATGGATCCCGCCGTCGCGAGAACCGCGCTCGAGCCCTCGCCGGACAGTGGCCTGGTGCCGCCGGAGCTGATCAGCCGTCTGGTGGGGCGATCGCTGGCGACCAGCATCAACCCGGAAAGCACCGCCACCGTGAACATCACCCGGACACCGGAGACGGAGCTGCCGGACGCGGACAAGGTAGAGGATGGCTTCACGCCGCCGAGGGTCGAACTCTCGCGCCCCGCTCTCTATCAGCCACGTGCGGGGTGGAAGGGCAAGCTCGGCGCTCCCTTCAACGCGACGAGCTGGCTCGCCGACCTTCACATCTATTGGAGGAGAAGGACCGAAGGCCGCATGAAGGTGCAGGATGCCTGGGCGGACCTGAATTTGTCCCCGAACAATGCGGACTCGGCGCTCGAGAGGAACAACGAACATAGGGGCGCGATTCCGCCGGAGCTGATCGGCCGCGTGGTCATCCGGTCCGGCATGCCCAATATCACGCTTGCCGACATAGCGGCCATCGTCATCTATCCCGAGCGGAACATTTGAGTTGAAGGCAGCAGCAGCTGTGCGCTTCGCCTACCTGCGCGGCGGCGGCGGCGTGCTCGTGCAGCCGACGGTCGGGCAGTTCGTGCCGAACCCGCGCGCGTCGAGGATGCACGCCACCGCCGATTCACCGCGGTAGGGCATGCCGTAGCACACCGGGTCGGCGCGGCAGGCGGCGGCGTTGCGATGGCGGCCGCAGGGATCTTCCGCCGGCGCCGGGCACCAGTCTCGCGGGTTCTCGCCGCACGGCAGCGACTGGGCTGCCGCCGGCTGGGACGCTGCCATCAGGCAAGCGAGTGCCAGCGCCAGTGTCGCGGAAAGCAGGCCTGCTGCAGCCGCGGGAGATCTCATGACCGGCACCTGAAGCCCTTGTCGCCCGGCCGGGACGGCCTGCCGGAATGCGAACCGCCAGCAGCCCCGGTTGCGAACGATTTCTGTCATCCTACGCGACGCGAAGGATCCCGCCGCAAACGGTCGGGAAGAAGGAGCCCGCCGGGCTCTTTCGTGGCAACGGCCGGCGAGGTCCCTTCTTCAACGGCGCGGCAACCCGCGCCTTGGTCAGGACGACGGAACCACCAGGAGAGACTCTTCATGCGCATCCTCATCGTGTTGCTCGCCTTCACGGCGTTCAACCTGCTGACGCTGACGACCCCCGACTCGGCCAGGCAGAATCTCGCGGCCTGGACCACCCTGGCAGGGCGGCGGTAGCGGTGCTCTCTCGCAACTGGAGCATTTGTTTCGTGACAGTCTCCTGTCGGCTTAGCGGTCACCAGGCCGACGGAGCGCGGCGGATTCGGGCGCGAACGGCTGGCGCAGGCCGCGCCGCTCGAGCTCGGGCAGCACGTCGCGCGTGAAGCGCTGCAGGCCGTCGACGAAGTCGACCCAGGTGCACAGCACGCCGTCGAGGCCGGCTTCCGACAGCGCCTGCAGCTGGTCGGCGATCGCGGTCGCCGTCCCGACCAGGATGTTGCCGCCCGCCCCGGCAGCGAAGCGCATGCGGAACTCCTTCAGCTGGTCCGGCGCGACGATCTTCGTCTGCGCGCCGAGGCCGGCGGTCCAGGCGTCCAGGCTTTCGCTGTCCTCCCGCTCGACGGCGTAGTGCCGCAGGTAGGCTTCGGCTTCTTCCCGGGTGTCGCGCTGCACGACGGGACAGTAAGTCCACACTTGGACGTCGCGCCCGAACGCGCGAGCGGTGCGCTTGTATTCGTCGATCTGCTTGCGGCAGACCTCGGGATCCTCCGAGCGCAGGATGACGAAGCACATGTCGGCGTGCTCGCAGGCGAACCGCATGCCGCGGTCCGATCCGCCGGCATTCATGATCGGCGGGCGCGGGCGCTGGACGGGCTTGGGCATCGAGGCGCCGCGGCGCACCTCGTAGAAGGCGCCCTTGAAGTCGAATTCCTCGTGCTCCGACCACATCCTCTCGAGCACGGTCAGCCATTCCTCGAGGTGGTCGTAGCGCGCGTCGTGCTCCTTCAGCGGCGCGCCGAACATCTCGAGCTCGTGCTTGTTCCAGCCGCCGACGACGTTCAGCCCGAAGCGGCCGCCGGAGATGATGTCGATGGTGGCGCACTGCTTGGCGCAGGTGATGGGATGGATGGTGGGTGCATGCGACGTCGCGAACACCGCCGAGTAGCTGGTCGCCTGGGCGATGCCCGCGGCCCAGGTGAACGGGTCGAGCACGATGCCGCTCGCGTGGTCGGGACGGCCGGGGATGTAGCCCTTCCAGCGCGCGTAGGCGACGATCGCCTCGAAGCCCGCCCGGTCTGCCATCTGCGATGTCTGCACCGAGGCCTGCCAGGTCGGCCGGTAGGCCTCGGGAACCAGCGTCTGGGCGCCGCCCTTGCCGTTGGTCCCGAACACGCCGAGCTTCAGCCGGTTCGGCCCGAAGATGGGATTGCGCCCCGTCATGGAGAACTCAGGCGGTGCCGGCCATCAGCGCCGCCTGGTCCTCCGGCGCGTAGAAGAAGTCGCCCGGGCGGAAATCGTGGCCGAGATCGCCGAGCAGGCGGCGCTGGCGCGGCGTGCAGCGCTCGAACAGCGCAGCATAAGGCGTCCCGAAATCGTACGCCCGCATGAACATCTGGCAGTAGTTGTAGAGGATGGTCTTGCGCGGCTTGCCGGAGCGGTTGGGCGACGGGCCGTGCCAGATCGCGTGCGGGAAGACGTAGGCGTCGCCGGCCTTGCCGAGCAGCGGCACGGCGCCGGGCATCTGCGGGCTCGG
>JALHMO010000209.1 GCA_022844015.1 Reyranella sp. | reverse complement strand
GCGCGCCAAGCGTCCCGGCCGGCGCACGACGCGGGTCGCCTCGCCACCGGTCGACGCCGGATCCTCGCCGCGCAGCAGGGAGCGCCAGTCGGCGATGCTCTGCGGCCGGTCCTCGGCCCGCACCGCCAGCCCGGCGTCGATGCCGGCCAGCAGGGCCGGCGCAAACCCCTCCGGCCGCAGCTGGACGAGCGGCACGCAGGTGTCCTTCATGATGCGCTCGATGGCGCTCGGTGGCGTGTGGCCGGTGATGGCGTGATACAGCGTGGCGGCGAGACCGTGGATGTCGCTCCACGGCCCGAGCCGGACCGAGGTGAACTGTTCCGTCGCCGCGTAACCCGGCGTGAAGATCGCCGTCATGGTCGTGGTGCGCTGCGCCATCGCCGCGCGCGAGGCGCCGAAATCGATCAGCGTCGGGTCACCCTTCTCGTCGACCATGATGTTGGCCGGCTTGATGTCGCGGTGCAGGAAGCCCACCGCGTGCACCTCCTCGAGCCCGTCGAGCAGCGGGAACAACAGCTGCTCGATCGCCTCCGGCCCCAGGCGCTGCTCGCGCTGCAGGCGCTTGCCGAGCGTCTCGCCCTCGACCAGCGCCATGATCATGTAGGCAGTGCCATTGGCCTCGAGGAAGTCGTAGACGCGCACGATCGCCGTCGTGAGATCGAGCCGCGCCAGGGTTCGGGCCTCCTCGAGGAAGCGCTCGCGCCCCCAGGCGAACTGCTCGGCGTGCTCGGGCGAGCGCGGCACGACGGTCGTGTGCCCCTCACGCAGGGCAAGGGTCGTCGGCAGGTACTCCTTGATGGCAACGTCGCGGTGCAGCGTGAGGTCGCGCGCCCGGTAGGTGATGCCGAACGCGCCCTGGCCCAGGATGCCCGTCATCTCGTAGCCACGCAGCTCCGTGCCGGCCGGCAGCACGCCACGCAGCGCGCCCTGCGCCATGTCGGCCCTTTCGGAGACGCCCGACATTCAGGACCGCACGGTGCTGCACCGCTGCTTCGACGGGAGCCGGTTCCAGGGCGTCCCCCGCCTCATTTCACTCTCCGCCGACCGACAGGTCGACCTCGCCGAGGGTGAGCCTGGCACCGGCCTGGATGGAGCGCGGCGTTCCGGGGCGGACTGCCACGCCATCCACCGCCGTGCCGTTGGTCGATTTGAGATCCTCGAGCAGCAGCGCGCCCGAGGCGAAAACCAGCCGGGCATGGCGTCGCGACACCGTCGAATGGGCAACGACGATGTCGCACTGGTCGACGTCCCGCCCGAGCACCAGCCCCTGGCGCCGGGTCATCAACCTGTCGAGGTCGACGTCGAAAGCATACTTCTTGCCGGCATGATCGATCCCATGGAAGCGCAGGATCGCCTGCGGAACGATGGTGGTGGTGGTCTGCATCGATCCCACGCGGGACCGGACATGGTAGATCTGCAATGGACGGCTGACGTTCTTTGCCCGATGCTCGCCGCCGTCGACGAAGTCGTACTCGGTGCGCACCTCGGCGATGTCGCGCAGCGCACGCGACACCGCGATCCCCCCGGGATCGGCCATGGCCTGGATGCGGGCCGCGAGGTTGACGCCGTCGCCGAAGATGCTGTTGGTCTCGTCGTCGACGATCACCTCGCCGAGATGCAGGCCGATGCGGAACATCAGGCGCTCTTCCGTCTCGAGCATGCCGTTGAACGACGCCATGCGCTCCTGGATGTCGATCGCCGTCGCGACGGCGGCGAGCGCCGATCCGAACTCGGCCAGGACCGAATCGCCCTCGATGTTCACCACGGCCCCTCCTCCCGTCTCGAGCGCCGGCCGCCAGACCTCGGACCGCACGGTCTTGAGACGGTCGACCGTTCGGTCCTCGCCGCCCTCCATCAGGCGGACGTAGCCGGAGAGGTCGGCGTGAAGGATGACTGAGAGTCGACGAGGTCGATTTGCCATGGCGATGCAGCATCCGGCTCGGATTGACTCCAACGTACGGTACCGCGCCGCTTCCCTGGCCCGCGCGAACGCCGGCCGATACCGCTGCTACTCTCCGCGAAAGGACAACCCCTGATCTCCCCAGCCTGTGTGCCTTGCTTTCAGGATAGTGGTCGGTCCTTTCACATAATGTGATCTACGCCACTCTACGCTGAACTAACTTCTCTGCTGCGCGCCTCGGTGACGATCACGGCTGCCGCCCGTGTCGTCCCGCTGTCACGGCATCCCATTGGCCATCCGGGCGAGTGCCCCCTCGTCGCGCACCACGACGCGGCCCCGCCCCTGCTCGAGGATGCCGAGATCGCACCACACGGCCAGTTGCCGATTCACCCGCTCGCGCGACACGCCGAGCATCGCGGCCAGCTCTTCCTGGGAAATGCGGATGGTCGCCGTAGCGTTCCGGTCCCGGCCGTCGACCAGGCTCAGCAGGCTCTTGGACAATCGCGCCGGCAGATCGAGGAAAGCCGAATCCTCGATGTAGTCGGTGGCGCGTCGCAGGCGGGCGCAGAGGAGCTCGATGATGCGCAGCATCGCCTCCGGCCGGCGACCCAGGAAGTCGAGGAAATCCGCGCGGCCGATGAAGGCCAGCTCGGCGGGATCGCGCGCCACCGCCGACGCCGAGCGGCCCTTGCCGTCGAGCAGGGCGATCTCGCCGAAGAACTCGCCGGGACCCAGCACGTTCAGGATGAGCTCCTTGCCCTCCGGCGATCCGACCGTGAAGGCAATGCGGCCCGACAAGATCGCGTAGAGCCCATCGCCGGGCTCTTCCCTGTGGAACAGCACCTCGCCGGCGGCGGCGCGCTTCACCACCATGTGGCGCAGCAGTACCTTGCTTTCGGGTGGCGCCAACGACGAGAAGAAGGGATGGCGGCGAACCAGCTCCTGCGCCGTCAACCCGGTTCCTGCACCTGTCGCAGCTGCTCCGCGGGCCACTGGTCTCCGCACAGGACCCTTGGTGATCATCACCGCTTGGCCGCCCCCTTCCAGCGCTTTCATTGTGAACCGCTTCACACGAGCGTTGCAATCGGCAGTACCAGCCTCGACCGTCCTTTCAATGCGCACGATGCCGGCGAATTCCTCGGCGAGATCGGCGCGCTCGACGAAGTCGGACCGATGGGCAAGGGCGATCTAGAATCCCGCCTTCGCCAATCCTTCTCGGAGATGCTGCAGGTCGGCGTCGTTGGCGTAGTGCATCGTCGCCAGCAGCGCCGGCGTGTCCAAGGCGGGATCGAGCTCGCGCACCCGGGCGACGTGCGCGGACGCCGCGGTCCGGTCGCCCAGCCAGCCATGGCAGGCCGCGACGAAGGCGTGCTGCTGGGCGTCCATTGCCGAGAGATGCATGAAGGCCTCGATCGCCTGGCCGTACTGCCGGCCGACGAAATGGGCCTTGCCGAGATGGCTCCAGAAGCGCGCAGGATGGTGGGGATTCAATTTCATCGCCCTGCGAATCCATTCGACCCCTTCCTCGGACCGGCCGAGCCAGGTGAACAGCTCGCCCATCTGGACGACCACCAGGTCGTAGTTGGGGTTCAATGCCAGGGCCCGATCCTGGTGAAAGCGGGCGCGCGTCATGTCGCTGCGGGTGATGGCGACGGCCGCCAGGATGCGATGAACGTCGGCATCGTTGTCATCGAGCGCCATCGCCTTGTCGCACTCGAACACCACCTCGTTGAAGGTCGCTTCCCGGTCCTCGCACCAGCCGTAGCCCCAGGCCTGGCCGAGGATGCAGCCGCGCCAGGCGCGGGCGTGGGCGTAGTCGGGATCGAGCGCCAGCGCCCGGGCGATCAGCTTCTGGGCCTCGGCGTTGTCCTCCCGCGTGCTGCGGTGATGCAGGACCTTGGCGGCCAGCACGCACTCGTAGGCCGCCATGCTGGAGGGCTTCATGCGCGCGACCTGGTCCTGCTGCGCCGCCTCGAGGCGGCCGGGCAGGATCGCGACGATCGACGAGGTGATCTCGTCCTGGATGGCGAACACGTCGTCGAGCTTGCGGTCGAAGCGCTCGGCCCAGATGTGGGCATCGCTCGCCGTGTCGATCAGCTGAACCGTGATGCGCACGCGGTCGCCCGCCTTGCGCACGCTGCCCTCGACGAGATAGCGGGCCCCCAGCTTCTGGGCGACCTCGCGCAGGTTCGCCGCCTGGCCCTTGTAGACGAAGGTCGAGGTGCGCGAGATCACGAACAGCTCGCGACGCCGGCTGAGCTCGGTCAGGATGTCCTCGGTGAGGCCGTCGGCAAAGAACTCCTGCTCGGGGTCGCCGCTCATGTTGGCGAACGGCAGCACGGCGATCGTGGGCTTGCTCACCGCGACCTTGTGCACGCCCGGCGCCGCCTGCGCGGCGGCGCGCCCCGGTTCGGCGAGGTCGCCGACGATGCGGTAGAGCCGCACTGGCCGGCTGATGTTCTTCAGGAGCTTCTCGCCCAGATCCTCGAAAGCGATATCGAGGCGACCGTCGACCTGGCCGTGGACCGCCGCGGTGACGCAAATTCCGCCGACATCGGCGAGCTGCTCGACCCGGGCGGCGATGTTGACCCCGTCGCCATAGATGTCGCCATCATCGAAGATGATGTCGCCGAGATTGATGCCGATGCGAAACTCGATGCGCCGGCCGTCCGGCACGTCGGCATTGCGCCGACCCATGCGCTCCTGGATCTCGACGGCACACCTGACTGCGTCGGTCACGCTCTGGAACTCGACCAGCATGCCGTCGCCGGTCGTCTTGATGATACGCCCCTGGTTCTTGGCGACCGCCGGATCGATCAGCTCGATACGATGAGCCCGCAGGCGGGCCAGCGTACCCCGCTCATCGATCTCCATCAGCCGGCTGTAACCGACCATGTCTGCGGCGAGAACCGCCGCAAGCCTGTGTTCCATCGGTCCTGCCTCGCGAGCCGACCTCGACTCTAGGAGCGCGGCGCGGCCCTGGCAACGCGGCGGTGCGCTGCGCGCGGCTTCTCTGGCATGAGAACATTCTTGCGTGCCCGACGATCGACAATATGCACGTCTCGACCCTGTCCCACCTCATGCTGAGAGCCTGTGACTTTCTCGGTAGTCGATTTTTGGCGATTGATGAGGTCGCTACCGCGAACTTTTCTGTCGTCCTGAGCAGAGCGAAGGACCTCATCGCCGTGTAGTACCAGTGTACTCTGGAACTTCTGGCGATGAGATCCTTCGCTGCGCTCAGGATGACAGGAGGGGGGCGCGGAGCGCCCCTCACATCCGGTCGATGACGGCCGCCTTGAAGCGGCGCATCTCGGCGATCATCGCGGCCGCCGTTGGACGGCCGAAATCGATGTCGATGGCGCTGACGCCGAGACCCTGCAGGGCGCGCAGGTCGGCCAGAATGTCGGCCTCGCTGCCCGAGAACAGCCGCCTTCCGCCATCCGAGGCGAGCGGCGGCACCGCGCTGCCGTAGCGCTTGACGCGATAGCCGACCTGCACGGCGGCCGGGTCGCGTCCGGCGGCGGCGGTGGCCTTGCGCAGCCGGGCAATGCCTGCCTCGAGGCGCGGCAACGTATCGAGCAGATGCTGGTTGTTGCTGCCGATCGGGTACCACAGGTCGCCGACGCGGGCGGCGCGGCGCACCGAGGGGCCGCTCTCGCCGCCCACCCAGATCGGCGGATGGGGACGCTGCACCGGCTTGGGCTCGAGCACGATGCCGGCGAAACGGGTGTACTTGCCGGCGAAGCTCGGCTGCGCCTCCGTCCACAGGACGCGGAAGGCATCGATGTACTCGTCGGTCACCGTGCCGCGCTCGGCGAACGGCGTGTGGACCACGGCATCGAACTCGGCCTTCAGCCAGCCGGCACCGATGCCGACGACCAGCCGCCCACCCGACAGCACGTCGAGCGTGGCCAGCATCTTGGCGGCGAGCACGGCCGGCCGATGCGGCACCACCATCACCGCGGCGACCAGCCGGATGCGGCTCGTCCTGGCGGCGATGAAGGCCATGGCGATCAGCTGCTCGTGCCGCTCGATCGGATCGGCCTCGTAGAACTCGCCGCTCTCCGAGTAGGGATAGCCGGGCACCTTGAGGTTCGGCAGCACCACGTGGTCGGTCAGGGTCAGGTAATCGAAACCCATCGCCTCGCCCGCAGCGGCGATCTCCGTCATGGTCTCGACGGGCGAGACAGGCCCGGAGTTGGGCAGGTTGAAGCCGATCTGCATGGAGCTCCTCGAATGGTGTGCCGCAATCAGCCGCCGGTCCGCGCCACCCAGCTGATCGTGACGTCGCTCCGCGGCCGGGCGCGGCAGGCGAGCGTCAGGCCGGCCTGGCGCTGCGCCTCGCCCAGCGCCGCGTCGGCGCGCGGCAGCAGCGCGACCTCGCCCGTCTCGAGCTTCGAGATGCAGGTCGCGCAGTTTCCGGTGGCGCAGGCATAGGGATAGTCGATGCCGGCGGCGATCGCGGCCTGCAGGATGGTGCGATCGGACGGACAATCGATCGTCCGCTCGCTGTTGCGCACGGTGACGCGGAACACGCTCTGTCCTTCGCTCATCGTGCGACACCGGCGTGGCGGCGCGACGCCGTCGCGCGCACCGACATGAGATCGGGATGGAACCAGGCAACCGAGGGAAAGCGCGTCAGGGCATAGCCGTAGAGCGCGAGGCCGATCGCCGGGTGGTCGCTCACCACCTCGGTGGCATGGATGTCGTGATCCGCCATCACCATGCCGCTGCCCGGTGCGACCATCACCTCGCCCACCTTGACGACCTCGGCGCGCCCGGCCTGCCTGCCGTCGTCGACGCGGCGATAGAAGTCGTGCCGCTCGCGACCCGAGATGACGGCGTTGGCGCACCAGATCCCGTGGTCGTGCGCCGCCGCCTCCTTGCCGGGCAGGCTGATGGTCAGGTAGAGGCCATGACCGTCATTGTCCTCGACCAGCAGGGGATGCGTGCGGCCCTCGGCGACCGGCATGGCGAAATCGTCCAGCGGGAACAGGTCGGCGCGATTGGCCAGGGCGACCAGCCTGAGCTTGATGGCATGCAGGGTCGACGGGTTGATGCCTTCCGTTGCGGTGATGGCATGCACCTTGTCCATCAGCGCCTGGCAGGCGCGGGCGCGCCTGCTGGCCGTATTCGATCGTTTCGCCATGGGACGTCCTCCTGGTGGCGGCGGGCGCACACGTTAAAGGCGTGACCGGCCCCGTCAACCGGTGCCCTCACAGCACAAGTGCTCTCACAGCATCGGCGCCAGCGCGCGCAAAGCTGCCGCCGAGGCCACTCCCGCGACGACGACGGCGATCAGCGGCGACCGCCAGGCGACGATCAGCGTGATCAGCGCCGCCGCGGTTTCCGGCCAGCCTGTCGCCAGCACGGTCGGCGCGATGATGGCCGCGAGGACGGCCACCGGCATCGCCTCGAACGCCGCCTCGAGCCGGCCGCGTCGCGCGAAGCCCGCCGGCACGATCAGGCCGGCGAACCGGGTGGCGATGGTCGCGAGCGACATCGCGGCGATCGCTGCCAGGGTGTCTGCGCTCATCGCCGCGCCCCGGCGGGCCCGGCCGCGATCGCTGCGGCAAGGACTCCCGCCGCCGCCCCGAGGGCGATCGACAGCGGCCCCGGCTGGATCAGATGCACCAGCGTCGCCGTCCCCGCGCTCGCCGTCACGGTGACGACGAAGCCCGGACGGCTGCGAAAGCCGACGATCAGGCCGATGAAGATGGCGATGAAGGCGAAGTCGAAGCCCCAGGCGCGCGGATCGCGGATCAGCCGGCCGACATAGGCACCGGCCACGGTCGAGACCACCCAGTTGAGATAGAAGAAGCCCGACAGCCCGGCGTAGTAGGCCACGGTCAGCCGCCCGCGCGCGGCCCTCGCCTCGGCAAATGCCCAGTTCTCGTCGGCCAGGAAGAGCAGCGCGGCGCAGCGCGCGCCGGGCGAGAACGAGCCCATGTGCCTCAGGACCGAGGCGCTCATGAAGACGTGGCGGAAATTGACGACGAAGGTCACCAGCCCGACCAGCAGCCACGGCGCCGGCGACTGCCAGGTATCGAGCACGATGAACTGCGCGCTGCCGGCGAACACCAGCGCCGACATCAGCCCGGTCTCCAAGGTCGACAACCCCTTGTCGGTCGCCAGCGCGCCGAGCAGGAAGGCAAACGGCGTCGCCGCCGCCATGGCCGGCAGGGTCGCGACGACGCCATCGCGAAAGTCGGCGAAAGCGGTCGGTTCGTGCGGTGATTTGCCGGTCGGCCTGTCGGGCATGAGGGGGCCTGCGCTTGCTCGGGTCGATTGCACCGCTCCCATGTGGGCGATCGAGCGCGGCCAGGCTTGGACAAAAGTGACGCGCGGGCGCCGCGCGATCTCCATGGCGCTCATGCTCTTCTGGACCGAGGCACCTTGCCCAAGCACAAGCGCGGCCTTTCGGTTCTCCTCCCAGCAAAGCTGCTACGGAGTGGACCACTCATGTTCCTCTCCGCCCGCGAAGCGGGGGGAGAGGCTAGGAGAGGTGGGTCATAGGGTCATCCAGCATCGATGGTGTCGCAACCACCCACCTCTCCTCCCCCCCGCGTCGCGCGGGGCCCCATACTCTCCCCCCGCTAAGCGGGCGGAGAGGACTCATGAACGTCTTCTCCCATTTCGGTGAGCCCGAACCTGAGATCTGTCCACTCCGTAGGAGCTTCGCTGGGGAGGAGAACCGAAAAGCTGGCGCCCAACCAAGGGAGTGACACGCTCCACTCCACCAGGTCCGCAGGGCCGCGTCAGTGCGTCCGGTTGTGCCGGTGCCCGGCCTGAAACGCGCCGGGGGCGACGCCGATGCGGGCCTTGAAGGCCCGGTTGAGATGGCTCTGATCATAGAACCCGCACGCGGCGGCAACGGCGGCCGGCGCCGTGCCCCGGGACAGCATCACGCGGGCGTGCCGCACGCGCCGGTCGGTCAGCCAGGAGTGCGGCGTCAATCCCGTTTGCCGGTCGAACGCCCTGATCAACCGTGTCCGCGGGATGCCGGCGACGCCGGCCAGGGTGACGAGGTCGATCGCGTCGGCGAAATGCGCGTCGAGGTAGTCCAGGGCACGCGCCACGGGGCCAGTCTCGCCGGGTGCCGCGGCAACGGGACCTGCAGTGTCGCCGTAGCGCGACAGCAGCCGCCCGAAGAACCGCAGAAGCAACTCGTCGGCCTCGAGCGAGTTGCCGTGCCGCTCGGCAAGGCCGTGTCCCGCGACGAGCATCCGCGCCAGCTCGGGATCGCGAACGATCGGGGCGGGAAAGGACGGCGTCCCCGGCCGCCGGCGTCCGGCCGCGTCGGCCGCCACATCGAGCAGGTAGTCGACGGTCGGGTAGCTGATCCGATAGGCATAGCCGTCGCCGGCCGGCTGGCCATCGTGAACGACGCCGGGCGCGATCAGGCAGAGATCCCCTGGCCCGGCATAGTGGCGCCTGCCGCCGATCATGAAGGTCTCGCACCCCGCGACGATCGTGCCGACCACGAACGAGTCGTGCGTGTGCGGTGCGTAGGCATGCCGGCGGAAGCGCGCCGACAGGCACTCCAGCGGGGTCGCAGGCGAGATGCTGAAGAAGTGTGCCGCCTCGCCGGCGCCAAGCTCGGGCAGGCCGAAATCGTCCCTCGACATTGCCCTTGTCTAGCACATTGACACGGGGCCGGCGGGCGCCTGATCTGTCGCCAACGACGTGAAAGGGAGAAGACGCATGGCAGAGGTACGCATCCTGGCGACGGGGCTCGGCTTTCCCGAGGGGCCGGTCGCGATGCCCGACGGCTCGGTGATCCTGACGGAGATCCGCAACAACCGCTGCTCGCGCGTGACGGCGGACGGCAAGGTGTCGCTGTTCTCGGCGACCGGTGGCGGGCCGAACGGTCTCGCGGTCGGGCCCGACGGCGCGCTCTATCTCTGCAACAACGGCGGCAGCCGCTATGTCGAGGGCTCGTCGATGGGCGTTGGCCCGCATCCGGACTACAAGCACGGCGCGGTCCAGCGGCTCGACCGCGCGACCGGCGCGGTCACCACGCTCTACACCGCGTGCGACGGCCACAACCTGTCGGCCCCGAACGATCTCGTGTTCGACAAGCAGGGCGGCTTCTACTTCACCGATCTCGGCAAGCGCTACGCGCGCCACCGCGATCACGGCGGCGTCTACTACGCCCTGCCCGACGGCTCGAAGATCGTGACCCTGGCCTATCCGATGCTGAGCCCGAACGGCTGCAGCCTGTCGCCCGACGGCAAGACGCTGTACGTCGCCGACACCGAGGGGGCGCGGCTGTGGGCCTTCGACGTCGAAGGGCCGGGCGTGCTGCGCAAGCCGACCGGCCATGCGCCGCACGGCGGCCGCGTGATCGCCGGCATGCCCGGTCCCGCCCGCTTCGACAGCCTGGCGGTGCTGGAGAACGGCAACATCGCCGTGGCAACGCTCACCACCGGCATGATCACCGAGATCTCGCCCGCCGGCGCGATCGTCCGCGAGGTCAAGATGCCCGACATCTATCCGACCAACATCTGCTTCGGCGGCGCCGACCGGCGCACCGCCTACATCACGCTGTCCGATTCCGGCCGGCTCGGCACGATGCAGTGGCCGACACCGGGCCTGAAGCTCAACTACGAATGACGTGGCCCGAGATGGCGGGGCCTTGCAAGCCGACGAGGGGAGACCGATATGGCTGACAACGGACAGATGATCATCGACCTCGACAGGAAACGCATGCAGGCGATGGCGGCCAAGGACATCGCGACGCTCGAGAGCCTGCTGGCCGACGACCTGGTCTATGCGCATTCCTCGGCCCGCCTCGACACCAAGCGATCCCTGATCGACGCCATGGTGTCGGGCGCCACCGTCTATACGGGGGTCGAGCCGTCCGAGGTGAAGGCGCAGGATCTCGGCGACGCCGTGGTGCTGACCGGGATCGCCCAGATCGAGGTCACGGCCAACGGATCGCCGCTCGCTTTCGGCGTGCGCTTCACCGATGTCTACGCCAGACGCAACGGGCGTTGGCAGATGGTAACCTGGCAGTCGACGCGGCTGCCGACTTGAGGAGACAGTCATGAGCGAAGCCAAGCTCGCCCCCAACATGCCGAAGTGGATGGTCGATCACGTCGACAAGTATCTCTCGAGCGGCGGCAAGGAAGGGCACATGTACACGATCAGCCTGCCCAACCTGCCGCCACGGGAGGTGCCCTCGCTGCTGCTGATCACGACCGGGCGCAAGTCGGGGCAGAAGTTCCTGTTCCCGTTGTTCTACGGCCGCACCGGCGACAGCTACTACATCGTCGCCTCGAAGGGCGGCGCGCCGGAGCATCCCGGCTGGTATCGCAACCTGCTGGCCAACCCAGACGTCGAGATCCAGGTCGGCACGGCAAAGATGCGGGCCAGGGCCCGCACCGCCCAGGGTGAGGAGCGCGCCAGGCTGTGGAAGGACGCCGCCGTTTTCTGGCCGCCCTACGACGACTACCAGAAAAAGGCCGGCGACCGCGAGATTCCGGTCGTGGTGCTCGATCCGGTGCATTGATTCATTCTTTCGCTGGGAGCGCGCCACACCAGTGGCGCCCAGTCGGGT